>CAYZAI010000186.1:0-9450 GCA_964476305.1 uncultured Myxococcales bacterium
TGGTCGCCGCCGCGGTCGTCCTGGCCCTGGTGATCCTCGGCATCGAGCGCGGCCGGCTCCGGGTCGTCCCAGCGGACTCCGCCACCGAGTAGCGCTCAGTGCCCTACTGGCTCTGTCATCGGGGGGCTACTCGTAGAACATCGGGGCGCGGGACTTGGTGAACTCCTCGATGGCCGCCCGGTCGGCGGGCAGGAGGTCTGTGAACTTCACGCCCATCCCGGGCGCGGTGTCGGGCGTCATCGGGTTGTACTCGCGGACCCACTGCACCTCGCCCCGTGCCGTGACCGGCCGGCCGCCGGGCAGCTTGAAGTTCACCAGCACCCTGGAGCCGATGGGCCTGGGCTCGAACGTGGCGACGAAGATGCCGCCCTCCTCGATGTTCTCGGAGAAGCCCGTGTAGAACTGGTGGCTGGTGTTGAGGCTGAGCACCGTCTGCACATTGACGTTGACCGTGTCGCCGGAGGCGCCGCCCTTGGCCGGCCCGGGCGACGGCGGCGGCAGCGACCGCTTTTCGGCCTCCTCGAGGGCTATGCGCACGGCCGGGTGCAGCGTCTTGAGGGACCTGGCGATGGACGCGGCGGCGATTCCCACCGCGTCGCTGGTGCTGTCGATGTCCTGGAGCGTCTTCAGCGCCTGGGCCAGGCAGTCCATGGCCTTGCGCATCATGTCAATGGCGGCCGGGTTGTTCGGCGGGAGCTTGGCCGCGGAGAACAGCTTGCCCTGGGCCTGGGCCAGGTTCGACGTCAGTGCATCGAGGGCCCCCGCCAGGGACTGATCGGCCTGGCAGGCCTCGAGGCCGGCCATGATATGGGCTCGCGCTTCCTCTGCCGGGTGGCTCATGGCCGCGAACATAGCGCGAAGCGGGCCCCTTGCCAAGAAGAGTGAGCAGAAGAGTGAGCCGGAGGCGCGGCACCGGAAAAAAATGCCACTACCTTGCAGTATCCTGCTATAATTCCTTCATCGCCTCGAGAAGGGCGAGCCGTGAAAGGATGGATTCCATGAAGATCACCATCGCCACCATTGCCGTGCTGTTCGCCGTCGCCCCGGCAGCGACGGGATGCCAGAGCTCGGACCGGGATGACGACGGCTCGGACGCCGACTCCGACGCCGACTCCGACGCGGACTCGGACGCCGACTCCGACACCGACTCCGACTCGGACGCGGACACCGACTCCGATTCGGACAACATGTGCCCGGGCGACGTGCAGTCCTTCATCTGGATCTCGAACACCGAGGAGAGCACGCTTTCCAAGGTCTGCACCGTCACCGGCGAGGAGGTCGCCCGCTACCGCACGTGCCCCTACTCGACCTGCGACCCGTCCCGCACCTCGGTCAACCTCCACGGTGACATGGTGGTGACCAACCGCGACCCGGCCGGGCCGTCGTCCGTGACCAAGTTCATCGCAGAGTTCTGGGAGTGCATCGACAAGGACGACAACGGCATCATCGACACGTCCCTGGGACCGGACGACGTGCTGCCCTTCGGCGAGGACGAGTGCATGGCCTGGAACACCGAGCTCACCACGGGCTCGACGTCCATCGGCGCCCGGGCCACGGCCTGGGATGGCGAGGAGGACGAGGAGACGGGCCTGGGCGGCCACGTGTACATCGGCGCGATGATGAACAAGACCATGTACCGGCTGGACGGTGATACCGGCGCGATCCTGGCCTCCCAGCCCACGGGGCTCGCCCATTACGGCGGGGCCATGGACGGCAAGGGCAACATCTGGACGGTGGCCATGGGCTGCACCATCGGCCTGTGCAGCATCGAGCGCATCAGCCTGGACAACCTCGCCGACAACCAGACCTTCAATGTCCACTGCGGCTACGGCATCTCGGTGGACTCGCAAGGAAGGATCTGGACCGCGGGCACCAACACGTTCGCCGGTGGCGGGTGCGTCTCGCGCTTCGATCCCGAAACGCAGATCAACGACTTCTTCTCGACGGGCATGGTCGACTTCCACCGGGGCGTGGCCGTTGACGGCGAGGGCAGCGTGTGGGTCGCGAGCTCGGACGGCGACGTGCTCCAGGTCGACGAGGAGTCCATGGAGCTGCTCTGGCGCGACCACGTGGGCCCCGAGTCTGTGGTGGGCGTGGCCGTGGATTACGAGGGTTACGTCTGGGCCGTGTCCCAGGGCGGCAACTCGGCCCACAAGGTCCACCCCGAGACCCACGAGGTCACGAACGTGCCCATCGGCCTCGGACCCTACACCTACTCGGACATGACCGGCATGCAGCTTCGCAACGTCATCCCCGTGGAGTAGTCGCGGGCTTTCGGGCTCCGGAGCAGGACTCTCAACGAAAGAATATGTACCTTCGGGCTCCGAAGCAGGGCTCCCAATAACAAAGACACGACTTCGCGGGTCGGGATCCGGAATCCACCGGCCCGTAGGGCTCAACTTTACCTCCAGCCTTGAAACCCTGGACTCTCTTGAGACTTCTTCCCCGATCCGCTAGGCTGTTTCCGACGTAAGCGACTTGTCGCAGGAGGAAAGGATGCAACGTTTCTGGCTCATCTCTGGAGTATTGATCGCATCCTTTTCATGCGGCAGTTGTTCGACCGGTGACGGGAGCGGCGGTGAGGACGACGACGGAGCGTCCGACGCGGATACAGACACCGACGGCGACAGCGACGCGGACGCCGATACGGACAGCGACGCGGATGCAGACACCGACAGCGACAGCGACGCGGACGCCGATACGGACAGCGACGCGGACGCGGATTCAGACAGCGACGCGGATGCCGATACCGACACGGACACCGATCTCTGTACCGAGGCGGTGCCGATCGCGTGCGACACCATGGAGGCGGGCGACAACTATACGAGCGGGAACGATATCGACTACTACTCGTGCTTCAGCTGGGCGGAGACAGGCCCCGACAAGATCTACTCCTTCGTTCCGCCGGAGACGGGACAGGTCACTTTCACCCTTTTGATAGCGGGCAGCTCCGATCTGGATCTGGTTTTATTGGAAGAGACGGGGGCGGGATGCGTGGGGAGCGACTGCCTCGACAGCAGCACAACGACGACGTCAACCGAAGAGATCGCGTATCAGGTGACGGAAGGCGTTACCTATTATGTCGTCGTCGAAGGGTTCGCCGGGGGGTCCGGTTCCTACATCATCGAGGTGGATTGCGGCTCGATGGATGTGGATACGGACACGGACACGGACACCGACACGGATACCGACACGGACACGGATACGGATTCCGACACCGATGTGTGCCTGGGGTGCGAGATCGAAACCGAGTGTTTCGCCGACGACGAAGTGAACCCGTCCAATCCCTGCGAGAAGTGCGTTGTCGCGCTGTCGCCGACCACTTGGTCCGCCAACGATGGCGCGGCGTGCGACGACGACGAGTACTGCAACGGTCCGGACACTTGCCAGGAAGGCACCTGCTCCGTCCATCTCGGCCCCCCCTGCCCGGACGACAGTGACTTCTGCAACGGTACCGAGATCTGCAACGAGCAGGAGGAGACCTGCGACCACTCCGGAGATCCTTGTGTCTACCCGGAGGTCTGCGAGGGCGACGCGTGCGTATGCGCCAACCACTGGGAGGGCGACGACTGCGACGTCTGTCCCGGGAACTGGGATCCCGACCAGGACTGCAACGCGTGCCTCGGGTACTACACGGGTGACAACTGCGAGAGCGTGTGCACGTACTACGTGGACTTCGATTCCGGCAACGGTGACGGCACGAGCTGGGCCACGGCCACGTGGAACCTGCAGGACGCGCTGAACGCGGCCGGCGCCGCGGCGCTCGTTTCGGGCGGACGCTGTCAGGTCTGGATAGCGGCCGGGGTGTGGAACGTCTACTACACGACCATTCAGGACGTTCTCTCATTTCCGGAACGGGTCGACGTGTACGGCGGCTTCGACAAGACCGAGAGCGATCCGAGCGAACGTGATCTCGAGGCCAACGAGACGACGATCACCGGCGCCGACGGGATCTCCGGCGACCTCCACGTGACCACCACGATCTTCTCGTCGGGAGACAACCGGTTTGATGGATTGACGATCGGCGGCGCCGGCTCGGGGTCGGACTACAGCGCGGCGATAACGGCAGACTACGGGCCGATCACGATCGCGAGCTGCAAGCTCGTCGACAACGAAGAGGCCATGGCGCTGGATGTCAGGCACTGGACCGACGGCGACGAGCTGCGAGTCGAGGATACCCTCGTCGAGAACAGCGGCTACGCGGACGGTTCTTGCATCGATCTGGATGACGCCGACGACGTCGTTTTCAGTTCGTGCGACTTCCTCGGCAATCGAGGTGATATCAAGGCACCGCTCAACACGTTGCCGAGATCCCATGTTTTCGAAGACTGCCAGTTCACGGGAAACACGGCCACGCCGGCGGGCGCATTCAATGCGATCGTGCAGATCAGCAGCCTCTCGCAGTCGCCCGGCCAGGTAAGATTCGAGGGTTGCTCCTTCGTGAACAACCAGGCCGAGCACGTGCTTTGGCTCCAGAGCGTCAACGTGGAGATCATCGACTCCGTGTTCTCCGGCAACCAGTCGTCGTGTGAGACGCACAGCGGTGGCGCCGTCAGCACGCAAGCGATCACCACGCCAAGGGAGCGCACGTTGCTCATCCAGGGAAGTGACTTCACGGGGAACTCGTGCGGGGACGGGGACCAGGAACTCGAGTACGCCGAGAACGGCGGCGCCGTCTACGTGGGTGAGGACTACGAGGCGCAGATCGTGAACTCGCATTTCACCAGCAACACCGCCGTCGGCCAGGGAGGCGCCGTCTACATCGATGACGAGTTCACCGGATTCACCATGACCGACAGCACGTTCTCGGCCAACATCAGCTTCTCAGAGGAGGCTCGTCCGGCGGACGGCCTCTTCCTCGAAACGGTCAACACCGCCATCACGTCTCCAGAGGATCGGTGGATCGAGGTCGACGGCTGCGCGTTCGATTCACACGACAACTACGCCGTGTACCTGCCCTCGCACTGGTTTGGCACCTATGAAGGCTATCTCTTCATGAGCCTGACGAGCTCCAGCTTCTCTGAGAACAACGTGGGGGCCTACCTGGTCGCGTCGGACGACCTGATCGTGTCCTCATGCGACTTCGGATACAACTTCCGCGGGCTCGAGGTCACGTCCTCCTTGGGCGGTAGCGCCGCGATGGACGTGACGGACAACGTCTTTCACCACAATACTGGGAGAGCATTTGCGGGAGGCGCGCAAGTGGGGGGAGAGGGCTTCAGGCGCAACATCCTGGTCCACAACAGCGGCACGGCGATCGGCGGAAATAATTTCTATGTCGCGGAGAGCGTTTTCGCTGGGAACTCCGGCGCGTTGGTGCTTCCCGGCTCCGACGGGATCTCGACCATGAGCAACAACATCATCTCCGCCAACGCGTTCGATTCGGGAAACCTCATCTACTTGTTCCGCCCGGGGAGCTATTCGGCGGCCAACTTCAAGGAGAACGTCGTTGTCGGAAACGACGCCGCGGCCGGCGCGACGGTGAGCATCGGCGAAGCCGACGGCGGCGGGGTCTCCAACAGCGTCTTCGCCGGCAACACGGGCGGCCCGGCTCTGCTCAATGATTCCGGATCGGTGGATATTACCGACACGTTCGAGACTCTGAACAACACGTTCGTGGCCAACACGACCGCTATCCACAACGTCGACCGGGGACAGGAGACCAACAAGGTCGCCAACTGCATTCTCTGGAGCAACGACGAGGAGATCACCTTCGACACGGACTACCCGGAGGTGACTTACAACGACATCGAGGGCGACTGGGGATCGGCGATGGCCGCGAACATCGACCTCGATCCCGAGTTCGTCGGCTATCCCAGCGTCGAGGTCGGGAGCTGGGGCGCCGTCCAGGAGAACGCGGAGACGTGGCAGACCGAGCTGACGAGCAGCTCCGGTGAGGTGTGGGAGACCGACGAGTTGGCGGGCCTGTTGCTCGTGACCCAGGCCGGGCGGTGGCACTACGTCGAGTCGAACACTACGGACACCCTGATGATCTGGGGGCACTTCGGGGGGCAGATATCCGCGGGCGACACCTACTCGTTGGTGGATCTGCAGCTCAGCGAGACGTCACCGTGCATCGATGCCGGGAACGACTCGTACTCCACGTCCCATGATCTGCTGGGAAACGACCGGAATGACTATTTCATCGGTGGCGCGATCATCGACCAGGGGGCCTACGAGTACTGGTAGATCTGCGCGCCCTCGTCGAGATCGCGCTCAAGCACAACCTGGTCCGGGTAGCCGCACTTGGCCTGGCAGTTCATGTCGAGCTCAACCCAGCCTCCGTCCTTGAAAGTCTGGATTTCCGGCCGGGAACTGGCGGTACTCCGGCCTATGCGCTGTCGGATGGATCGTCGAAGGTCACACCCATTCAGCCCTCCGCCTGCTCGTCGGTGAACAGCGGCACGTCGTCGATGCGGCCCGCGTCGTCGTTCCAGCGGCAAAGCGAAACGCCGTCGCCCTCGACGTGCAGGAAGGTCATCCGCCTCGCATCGCGCAACAGCCGGCTCCAGGGGTTGCTGACCGCGGTCCATGTGCCGGAGTTGGCGTAGACCGCCCGCCCGCCGGCGACCGCCCGATGATCCACGGTGTGGGTGTGACCCATCAGCACCAGCGGCACGTCGGCCAGCCCGGCGATCACCCCGGCGCGCTCGGCGCAGGTGCGCGCCTCGGGGTTCCTGCGCTGCCGCAGCTTGCGATCGAGGTGGATCCAGGCCCAGCCCACCCCGCCGATGGTGATCAGCGCCAACAGCGCCTTGAGGAAAACGTCCGCCGCGACCCACGGCACGGACTGGATCAGCCGGAACAGGAGCAGCCACAGGTACAGGCCGATGAAGGCGAAGGCACCGAACAACAGCAGGCGACGGGCCAAAGGCGCCATCATCTTGCGGACCAGGGCCGGCTTGCTCGCCGCCTCGGGGTGGATCTTCAGCCGGTCCAACTCGCGGTACAAAGGCCCGCCCCCGCCTTCCCTCTCGAGCCGCGAAAACTCCTCGTCCTGCCGGCGATCGGCCTCCTCGGTGGGGCGGCCGCTGCCGGTGGTCGTCGCCGGCCCCAGGGCCGCGACGAAGTGCGGGTAGTGGTCGCGGGCCACGCGCCAGACGTCGAAGAGGTTGTAGCTGCGCACGAAGTCCAGGTACTGGTCGAAGCCGAGCAGCCGCGGTGCGTGAGGATCGATGCGGCGCACGCGGTTGTAGAAGAAGCGCACGAAGGTCGAGCCGAGCGGGTAGTCGAGGATCTGCTCGCCGGGCTGCTCGCGCCACCACCAGCGCCGTTCGGGCAGCAGGGGCCGCAGCGGGTAGCGAATCGAGTTCGTGCGATCATACTGGTTGCCGTGCTCGATGAAGACGCGGCCCGGCTCGAGGTAGAACCACTGGTGGAAGCGGACCCGGCGCTCCACGGCCGCCTGGTCGGGCCCATCGTCGAAGCCGGCGAGAAGCTCGAGCAGCCGGTGGCGTACGCCGTCGAAGTACAGCTCGAGGTCGTGGTTGCCCCGCAGGATCTCGACCCGGAAGCCCGCACCGACGAACCGGGCCAGGGCTCGGAAGAACACCGGGTGACCCGCGAAGATCGCCTCCAGCTTGTGGACCGACTTGAGCTCTGTGGGGTCGAGCCCGAACTTGCGCTCGGCGCCAGTGACCTCGAAGCCAACGGCCGCGGCCTCCCCGTCGGTCGGCGCGTCGACGACGGTCAGGAAGTCGAGGACGTCGCCGTTCAGCACCAGCACCAGGTGCGAGGGGTCGTCACCGTATCGGGCGGCCAGGTGCTCGAGGAACCGGGCGAAGGCCTCGTCGTGAAAGAAGTCCTCGGTGGTCTCGTAGCGCGGCGAGCCCGAGGCTCGGCCCGGCCCGACGTGCAGGTCAGAGACCACCACCAGATCGTGGGGGGCTTCCTTCTTCGGGCTTCCGTCCGCTTCCATCGGGGACAGTCTAGCCAATACACCCCGCCCCGTCGAGCGACCGCCTCCACGCAACACTTGTCGGCCGGGGCCGTCGGCAATACCATTGATCCCGGTGCTTCGCGAACGACCGCAACTTGGGAGGATCGACAATGCTTGACAAGAAACACGTCCTCGTCGCGCCCGTCCTGGTGCTCGCCCTCGCCCTGGCCGCCTGCATGGACGAGACAGAGGACGGACCGCGACCGCTCACCGAGCAGGAGGCCGAGATCGTGGCCGCGAGCAACGACTTCGGCCTGTCGCTGTTCGACGAGGTCATCGGCCAGTCGGACGGCGGCAACGTCTTCGTCTCGCCCCTGAGCGTCTCGATGGCCCTGGGCATGACCTTCAACGGCGCCGCGGGCACCACGGCGGATGGGATGCGCGAGGCCCTGGCCCTCGGCGACCTGTCCGTCGAGGACATCGACGAGGCCTATCTCGGCCTGATCGAGCTCCTGCAGACCATGGACGGGAAGGTGACCCTCGAGATCGCCAACTCGATCTGGTACCGGCAGGGGTTCGAGGTGCTGGCCGCGTTCATCGAGGCCTGCCAGACGTATTTCCTGGCCGTGGTCGAGGCCCTGGACTTCGACGATCCGGGGGCCAAGGACACGATCAACGCCTGGGTCGCCGAGCAGACCCACGGGCTGATCGAAGAGATCGTCGACTCCATCGATGTCGACACCGTGATGGTCCTGATCAACGCCGTCTACTTCAAGGGCGACTGGACCTACCAGTTCGATCAGTCCCTGACCGCGGACGCCGAGTTCCACGTGGACGAGGACACCGCCTCCACGGTCAGCATGATGCAGCTCCACGGCGACGTGCCCTGCCAGTCGGGCGAGGGCTTCCGCGCGGTGGATCTTCCTTACGGCAGGCAGCACTTCGCGATGAGCGTGATCCTGCCCGACGAGGGCGTGGCCGTCGACGAGGTGGCGGCCGGGCTGGCCGCCGGGGGCTGGGCCGGGATCGTCAACGGGTTCGCCGACGAGGAGACCACGGTCGAGCTGCCCAAGTTCACCCTCGAGTTCGAGCAGTCACTCGTGGACGTGCTCAGCGCGCTGGGCATGGCCGAGGCATTCGACCCGGTCGCCGCCGACTTCACGGGCATCAACGCGAACGGCGGCCTGTTCATCAGCGACGTCAAGCACAAGACCTTCGTCCAGGTCGACGAGGTGGGCACCGAGGCCGCCGCGGTCACCTCCGTTGATGTGGCGGCGGGGAGCGCGCCCGAGCCGTTCCGGGTCGATCGGCCATTCCTCGTGGTGCTTCACGACCGCCACTCCGGGGCGATCCTGTTCATGGGGAAGATCGTCGATCCCCCCTCCGCCTGAGCCACCTCACCGCACCGCGAGCAGGCTGGCCTTCAGGTATTCGCCCTCGGGGTGGAAGACCGAGACCGGGTGATCCGGCCCGGCGCCGGTGCGGCGCACGACGGTGGCATCGCGGCCCGAGTCCTTGACCGCGGCGAAGACGATCTGATCGAACAGCTTCCGGTTCACCGCGGCCGAGCA
>CAYZAI010000187.1:0-9429 GCA_964476305.1 uncultured Myxococcales bacterium
CCGCCAAGAAGGCCCCGGTGAAGAAGGCCGCCAAGAAGGCCCCGGCGAAGAAGGCCGCCAAGGCCAAGGTCAAGCGCAAGCCCAACGCGGCGTTCATGGCGCCCAAGCAGCCGTTCGGCCCGCTGGCCGCGATCATCGGTGACAAGGCCATCCCGCGCACCGAGATCACCAAGAGGATCTGGGACTACATCAAGAGGAACAAGCTCCAGGATGCGGTCAACAGGCGCATGATCAACGCCGACGAAAAGCTGAGGGCGCTGTTCGGCAGAGCCCAGGTGTCGATGTTCGAGTTGACCAAGATCGTCAGCAAGTACGTCAGGTAGTCGATCGACGCCGGCCTAGGTCGGACAGGACCGCGCGCATTTTCGTGGGAGCGCGTCCCCTTGCGCCCCGCCTTCGCCTGGGCTGCGGACGAGCAGCTCAGTTCCTCTCGATGATCGCGAAGGGCAGGCGGGCCCGGGGAGCACCCGCGTCGGCCGAAGCGAAGGGCAGGGCGGCGCGGAAGAGCTGTTTCGCCTGGGCCGCGGAGAGCAGCAGATCGAGCGGCGACGGATCGTCCGCCACGGCAGCCTTGATCTGCCGCACCAGGCGCAGCAGCAGTCCGCCCTCCTCTTCGGGCACGTGGAACACCAGGGTCTCGCGCTTCACCTGGCCGAGCTCCCTGGCCCGATCGAGAGCCTCGATGTAGCCGCCCAGCTCGTCGACGAGCAGGTGGTTCTTCGCGTCGGCGCCGGACCAGATGCGCCCCCGCCCGCGCTTGTCGACGATCTTGCGGTTGAAGCCGCGTCCCCGTCCCTCCACCACGCGGTCGAGGAAGAGGTTGTAGTACTCGCGGATCTGGCCGAGCAGACGCCGCCGCTCGTCCGGCGTGTAGGCGCGGGTCCAGGACTCCATGTCCGCGCGCTCGCCCCGCTTCCAGGTCGTGACGCCGACGCCGATCTTGCGAAGCAGCCCCGAGACGTCGGCCTTGCCGTAGAAGATGCCGATGGAGCCGGTCATCGTCGTCGGCTCGGCCCAGATCTCGTCCGCGGCCGAGGCGAGGTAGTAGGCGCCCGAGGCGGCCACCGAGCCCAACGAAGCCACCACCGGCTTGCGCTCCCGAAGGGCCATCACCTCGCGCCAGATGAGGTCCGAGGCCAGCGCCGACCCGCCGGGGCTGTCGATGCGCAGCACCACGGCGTGGATCCGCGGGTCGTCGGCCAGGCCGCGCAGCACCTTCTGCATCGTCACGGCGCCGGTCATCGTGATGTCGAACAGCGGCACGTGCACGCTCTCGCCGTCGATGATGTCACCGTCGATATGCACCACCGCCACCGCGGGCGAGTCGAGGTAGGTCCGGTGGTTCAGGGGCGCGCGGCCGTAGTCCCTGACCACCGTCAGCGGGCCGTCGACGACGCTGCTCAGCTCGTCCTCGAGCTGGTCCGCGGTCACCAGGGCATCCACCAGCTTCGCGGCCAGCGCCTCGCTCGCCGTGTAGGGGCCGCCCTCGACCACCTGGCGTGCCTGGGCCGGGTCCGCAAACCCGCGATCCGCCGCCACGCGGCCGAGCACGTGGCCGTAGGTGGAGTCGAGCAGCCGGCTCACCGCCAGGGACGCCTCGTCCGTGGGCCCGGAGCGCGTCAGGGACTCGGGCGCGGACTTGTACTCGCCGATGCGGATGATGTCCGCGAAGACGCCGATCTTGTCGAGCAGGTCCTTCAAGTAGATCGAAGAGGTCGAGAGCCCGGCGAGGCGCACGCCACCGGCGGGGTTGATCCAGACCTTGTCAGCCGCGGCGCAGGCCTGGTAGACGGCCGATGTCGCCTCCTCGAGGTAGCAGACGCTGCGTCCGCCCTCATGCCGGAAGGCGATGATGCGCCTTCGCAACTCCTGGGCCGAGGTGAGGTCGAGGCTCCCGGCGCGCGGCCTGATCAGGAGCACGTCCACGGCCGGATCCCCCACGGCGCGATCCAGGGTCTCGAGGAGGGCGGCGAGCCGGTACGAGTCGGGCTGCTTGTCGATATCGAAGACCACCGCCCGGTAGGGGCGCAGCGCCCTGGGGATCGGGATCGCCGGGTTCTCGTCCCCGGACATGCGCACGGCCCAGGACGCGCCTTCGAAGCCGCGGCCGTCCTCGGGGTTCACACGGTAGTAGCTGCCTGCCTCGAATCCCATCCGCCGGAAGTCGAAGGCCAGGGCGGCGTCGATGAAGTAGCCGTCCTCGTGCTCGTTGTCTCGCACTCCCTCGGCCCCGAACCTCGCGCGCAGCGTCAGCCCGTCGACGATCATCGCCGTGAGGATCGCGGCGGCGTCGGTGCGGTTGGTCTCGTTGCCCAATTCGTCCTGGACATCGACCAGGTAGAGCAGCTCGCCGCCGAGGCCGAGCCGGTCGTTGCCCAGGGGCCGGATCGTGAGCCCGACGTTGACGCGCAGGGGCGCCACCTCGGATTGCACGCTGCGGGGAATTGTCGAGACCTGCTGGTAGCCGACCCGGGGACGGGACACGTCGGAGACCACGACGGACAGTGCGAGCTGGTTCGCCGGGCGCACCGTGAGCGCCAGGTCCAGGGTATTGATGTCGCCGATGTCGTAGCGGAAGAACGTGCGATAGGCGAGGCCGATACCCACCGCCCGCTGGAGGTCGAGCCCCATGCCCAGGGAGAAGCGGATCCGGTTGTCGAGACCCTGCCAGGTTTCGCGGACGGCGGGGGGCGGCATCAGCAACTCCGTCGAGATGCCGAAGCCCAATGGGCCGAGGGGGAAGCCGAAGAACAGTCCATGGCCTTGGCCCGCGATGTGGTTCTGGTCGTCGATCCACGCACCGACGTACTCGAGATTCCAGGAGTCGAGAAAGCCGAGGTTGGCCGGGTTGACGGACAGCGCCGAGGCGTCGTCCACTTCGGTCAGGGAGGGGGACGGCAGCAGCACGCCTTCCGTGGCCCGGGTGTAGGTCTTGTGCTGCCCCGTCGCGGGCGCAGCGGCGAGAGCGGAACAGGTCACCGCGAGCAGCGGCGCGAGAATCCTCTTTGACATCACCGTGGCTCCTCCTTGCGTCGTTTCGACCGTCATCATTCTAGCACCGTTCGCCGGCCCCGGGCCAACCGGCCGTCCGATCCGTGCCGGATCCGGCGCCAGGCACGTGGAACCACACGAAATTGCAGGTGGAAAATGAAGTGCGTCAGTTGAACGGGGTCGCGTCGTCCTCGCGCTCGAGGCCGAACTGCCGATCGGACAGGCCCGCGATGAGGATGGCTAGGCCCAGTCGGTCCAGGTCCTCGGTGGTGGGAGCTTCGAAAGACCCTCCGCCGCCGGCGCTGAAGAAGGTCCGGGCGGTCTGGACCATCGTATGGTACTCGACGGAAACAGGGGGCAGCCCGCCATCGGCGAGCCAGCGGCGGATCTTGGTGGGACCCGCGTTGTAGGCGGCCAGGGCCAGGTCCACGTCGCCGCTGAACCGGTCGATGAGCTTCGCGACGTAGAACGCGCCGGCCGAGATGTTGAACTCCGGGTCGAAGGCGTCGTGCTTCCCGGTCCAGCCGATGCTCTCGGCCAGGTAGTCCGCGGTCCGCGGCATGAGCTGCATGAGGCCGCGGGCCCCCACCGGGGACACGGCCCGGGGATTGAAGCGCGACTCGACCCAGATCACGCCGAACACGAGGTCCTCGGGCAGGCCGTTCCTCTTCGCTGCATCGCGCACCAGGGGTGCCACGGTCCGGACCTTCTCGGAGGTCAGCTTCCAGTCGCCGCGGCGGCCGAGGGTGGCGTTGCGGGCCTCGTCGGCCGTGGCCGAGCCCTTGCCCTTGGCTTCGGCCGAAGCGGGAGCGGACCGGCGGGGGGGCTTCGTTGGGTGGGCCCCGCGGCTTCCGGCCGGCGCGCCGCAGCCCAGCACGACGGTGGCGACCAGGGTGAGGGCGAGGGCTCGTCTGCCGTGAATCCGACTCATGTAGTCAATTGTAGGTGAAACTCGGCGGCCGGGTCCAGAAAAGGGTGGATCGCGGATCGGTGGATCGGTGGATCGGTGGAAGGTGGATCGTAGTATAGTGGCCCCACCCGAGAAAAGGCAGGTACGCGATGAAGAATACGCTCGTCTCTGTCTCGATCGCCGCTCTGGTCCTGGCCGCAGAGCCCGCGGGGGCAGCCGGTGAGCCCGATGGGGACATGTTGGGCGAGGTCGCGGAGGGGGAGGACGATCCCGGGCTCGGGCTGACTATCGATCTGGGCTTCGCCACGGCCTACGTCTTCCGGGGGCTCAACGTCTTCGCCGACGGAGACCAGCTCGATCCGCACATGCTCCTGGCGCCGGGCATCACGTGGTCGATCTTCGACACAGGGCTCTGG
Organism: uncultured Myxococcales bacterium; assembly: GCA_964476305.1. Taxonomy (GTDB): domain Bacteria; phylum Myxococcota_A; class Polyangia; order JAAYKL01; family JAAYKL01; genus CAYZAI01. The sequence continues at coordinate 4,318 of CAYZAI010000187.1, forward strand.
CTCGGGTACTGGGGCGCGTTCCAGTTGAACGGCGACAACCTCTCGGACAACATCGACGCCGGCATCGGCGTCGAACAGGATCTGCTGCTGGGGTGGGATCGGGACATCGGCGAGGCCGCAACGGTGTCGCTGTTCCTCTTCTGGTACTTCTACCCCGCGGCGGACGAGCAGGCGGCCGGGGCCGCGGTCCCGTCCTACCTCGATCCGGGCGCGGCGCTGACGGTCCACCCGGGTGTGGACCTCTCCCTTTCCATTTCGTATTTCGCCGGCGTGCAGGACGCCCTGGCCGATTACCGCTACCTCTACCTCAACCCGGCCATGGGCAAGACCTTCGATCTCCACGAGCGCGTCGCGATGGAGATCCGGCTGGCCTACGGCATCAAGCTCTACCACCCGGACTCCAGCCTGCGGGGCAACCGTCACGACGTGCAGCTGACCCTGGGCCTGCCCATCGACCTGGGCTCGGGCTGGTACGTCTCTCCCGGATTCGGCGCGGCCTGGACCGACCTGGCGGGTGAGACGCCCGTGATCCCGCAGCAGCAGACCGTGCCGGATCCGACCCTCGTCCGCGACCGACCCGGCTCCCGCAACGGCTGGGTCGTCTGGGGCGGCCTGAACGTCGGCGTGGAGATCTGACCCCTCCGGACTGTCTGTGGGGGCGTGTCATTTCCACTGGAAGGAATGGGGCCACGAGGACGTGTCGCTCGGCGTGGCCTCGTGACAGATGTTGCACGCAGTGTGCGCCTCGGGGCTCGAGCCGGCGTGCACCTCGCCGAAATCGTCACCCCCGCCGTGGGATCCCAAGTGGCAGGCGCGGCAGCTGCCGACGGGAGCAGCCGTGCCCTGAAGCCGGATCGCCTGGGTGTTGTCCGGCTGCTCGCGGGAGGCGACCATGGCGTGCGGGCTGCCGTGGCATGCCGGGCAGGCCAGGCCGCCGTGGCCGTACGCGTTGCGGTACAGGGTGTCACCGGTGTCCACCTGGGCCACGCCGTCATGGCAGTCGACGCAACCGGGCTCTCCGAGCCAGGGCAGGCGCTCGCCGCCGGCGATCGTCGACGCGACCGTGGCCATGTCGCCATGGCAGGACGTGCATTTGCCGCCGTCCGCGGTGTGGGACAGGCTGCGGTTGCACTTCGTCGCCTCTCCCGGGTGGCAGTCGTAGCACTTCGCGCCCTTGCTCGCGTGGAACCCGTGGATCGCCTGGGAGAGGTACGTGCCCGAGCTGCCCGGCCCGGTCTGGCCGAGCGCGGGGCTGCCGTGGCAGCTGGCGCAGAGCACCGGCGTCCCGGACAGGAGCTGGGTCAGGCTGATCTCGTCGTGCGTCTCGAGGATCCTGGCGAACGTCTCACCCGGCTCGCCTCCCCCGTGGCACTTGGCGCAGTTGATCTCGTCGGACGTCGGTACGGTCGCCTGCGTTTCGCAGACCACCGCGCCGGAGGAGTCCCTGACCGCGATCAGCGCCACCTGGAACGGGCTCCACGTGCCGTCGTCGTCGACCGGGGTCAGGGGGATGCCGTGGACCGCGAAGTGATCCCCCGCCACCGCCTCCATCGTGCCGGCCAGGCCGTTGCGCACATCCGGGTTGGCCAGGTTCAGCCCGAGGTCATGCTCCAGATCCGTCCCGAACAACGCCCGGGCGTTGTCCCAGAACCCGCCGTAGTCCCGCTTGCCGTAGGAATAGGTGTTGTTGGCGATGCTGTACTCCACCGTCAGGCCCTCCGTGACGACCCGGGGCGGGTCACCGCGCTTGACCACCTGGGCCCATACGGTGTTGTAGGGAGGCAGGATGACGAGCTCGTCGTAGCTCGGGCTCAGGCAGTGCATGCCCAGATCGTTCCAGGCGAGCACAATGTAATCTCCGCTCATCTGAATCCGACCGTCCTTGATGTTCTTGTCACAGGCAGAGCAGATCGCGGCGAGCACAGCGATCCCTAGCAGCGACCGACCGGGCAGCTTTTTCATCGGTGGAATCCTGTTTTCAGACCCCGTCCCAGCCGGCGAGACGGGCGAAGAGCCACCATGCGGCGCGGCCCTTGAGCACACAGTTGATGTTGGCCTCGGTCGGGGAGTCGGAGTGGGCGCAGCCCGAGCAGCCGTCGTAGCCGTCCACGCCCGTGCCTGTCGTGAGCAGCGCGAGCTCGTGTTCGGGGTTCTCGGCGATCCACTCCACGGCCCAGTTGCCGCCGTCGTAGTCCAGGTTGTCGTACATCCCCTGGTCCCAGAAATAGTCGCCGTCCGGATTGTGGGCCTCGATGTCGGCGAAGTCGAAGAGCCAGCGATCGTGCTCGAGGCAGTGGGCGCGGATCAGCTCGTTGTTGAAGTGCACCGAGTTCTCCGTCGTGTCCTCGCCCTGGCCCTCGGCGTGGCCGGTCATGAAGACGAAGATCACGTCCGGGTACTCCTCGACAAGCTTCTCCATGTTGTCGACGTACCGCTGGGCGTTGTGGCCGTTGATCGAGCACCAGGACCACATGACCACGTTGACGTGGGCGTTGGCATCGTCATCGAGCAGGGCGCGCGTGCCGATGACCCAGGGCGTGTCGCCGTTCCCGTCCTCGTAGTCACCCACGCTCAGGTCCTGGACGTCGGCCGGGATGCCGTTGTCGTCGAGGTCGAGGCTGCCGGCCTCGCCCGAGTCGCTCCACGAATAGGCCCCGCCGAAGTCCGGGAAGGCCTGGAGCGAGTTCATCCCGGTGACGAGCTGGCTGCCGTGGGAGGTGTGCTGGTAGACGATGTGCAGCGAGTCGATCGCCTGCTCGAGGGCCGCCTCGGGGATCTGTCCGAGGTCGGTGCACGAGTGGTCGATCACCCACCCGGCATCGCCATCCGTGTCCGAGTCGGCGTCGGAATCGCCGTCCGAGTCGGCGTCGGAATCGGCGTCGGAATCGGCGTCAGAGTCTCCGTCCCCGCCTCCGCCCGAGCCGCCGTCACACCCGAAGCCGGTCGTGACCGCGAGCACCAAGGCAGCAAGCAGCATCTTCCAGGTCATGGGCACCCCCCCCTTCAATCGCAGGCGATGTAGTCCTCGTACAGATCCCACTCCTTGATCAGCGTCGAGAAGCCCGCCACGTCCGCGGAGCCGCAGACCTCGTCGGCCAGGTCCTGGGCGTCCGCCCAGTCGTCGACGTACTCCACGTGGAACACGGCCTTGTTCGCGTCCAGGAACGGCCAGTAGAGATCGCACTCGCCGTAGGCGAAGCACTCCTCGTTGAGTGCCCAGTCGAAGCAGGGCTCGAGGGCCTCGAGCTGGTCGACATCGTTCTTCAGGCCCACGGACAGGCCCCGGGCGTGGGCCTCCTCTGCCAGCCAGGCGTTGAAGTCGAGCTGGTCGAACCCGTCGAAATCGAACCCGGACTCGTTGACGTAGCCATCGACGTTGTCCGGCTCCACGCCGTCGCAGCCCTTGTCGACGGCCACGTCGAGCCGCGCCTCGATCACGGTGCGCACGCCCTCGGACGTGACGTCGATCCACTTCTCGTCGGGCCAGCCCTCGAGGGTCTCGCCGATGGCGTCATCCGGGTAGTCGCCCGCGTCGTCGCGCCACTCTTCCCACGAGCCCGCCGAGAAGTAGCAGATCACGATCCGGCCATCGCCCTGTAGCTCGTCGATGACCGATTGGGACGTGTCGAACAGGTCGACGTCGTATAGCTCGACGTCGATGCTCGTATCGATATCACCGAGGAGCTGCCACTGCCAGCTGGTCCCCGCAGCCACGTTCTGCTCCGGGTAGGCGTCGCAGGATTGCTCCCAGTCGCTCCAATCGCTTCCGTCGTCGTCGTCGTCGTCGTCGCCGCAGCCCGCCACCCCGAAGCCGAGGCAGGCAGACAGCAAAAGACCAAGAGCCCATCCCATTCCTCGCATGACAACCTCCGTTTTCGTGTCGTGACCCGGTGATCTTATAATCCCGACGCGGATAACACAAGCGTCCGGGGAGCATCGAGTCCGGGGAGCATCGGCAATACCGGGTGAGAGAGCCCCTCGCCGCCTCGCGCACCTGGCTTCGGCGGACACCCGCGACCCCCGTCGCCCCTGTCAGTATCTGCCCCCGCCGTCGATGCCCCAGGCCGCGGGCAGGGGCAGGCCGCTGCCCCAGACGCGCTTGGGCTCCATTCTCAGGCCGAGTTCGGTAACCGCGCGCAAGGCCACGGTCCTCCAGATCAGCTCCCCGGGGTCGGCGCGCCGCGTGGCGGAGCTTTGCCGGTGGGCGTAGATGAAGCGGATGTCCATGCCCGCCCCGCGGGCCTCGGCGAGCAGCCACTCGACCATGGCGAAGACGGCCCGCGCCATCTCGTCGGTCCAGGCGGTGGGCGGCTTGTCGCCCCAGACCGTGCGCGGGTCGTCCTCGACCCCGGCGTAGAGCCCGTCGACTTCGATCCCCAGGGTGGTCGGGTTCATCCCGTTGGCATGGTTCACGTGCCAGGCCAGGGGGGCGCAGGGCACCAGCAGGGGGCCGTGGGTGCCCGCGGGGTCGGGGTGGAACACGGTGGCATGGGCGGCGATGTCGAGCGCCCTTCGGGCCAGGGCCACGGCGCGGTCGCCGCCGGCGCTTGCCAGTTGCCGCGCCGAGACGCCGAAGCGCACGGCGGTCTGGTGCAGGCAGATGCCGGTGACGGCGGTGGGGGCTCGCTGGTGGGGCTTGCCCTGGGGGGTCATGCGGATCCTGGGGGCGGAGGCGATCCTTTGTGTTCGAAGGTCGATGAGCGCGAAGCGGTCGCCGGTTTCGGCGTCGTCGGTCTGCGGCGGCGCGAGGACGGCGGCGATCAGGTCGGGGTAGACGGCCACGCCCGGCGCGGGTTCCGGAAGCGGGTCGATGCCGAACCTGTCCGCGGCCTGCTGGAGGGCGGCCCAGGTCTCGTTCCCCAGTGCGCCATCGGCGCCCCATCGCGGCAGCTCGAACCCTTTTTCGAGCAGCGCGAGCTGGAGCTTTCGGACTGCTTCTCCCCGGTCGCCGTAGTTCATTTCCGTCTCCTTCGAGGTTCGACAAGCCGTGTGTCGCACATCTCGCGGCAGGGGAAAAGCTCCGAGCCCGCGGCCTGCGCCCGCCAAGTGAAAAGTGAACACTCGCGACCCCCGGTGTTCCTCCTCGTAGGGACGCGGTTCATCCGCGTCCGT
>CAYZAI010000188.1:0-5283 GCA_964476305.1 uncultured Myxococcales bacterium
AGGTGCCCTGGGCGTCGTTCAGCTTGACGCAGTGGCCCGCGGTGAGCACAACCTGGGGATCGATCAACGTGCCGGTGCAAAGCCCTCCCCCCGGCGAGACCATGACCACCCCTTTCGCCGACTCCCAGTTCTCCCAACTCGGGCCGACGATGCCGCTGGTCGCGTTCGGGTCGCCGGCGCCGTCCACGAGCCCGACGAGGCGGGCCCCGTCGTCGCATGTCGTCAGGAACGGAATAGAGGCAACCGCGAGAAACCAGAGAACGAAATTCCGTATCATCGGCTCCACCTCGTTTCATCGTCGCCGGGCAAGGGTCCCGAGCGTATTTCTCCTGATGTGTTCATAGCACAACGCCTTGGGAGTGCGCGAATGTTGTTTTTCGGATGGATCGCTGGGCCTATGCGGTTCGAGACGGGAGGCGGGAAAAGCGAGTCCCTAGAACCGGCCGCCGAGGAGCAGCCCGGTGTGGTCGCCCGTGGCGATGGGGGAAACCGTGATCTCGGCGTCGCTCTCGGCGCCGAAGAACCACTCCGGCTTGAAGTAGAACAGGGCCGCCATGGTGCCGCCCGCGGCGAAGAGGATCGTGCTGGGGATGGCTATGCCCAGGCCCACCTTGGCCTTGTCCTCGTAGTCCCGCCGGTTCCACTCGTTGGTGCAGTAGTACTCTTCCGCGCCCGGAGCGACCTGGCCGTCGGCGCAGTAGTCGTTCCAGTTGTAGGGCTGGCCGTCCGGGGCGTTCGGCAGCCCGGCCAGTTGGTCGGCGTAGTTCTGCTCGGAGTTGTTGTTGTAGGCGAAGATTCCCCAGCCCACGCCGGCGCCGATGAGGCCCGCGGCTCCGACGCCCGCCGCGATCCAGAAGGGCAGCGACAGGCGATCGGGTTCCTCGTCCTCGCCTGCCAGAGAGACGCTCACTCCAGTGCGCATGCCCCCCATGAGCGTCAGGTCGCCGCGGTAGGGCAGGTAGCCTTCAGCGCTGACCCCGAGGCTCAGCGGGCCGGCCGCATGCGTGCCCTCGTAGGGGACCTCGCCCGCGGCCTCGCCGTTCACGTCGACGCTGGCACCCTCGACGTTGGCGCTCACGACCAGGGTGCCGTCCACCGGCTCGGGCTCCGGCTCGGGTTCGGGCTCCGGCTCCGGCTCGGGCTCCGGCTCGGGTTCGGGCTCCGGCTCGGGCTGGGCCTTGGCCGGCGGCGCGGGTGCAGGCACCGGGGCCACGGCGGCCCCGCCATCCTCCTTGGGATACATCTTCACCTGCAACTCCTTGCTGGAGTAGATGCTGATGTCGCGATCTTCTTCCACGCCGTCCCGGATGACGAGGATGTGGTGCGGCCCGGCCTTGAGCAGGATCTCCTCGAACGGCGGGCTGCCGATGGACTCGCCGTCAATCTTCACCTTGGCGTCCGATGGCTTGACAAGGAGAATCAGCATGCCCACCTTGCGGCGCTGTTCGCTCAGGGCCTTGCGCGCGGAGTCACGCTGATCCGCGGGGATGTCGTCGCCGCCCTCCTTGAGATACTGCTCGTAGGCCTTGATCGACCCAACGGGTTCGTTGAGCTTGGCGTGGCAGTTGCCGATGTGTGCCAGCACGGCCCAGTGGGGCGCGACCTTGTACGCCTCGGAGAACGAGGCGAGGGCGGCCTTGTAGTCATGCTCGTCCATCGCCGCAACACCCTGGTCGAACAGCTTCTTCGCCTTGGCCTTCTGGGCTTGGGCCGGCGAGGCCGCGAGCAGCGCGAGCGCGAGCACGGTGAACCATGCAATTTGGATGCGTTTCATCGAGCTTCCTCCGGTTCGGGTGGACATCCTATCCGTATGGGTTCGACGTGTCGAACCCTCCCTTCTTCTTCGGTTTCGTCGCGGGCTTGGTGCCCGCGGGGGGCGGTTTGGGTGCCGCTGGCTTGCTGGCTGCTGGCGGTTTGGGTGCCGCCGGCTTGGACGCGGCCGGCTTGGGTGCCGCCGGCTTGGACGCGGCCGGCTTGGGTGCCGCCGGCTTGGGTGCCGGAATCTCCTCGACAACCGGTGCCTCGGGGGTCGGTTCCACCACCTCGATCGGCTCTTCCTTGATTTCTTCGATGACGGGTGTGTCGTCCTCGATCTTGACGCCGGCGTCGGCCGAGGGTGCCACGACCTCGATCAGCGCGAGTTCGACGGTCTTCGATGTGTCAAATTTGACATCCTTCTCAAGAGGCTCGTAGCCCTCGGCCTTGGCGGAAATGGTATGGAGGGACTCGCTGGGCTCGATCTTGACCACGCGCGGGTCGCCTTCGACGAGCTTGCTGTCGACGTTCACCGCCGCGTCTTTGGGTGTCACGAGAATGGTAATCTCGACTTGTTCGACCTCGACCGGGGGCGGCTCTTCGGCACCGAAGACGAACACCCAGGCGACCGCGGCGACGGCGGCCACGACCGCGGCCACAACACCGAAGACCACCAACGCGCGCTTCCTGCTCGCCGACCGGACCTCGGGCATGTCGACGATGACCGACGGCTGCTCGAGCTCCTCGCGGCGGCTCTCCATCTCGTGTTCGGATGTGGCAATGGGTGCCGTCTCCGCTATGGGCGCGGAGGCGAGATTGGGCAACTGGACCGCGGGCACCGGGGCCGCGGGCACCGGGGCCCCGGGCGCGGCCGGGGCCGGAGCCGGAGCCGTGGGGGCCGCCGAAGGCGCGGGCGCAACCGGCCCCATTGGTGTCGAAGGCAGGGTCTGTTTGGTGCTCGGCACCGGGGCGGCGGCCGGCGCGGCAGGGGCGACCGCCTGAGGGGGGGGCGCCGAGATCTTGGCAGCCGCCTCGTCGAGGGCGGCGATGAAATCGTCCGCTTTTCCGTACCTGTTCCCAGGCGAGGCCGCGAGGGACTTGTGGACTACCGCTGCGAGCTTGGGCTCGACCTCCTTGCGCACCGAGTTCACCGGTGTCGGGATCGGCGCCGGTGGTGCGCCGGCGAGCGCATGATAGAGGATGGCGCCGGCCGCGTAGAGATCGGCTCGGGCATCGATTTGGCTTCCCTTGCGGCGCTGCTCTGGGGCGAAGTAGGCATGGCTGTCGGGCTTCTCACCGCCGGGCAGCCTGAGATCCTGCTTGAACACGCCCTCGCCGAAATCGACGACACGAGTGACGACCTCGCCCGAGGAGCGATCGAGGAACACGTCCGCGGGCGAAAGATCGAGATTGATCAGGCCCGCGCCGTGGATTGCCCGCAGCGCCAGCAGGATCTCGCGCGTGATGCGGATCGCATCAAGGAGCGGCAGCTTCTCGACGCGATCGAGGATGTCCTGGAGGCACTCGCCGACCATCAACTCGCGCACGATGGTCGGCGCGGCGCCGGTGTCGCGGCCGACCTCGACCACCTGGGCGATGTGTGGGCAACCCAGGGTCCCGGCGCGCTTCGCCTCCGAGAGCAGGCGCTCGGCCGCGTTTCCCTGGCGGGTGAACTGCGGGTGGATCAACTTGGCGGCCAGGTGCCGGCCGGAGCGGACGTCTTCGACCTCGAGCACGATGCCCGTGGGCCCCTCGCCGAGGATCGTCACCACGCGGAAATGGTCGAGCAACGTGAGCCCGATCAGGCGCGGCCCGAGTTCGATGGGGTTGCCAGTGGCGGGACAGAAGTGGTTGTCTGCGTTGTGCGCGCCGCCGCAATGGGGACATCTGCTCATACTCTGGATACCTCCACCACTTCTTTGATTCCGGAATGTTAGCAGTTGCCGGGTCGGGTGTAAACAGCCAGCCGACCAGTCCCCAATCGAAACCCGCCTCCCTTGGTAGTCGATCAGTAGGCGAACATCAAGCCCAGCCAGATCCCGGTCTCGTTGGCAAGGGGCATGGCCCCGCTCACCGAGCGGTAACGGCGGGTGAATTCGGTGGAGACCTGGAGCGGGCCGTAGATCCGCCCTGTGGCGCCGGCGCCGATCAGCGCGTCCCACGAGAAGATGCCGGGGCCCTGGTCCGGATCCCGACCGGCGTAGAAGGCGCCGATGGCCAACCAGTCTCCCGGTCGCACGTCGACCCGGGCCAGGATCCAGTGGGGGCGATTCGTGCCCTCGGCGTCGTAGCGGACCTGGACCCGGACCGCCCCGTCCCAGTTCAGCGTGACGTCCGCCATCCCGCCGTGGGAGACCGGATCCTCGACTTCGGCCAGGTGATCGGCCAGGGTACGGGGCTCACCTGTTTCCGGGTCACGGGACCAGAATCGGCGGTCGTGCTCGTAGAACGGGTTGAACAGCGCCGGGTGGTAGTCGCCACCCAGGTAGCGGTACTCGCCTCGGAGGTGAAGCCAGATCTCGCGGTCTGGCGACAGGCGCAAGCCGGCCCCGAGCCCCGCGTGGAGCCCGGGCTTCCCGTCCATGCCGTTCACGTCCAGGTAGGGTTCCAGCAGGAAGCGCTCGCCATCCACCGCACGCACGGAGATGTCGGCCCCGATCACGGGGATTGTCCGTTCCTCGGGCACCGGCCCTCCGACCGCGGGGATGTTGCGCACTACCGCCAAGTCGGCCGCGGCCGTGAAGCCGATTTCGAGGCGCCTGGCCGCGGGGGTCTCCGTGAACCAGGCGATGGGCGCCAGTCGGAGCCTTCCGCCCAGGATCTCGGGATCGATGACGTTTTCAATGACGAATTCAAGCCCGGTTCCACGGTGGCCGACGTCCAGCAGCAGGCCGCCCTGGTAGCGGTCCATGTCCGTGGAGTTGCGGAAGTGGTCGAACACCGAGCCGTGGCCTATCCCCACGCCGTCCTGCTCACCGGCCTCGATGCGCAGTGCGCCCTCCGGCCACGGGTATTCGAAGCGGGCGCGGGGCACTACCCTGGCGAAATCCGAGGGTTCGTCCCAGTCCTGCTCGCGCAGCACGGCGCCGTCACCGGGATCGCGGTCTATAACACGCAGCCGGAACGGGCCGGACAGCACGAGGTCCAGACCTCCCCATTCGAGGCCCTCCTCGGCGAGCAGCAGTACGAACCCGTCCTCGTCGATGGATCCGAAGCCGGCGCGGACCAGCGTATGGAACGCGGGGTCGTCCTCGCCGGCGCGCGCCGGACGGGCCGCGATGACGAGAAGAGCGGCGATCAGGCTGGCGACCGGTGTTGTCCGAGGGCCCATTGGAGTGAACTATGCGGCAGTCCCGCGGCCCGGCGCAAATCCCCGGCATTGGCTGCGGATGTTTGACCCGTGCCGGATTCGCGGTTAGACCCGGGCCGTGCTCGATTTGCATACCCACTCCGCCGCTTCCGACGGATCCCTGCGGCCCGCCGAGCTGGTGCGGCTGGCGGACCAGGTGGGCCTGACCGCCCTGGCCC
>CAYZAI010000188.1:5293-9413 GCA_964476305.1 uncultured Myxococcales bacterium
CACCGACCACGATACGGTGGACGGCATCCCGGAGGCGATGGCCGAGGCTGATGGTGCGCGGGCGCGCTTCGTTCCCGGGGTGGAGCTGTCCGCGCGGCTCGAAGGCGGCACCCTGCACCTGGTCGGGTTGTTCATCGACCACGAGCACCCCGGCCTTCGTGAGGGACTCGACCGGGTCCGGGCCATGCGCCGGGAGCGCAACCCGCGCATCGCCGAGGCCCTGGAGCGCATCGGTTTGCCGGTGTCCCTCGACGAAGCCGCCGAGGTCGCCGGCGGCGATATCGTGAGCCGCGTCCACTTCGCCCAGGTGATGACCCGCAAGGGGTATGTCCGGGACACGGACGAGGCGTTCGCGCGCTTCCTGGCGAAGGGCGGGCCAGCCGATATCCCCAAGCGGCGCCTCGAGCCGGGGGAGTGCATCCGCCTGATCCGCGCCGCGGGCGGCGTGGCGGTCCTGGCCCATCCCAACCAGACCCGCCGCCAGGGAGCGGAGCTGCGGCGGCTCGTGGACGACCTCGCCGGAGCGGGGCTTTCCGGAATGGAGGTCCGCTGCTCCGGCCTCCCGCCGTCGACGGCGGCCTGGCTCTCGCGCCTCGCCGCGGAGCTGGGGTTGTTGCCGAGCGGCGGCTCGGACTTCCACGGCCGGGCCAAACCCGGGATCCGCCTCGGCCGCGGCCCGGGCCGGCTGCATGTCCCGGACTCGTTTCTCGGGCCATTGGAGCGCGCCGCGGAGGAGATCCGCCGCGGGGCGCACACCGCGACGCGAAAGGAGAACCCGCCATGACAAGACCCCTCGTACTCCTCGCCGCCACGGCCCTGGCGGCCACCCTCACCGCTCCTCCTCCGCTGCTGGCGGGTTGGACCTACCAGCAGGGCAACGGCAACGAGGATGACAACCTGCTGGCCGTGGGCGCGGCGGGCCCGATCCTGGCCAGCGCCGCGGGCTTCTCCCAGGCCGGCGGCAACCCCTCGCCACTGTACTTCCGCACGACGGACGGGGAGACATGGTCCACCGGTGACTTCCAGGGCTATGGCGGCGCCATCGAGTTCGTCGACGAGAGCACGGGGATGCTCGTCAACCTGTTCGGGGCGGCCTTCCGCTCCACCGACGCCGGCGCCAGCTGGGTGGCGCTCCCAGATGCGAACCTGGGCGCCGGGACGATGATGGACGGCGACTACGCGGCGGACATCGCGATATCGCCGAGCCGGCAGGCGATCTGGATAGTCGGCGGCACGGGCAAGTGCGCGTACTCGAACGACGGCGGCCAGACCTGGTCGAAGACCACCGTCCAGATACCGGGAGCGGATGCGAGCCTGACATCGGGTGCGGCGGTGGGTGAGACGGTCTGGTTGGCTGGCGGGCGGGCCTCGGCCTCCGAAGAGGTGGACCCCATCACCGAGGAGACGACTCCCGGCCACCCGGCGGGCAGCGGCTTCGTGATGCGCTCTGACGACGGTGGCCAGACGGTCCAGACCGTGGCGTCCGGGCTTTCGTACGCCGTGAACGGAATCTCGTTCGTCAACCTCGACGAGGGCTGGCTGGCCGGCGGTACCCACGCCGAGGGGGGCGCGGTGCTCGGCGCCACCACCGACGGCGGCGCTACCTGGACCACCGCGGCCCCGCCCGATTTCCCCGACGAGGAGTGTTTCGTCGGCATGGGAGCCAGCGTCGTGCCGGGCACCTGCTGGAAGGTGCGGTTCTTCGGTCGGCAGGTGGGCGTGGCATTGTGCACGACCGCGACCTGGGAGTCCGACGGCTCGAACGGGCTGTTCCTGACGGCGGACGGCGGCGCCACCTGGCAGCACCAGGCCGGCTACCGCGAGGCGATCCCCGCGGAGGGCATGGCTGAGCTCGCCCTGGTGAACTCGCCCATCTTCGATGTGTCGTTCTCCGATTGCCACCGGGGCTGGCTGGTGGGCCGCGGCAAGATCATCATGCGCTGGGACAACGACGATCAGGCCATGGACTGCGTGGCGGGAGGCGCTCCCAGCGAGGAAGGCGCGCCGGACGACGAGGGCGAGGCCGATGACGACGAAGGCTCGAGCTCGTGCGGCTGCGCAGCGGCCGGAGCCGCCGGGCGGCCGCTGCTGGGAATGCTGCTCTCGCTGGTCCGCTAGGGAGGCGCTCTTTGCGGGAACGTGTGGGAATCGAACCCACCCAGCGCGCTGTTAACGCGCAATAACGGATTTGAAGTCCGCAGGGCCCACCAGGTACCCATCCGTTCCCAGCGAACCGGGGAATCATGTCCGCCGCCGCCGCGGTTGTCAACGGAAGGCCGGCGACTCATCCGGGAAAGACGCGGCCGGACCACAACTCCTCGAGGAACAGCTCCCAGGGAACGATCTCGATGCCCCCCACCCGGCGCGGCTCGGGCTCCCGGCAGACCACGATGCGGCGCGCGATGGGGAAGTCGTCCTGTTCGGTGATGGCCTGCAGCCCCCTGAGATCGCGGTCGTGCACCAGCACCGAGGACTTGACCTCCACCGCCACCGATCCGCCGAGCACGAAGTCGACCTCGGCCCCGCCCACGTCCCGCCAGAAGTGGATCGACCCGCCGTGGGCGAAGTAGTCGCGACAGGCGCGAAGCTCCTGCCAGACGAAGTGCTCGAAGGCCCTGCCGAACGCCGGGGTGTTCGACCCGAGGCCTCGCTCGCCGCAGAGCGCGTGCACGACCCCGATGTCGAAGAGGTAGAACTTCCCCCGCGAGACCGCCTTGCGCCGGCCCGTGGTCTGCAGGGGTTCGAGCATCGTGCCCACCAGGGTGTCCTCGAGCAGGGAGTAGTACTCGCGCACGGTCCGCGCGGGCACATGGCTGTCGCGCCCGATGCCTTCGAAGTTGAGCAGCTCGCCGCTCCACTGCGCGGCCCGGGACAGGAAGCGCGAGAACCCCTCGATGTTGCGGCTGAGCGCCTCGGCCTGGATCTCCTCGCGGAGGTAAGTGCCGACGTAGCTGTCCAGTTCCTCGCGGGGCTCCGGCGACAGGTGCACCGGGGGGAGCATGCCGAACTCGAGGGCCCGGTCCAGGGCGAAGCCGGTCAGCTCGCGGCTGACGAAGGGCGACATCAGCCGGGTCCGGGCACGGCCCGCCATCAGTGACGTGTGGCCGCGCTTCAGCTTCCGGGCGCTGCTGCCCGTGAGCAGGAAGCGCACGCCGCGCTCTTCAATCATCACGTGGACCTCGTCCATCAGCGAGGGGAGCTTCTGGATCTCGTCGATGACAATCAGCCCGTCGTCGGCGGTCAGGGACTCGCGGATCAGCGACGGTCGCTGGGAGAGCCGGAGGAACACGTCCGCTTTCAGCAGGTCGTAGACGCGGTGGGGCGGCGCCTGGTGCCGGATGTAGGCGCTCTTGCCGGTGCGCCGCGGACCGAGCAGGAGCACGCTGCTGGTGCGCAGTTCTTCGGCGATGGGAATCAGGCGATCGACATACATCGATCGGAGAAATAGCGCTTTTCTCTGTTTTCCGCAACACTGCTGCGGGGAAAGGGCGATTTTCCGCAATAGAGTTGCGATTTCCGGGACCAGATTCGCGGGTGCCACGTTCGTTCCCGCGGACAGCGACGATCCCGACGTCCTGGTCTTCACTTCCGGCGACGAGAAGGCCAAGGCCTTCGGCACGCTGGGGATCGAGGTGGCGGCGTAGAAGACCGGGAAGGGGCGAGCTTCGGCTCGTCTTCTTTTTGGTGGCGGAAAGTTCCAACCTGACAGCCTGGACTGTTGATGCGTCACCCCCGCTCTGCTAGGCTTTCCTGAACTTAGATAAATGGGATCCCTACATCTCCTACAACGTCTACGATCTTCTTACTGATCTCGACCGTTACTCTATTTCGCTCGTCGTATTCCCCGGTCTCTTTACGCTTGGCCCATTCCCATATACAATTCAAAAAGGCCCTAAAAGCTTTTTGCTGCAAGGTCCGATGACCACTTGTGATCCCCTCGGCAAAGGCCTTATTGTCGAAGCCCATTACGTCCAAAGACATCGTAACGGCATTGGCAAGATCCTTACCGTCGAGCCTAATAACATCTCTTTCCATTTCGACCCTTTCTCTCGATGGTGTACTGGGGGACGTTCCTAAGAAATTGAAGTTACCCACGAGATTCCTCCGCGATTCGGCCGGG
>CAYZAI010000189.1:0-9329 GCA_964476305.1 uncultured Myxococcales bacterium
CGCCCACGAGAGCGCCGTGGCCACCCGCCACGTCTACCACGTGGTCACCGGCGCCGACGGCGCGGTCGTCGACGGCTTGACGATCGCCGAGGGCCGGGCCAACGGGATCTACGAAACCGACGAGGAGCACGGCGGCGGCGTGTTCGTGAGCGACGCGACGGATTTCGCCGTCCGCAACTGCGTGATCTTGAACAACGTGGCTGACGATCTCGGAGGTGGGCTCTATGCGCGGGACTCGCTTGTCGAGATCACCGGCTGCCGCTTCGAAGACAACATCGGCGACGGGTCAAGCTCGTTCGGGGGAGGGGCGTTTTTCGACGGCGGGAACGTCACCATCGCGTCGTGCACGTTCGAAGGGAACACGGCATATGGCGGCGCCGGGATCGCCGTGTGGACCGACGCCGTCGTGGAGATCGTCGACTCCTATCTGACAGACAACGTGGCGGACTACTACGGCGGCGCCGTCTACGCGACATCGGCGTCCACGCTCGATCTCCAGGGCTGCCTGCTCACCGGCAACACCGGCCGGTACGGCGGCGCGCTGGGAACAGGCAGCGAACCGACAACCATTACCGCGTGCACGTTCGAGGGGAACACGTCCACCGGCACCTCTTCGTCGAGCGGTGGAGGGGCGATCTACGCCAACCACGGAGGTCTCACTGTTTCCGACACGCGCTTCACGGCCAACGACTCGTACGGCGGAGGAGGCGCGGTGCACCTCCAGGGCGCGAGCGTGATCGCCGCGTTCACGAACACGGTATTTCGCGGCAACACCGCCGCGGCCGACGGCGGGGCGATCTCCGTTCTCTACAGCGCCGCGCCAGAGATCATCAATTGCACCTTCAACCAGAACGCGGCTGCGGCCGGTGGCGCGATCCGAGTGGCGTACAACTCCGGGACCTGCACGGCCGAGGTGACCAACTCCATCCTCTGGGGAGACTCGCCGGACGAAGTGGTGGCCGACGGCAGCTGCGCCACGACGATCACGTTCACGGACCTCGAGGGCGGCTGGGCCGGGCTGGGCAACCGGGATCAGGACCCGGTTTTCGTGAACCCCGCTGCCGGCGACCTGCACCTCGGGCCGACCTCATCGTGCATCGACACGGCAAACGACCTCGTCGCGCCGGTGCTCGACATCGAAGACAATCCACGGGTCGATATCGCCGGCGTCGGGAACCCGGGCATCCTGGCGGACATGGGCGCCCACGAGTACCAGCCCTAGGAGGGCGAGATGACGATGTTCAGGAAGACGTTCGTGCTCCTCTTCGGCGTCCTCGGCGCGGCGTGTGGTGACGGGAACGGGGGAGTGGATCTGGAGTGCGAGCCGGGGCGCACCGAGGCCTGCAACTGCGACGACGGATCACCGGGCGCGCGGACTTGCCGCTCGGACGGAAGCGGGTGGGGCGACTGCGAGTGCGACCCGGGGACCGATGCGGACGCCGATGCCGATGCGGATGCCGACTCGGACGCGGATGCTGATGCCGATGCGGACAGCGATGCGGACACGGACAGCGATGCGGACACGGACGCCGACACGGACGCGGATGCAGACACGGACGCGGATGCAGACGCCGATACCGATTCCGATTCCGATTCCGATTCCGACACCGACACCGACACCGACACCGACACGGGCTTCGACGAGTGCGCCGAGGCGCTGGCCCTGGCGGCCTACGGCTTCGACTTCGAGTCCGGCGAGCAGGGGTTCTCGCACGCGCCCACGAGCGGAGATGCGAACGACGACCCGTGGGAGCTGGGCGACCCCTCGAACACCAACTGCCACTCGGGGACGTGGTGCTGGGCGACCGATCTCGGCGGCAACTACTCCAACTGCCAGACGGCCGGGCTCGTCTCACCGGTCATGGACCTCTCGGCGTGCGCAGGATCGCCGACCGGCGTCGAGCTCTCCTTCTGGCACCACTACCTCTTCGAGGGCCAGTCGAGCGGCACATGGTACGACGGAGGGCTCGTCCAGCTCTCGAGCGACGGCGGCTCCACCTGGGGAGATGTGACGCCGGCCCCGGCCTACGTGGGAACGCTCGACATGGGTTCCTCGTGCAGCCCGGTCCCCGAGGTTGACGGGCACGAGGCCTGGTCTGGCGACATCGACGGCGGCGAATGGGGGCGCGTTTCCGTCGCCGTGACCGAGACCTACCTCGTCTCCCAGTTCCGGGTGCGCTTCCTCTTCGGCGCGGACTACTCCTCGACCGACGCGGGCTGGGCCGTGGACGACGTGTGGATCGACCCGATCTGCGCGGAGCAGGCCTACCTCCACTGCGGGATCGACGGGAACGTGCACTGGTTCGACTCCTGCGGCAACGAGGGCGCCCTGGCCGAGGAGTGCCCGACCGAGAACGCGTCGTGCGCCGATCTCGGCAACGACTCGGCCGAGTGCCAGTGCGTGGAGCACTGGTCCGGACCGGACTGCGACATCTGCGCGCCCGGTTTCGATCCAGCGTCGAACTGCACCGCGTGCCTGGACAACTGGCAGGGCGACGACTGCGACGTCTGCCCGCCGGGCTGGGATCCGGACGCCGGGTGCGCGGCCTGCATCGAGAACCACGACCCGGCGACCGACTGCACGACCTGCCTGCCGCCGTGGCAGGGCGAGGCCTGCGACATCTGTCCGGAGGGTTGGAACGAGCTGGACGGCTGCGCCACCTGCGAGGGCGGTCTGAACGGCCCGGACTGCGACGTGCTCTGCGCGCTCCGCGTGGACCTCGACTCGGCGCCGGGCGGCGACGGGCAATCGTGGGCCGGGGCGTTCGACACCGTGCAACAGGGCATCGACGCCGCCGCCGCCGAGATCCAGGCGAACGCCGAGGTGGACCAGTGCGAGATCTGGGTGGCCGAGGGGACCTACTACGTCTTCGACAGCGAGTTCGTCGACACGGTGCAGATGCAGCCGGGCGTGTGGCTCTATGGCGGATTCAGCGGCTCGGAGTCCGCTCGCGACGAGCGAGATCCCGCCGCCCATGACACGGTGCTCGACGGGCACGCGTGCGAGGAGAGCTTCGAACAGGTGTACCACGTGGTCACCGGAGCCAACGACGCGGCAATCGACGGATTCACCATCACCGGGGGAAACGCGGACGGGGAGGCCGCCGAGTACGCCTCGGGCGGCGGCCTGTACCTTGTGGGCGCCTCGCCCATCGTCCGCGGCTGCATGTTCACCGGGAACTTCGCGTACCGGTTCCACTTCGGCGGCGGCCTCTACTCCGGGGGCGCGGGGATCTACGGCAACGGCGCCTCGCCGATCATCGAGGGTTGTCTCTTCGACGGCAACCTGGACCGGGCGATCATGCTCTCGGGGGGCTCGGCCACGATCTCGGGATCGGACTTCACCGGCAACCAGGGCGGCGCCATCGAGCTCCTCGACGAAACGAATCCTTCGATAACCGACTGCACCTTCTCGGAGAACACCACCACCTCTGCCGGAGGGGCGATCCTGACGGACAACTCGACGCCGACCGTCGCGGACTGCCTGTTCGTGAACAACTCGGCTGCGGGAAACGGCGGGGCGATCAGGCTGGACGACGGCGCGCCGGTCATCGAGCGGTGCCGCTTCGAAGGCAACACGTCCGGGGGGAGCGGGGGAGCGATCTCGGGCACCGACGCCAGCCTGCTCGTCTTCCATGACATCTTCGACGGCAACACAGCGGCGAGCAGCGGCGGGGGAGTCGCCTGTACGTGCCACTGGACTTCGCAGATCTCCGAGTCACTGTTCCTGGGCAACACGGCGACCGCCGGAAACGGCGGCGGCGTGAGCCTCACGTGGTCCGGATCTTCTCCTTCCGACGTGATCGGCTGCGTGTTCGACGGCAACAGCGCGGGGGACAAGGGCGGCGGGCTGTACGGGGCCGACGACGTGGTCGATTGCGTATTCACCAACAACACCGCCGATCAGGGCGGGGGGCTCTACCCCATCTATGGAATGCTCAAGAACCTCGTCGTCGCGGCCAACTCCGCCGACACTCGGGGCGGCGGTCTTGCTCTTTGCTCCTCGTACGACGAGGATTGCGAGAACGTGCTCGTCTACAGGAACTCGGCCTACTCGGGTGGGGGGATGTACCTGTACGACATGTTCAACGACTTCAGCAACTTCACCATCACGGAAAACACGATCGACCAGGACGGGGAAGGCGGAGCGATCCTCCTCAACGACTCCAACGCGGATTTCGTAAACAGCATCTTCTGGGGCAACGACGGCGATCAGATCTACACCCAGTCCTCCTCACCCGAGGTGGAGTTCTGCGACGTGGAGGGCGGAGGCTTCACCGGTGTCGGCAACATCGATGCCGACCCGCTCTTCAGCGGGCTCCCGGCCCAGACCGGCAACTGGAGCGCCGTCTCGTTCGACCAGGAAAGCTACCGCACTGCGCTCTCGGTATGGAGCGCCACCTGGGCGCCCCACGCCCTGCACGGGCTGATTCTCCAGCCCGACATGGGTGATCCGCGGCTCCAGGTCATCGACGACAACGACGCCATCACCGTCTACGTCCTCGGCGACCTGACCGGCTCGGTCGCCGCGGCGGACGGGTTCGAGATCATCGACCTCCACCTCGGCGCCGGATCACCGTGCATCGATGCGGCCAAGGGCAGCGTGGAGTCGGAGTGGTACGAGCTGCCGCCGTTCGACCTGCTCGGCGATCCGCGCGTGGACGACGCGGCGTCGTCCAACTCCAACACGGGCATCCCCCCGTATGCCGACATCGGAGCGCTCGAGTCGCAGGACGTGGAGGTGAGCACCGACACGGACAGCGGGCCGCCCGTGCACCTCTTCTTCTACGAGCGCGCGGACGACTACAAACCTTACGAGGACATTCACGAGATATGGATCGGGCCGTCATCGTCCACCAATGTCAACGACGGAGACTGGGATCTCCTGGCCGACGAGTGGGAGATGGGCAACCAGGGAGACCACAGCGGCTGGGGTCTGGGGCTGGTTCTCGATCTCTCGTACTGGCGCGGCCAGAGCATCCGTGTCGCGTTCTATTTCTATGGCCGCAGCGCGGATTGGCACGTGGACGACATCTGCGTCGCAGAGACGGACTTCGAGAGCTTCCCCGCGGAATGCCCCGTCTACGGCGAGGATTTCGATTTGGTCACCGCGCCCGCCCTTCCATCGGGCTGGAGCACTTCCTCTTCCGGTACCCCGTGGCAGACGTCCGCCACGAACGGCCACACGGCCCCGAACGCGCTGTCCGTCTACACGTACTACTGGTCGGGCTCCTGGCTGATTGGACCACCGATCGCCATCCCGGAGTAGCCCCTCGACCAGAATGGACTTCGGCGCGGGGGTTCCGCCCGGGGCGGGGCCCTCTCTCGGACCGGGAAGACCGGCCTCCCCTTCGAATCCAGAAGCAACCTCGCAATTTGTTCAGGGTCTTGTGGCGGGCCTGACACGGATGTCGCGGTTTCGGCGGGGGACGTCCGGCGGCGAGGGCGGGAAGATCGGTCGACGGGAGGGCGGAGTGGATCGAAATACAGTGAAAACAGGTGGTTGGATGGCTGGAGAACGCCCTGGAAGCACATGGCACCGGCCTTGCATCACCTGATCCCGACAACGCGGCGGCTTGGATAGAACTGGATAGCGACGCCGCATAACATACATATCTTTGTCCGATGCGCTTGGCTCGTTAGACCGTTTGTCTGCTTGGCTTGTTCAGTGCTCCTTCTCTTGTCCGGCCCGTCACCGCCCGCCCTCGGTGACGGGCCATTTCTTTTTTTCAGGACAGCGAGAATGAGGTAAACCCCTAGACATGGACGCCGGCTCCGATTCCCGGATGCCAGACCGCGGCGGCAGGACCACGGACCGTCTGTGGCACCGGCTGGCCGTGGCTGCGGCCGTCTCGCTGCTCGTCCACCTCGCGCTGGTGCTCTGGAACCGGCCGGATTTCCGTCCGGTCGCCGACTACGCCGTCGAGATGGAAGTCGTGGAGGGCCTGCCCGGCAAGCCGGACCGCGGCCCGGAGCCCGTGCCCCAGCCCCCGGAGGAGCCCCCAGCGCCGCCCGCCCTGGAGGAGCCCCCGGCGCCGCCGCCCGCCGCGGAAACCGGGCCGGAAACCGGGCAGGCCGTCGCCGAGACTCCCCCCTCGATGACCGCGGCGCTCGCCGACGCGGGACCGGGCGACGCAGGGCCGGACCGTGCCGTGGCCGCGGCGGACCTTCCCGGGGACGCGGGACCGGGCGACGGCGGCGGGATCTGCCTGCACGACCTGTTCCGGTTCACCGAGGGCAAGCCCTCGTGGCTGCTCTGGCTCTCTCTGGCCTCGTTCCGCGGCACCGAGTACCAGGAACCCCTGGCCGCAGCCCTCGGCTCGTTCGGCATGTACCAGGAGATGGCGGGGGCCACGGGCATGGACCCGGGGCAGGAAGTGGAGGGGCTGCTGGTGAGCGCCACGGACCCGTTCGACTGGGGGAGCTTCCGCGTGGTGGCCTCCTACGACTCCGGCGAGGAGCGGCTGAAATCGAGGCTGACCGAAAAGCGAAGAAGGGCGCCGGGCTTCTCGCTGCGGCGCATCGGCCAGGGCTGGCGGGCCGAGGTGCCGGGCGAGTACCGCTGGCTCCTGCTCGGCTCGGGCCGCGTGCTCGTCGTCGAGTCGGCGCCTCCCGCTCCCGTGGAGGACGGTCCGTTCGCGAAAAGGCGGCCCCCAGAGGCGCCGCCCCCGGCATTGCCGCCGCCCGAAAATCCCTATGCCGAACCCGAGCCGCCCGGGGATGCCGGCCCGGCCTCGGCTCCAGCGGGAGGGCCGCCGCCCGCGGAGGCGCCGCGCTGGCCCGACCAGGTCACCTGCCTCGTGGCGCCCGAAGCGCCCGCGCTCTACGCCCCGGAGCCCCACATCGACCAACTCGGCCTGTCGCACCTGCGGCCCGACGCCGCCGGTCACTGGCCCGTGGCGCTGCTCGCCACCACCGACGCCCGAGCCCTGGGACTGGGCCTGCGCCGCGACAAGGAACTGATGTTCCGCTGGGCCTTGATCAAGGGCATCTTCTCGGACCCGGTGCGGCTCGAGGGTACGGTGTACTTCGAGGCGAGCGTCGCGACCCTCGAGCGTCTGGCCGGCAAGTGGCGGAACCTGGCCCGGGAGGCCGGCGCCGACCCGCTGCTGGCCATGGTCGGGCTCGGCGGCGTGTTCGACCGCCTGGAGATCTCCGTCGCCGAGAACCGCGTCGAGTTCGTCCTGCCCCTGACCTCCGGCCAGGTCCAGGCCGCGCTGCTTTTCATCCAACTCCAGGGCGAGGCCATCGAACGGCGGATCGAGCGCAAGCGGCGGCCGAAAACGATGCGGCCCATATCCCTTGCCACCCTGCCCGACACCTGTGTATAAAACGTCTTTCTTTCGCGAGGAGTCGATCATGACCACGAGATGCGCACGGTCACACTTCACCGAGACGATGTTCGCCACCGCACTGGCAGCCGCTCTGCTCCTGGCCGGTGCGACGCTGCTGGCCCAGGCTCCGCCTCCGCCGCCACCACCGGGTCCCGCGGCGACGCCGACGCCCCCGCCACCACCGGGTCCCGCGGCAACGCCGACGCCCCCGCCGCCACCGGGTGAGGCAGCTGCCCCGGCCGCGGCGGCGACCCCGGCCATCGATCCCGTCAAGGAGCGCGAGATCATCGATTTCCTCGTCGCCGGCAAGAAAGCGGTGGTCGCCCTCGATCTGGCAACGGCACAGATCCAATTCGAGCAGGCCTTCTCGCGCTGCGACGAGTACCAGGTGAAGGGCCCGCTGCTGGCCCGCGTCTACCTGGCCCTCGGCTCACTCTACGCCGGGTACCTCCAGCAGGTCCCCCAGGGCGCCGAGTTCATGAAGATAGCCCTGATGGCCGATCCGTCGATCGCGCCGGAGCAGGAACTGGTCAACGAGGCCGTATCCACGACCTTCGCCATGGTCCGCGAGCGGCTGGGCATCACCGGCCCGGCCAAGATCCAGGGCGGCGAGGGCGGGGCCGGCGGCCAGGGGCTTCCCGGCGGCTTCTGGGTGATGCGGCACGACCGCGTGACCCAGGCCAAGCGGATGTACCCGCTGGGCATCCATCTCGAATCGAACCCGATGGTGGCGATCCAGGGAGTGCGCCTCTACTTCCGCATGCCGTCGGATAGCGTCTACCAGGTGGCAGACATGCAGCGGAGGGACAACCTCTACGGCATGCTGATCGGTTGCGACGCCATCTCCCTGCTCGATCCCGAGGCGATCTACTACTACATCGAGGTCATCGGCGGCGACGGCTCCGTGGTCGCGGGCGAAGGCAACGCCGCGGCGCCCATCGAGATCCGGATGGTGCCCGAGGAGGAGTTCACGGGCGAGCAGCCGATGCTGCCGGGGCTGCAGACCCCGCCCAAGTGCAACCCCGAGGACGCCGCCCCCTGCCCGCCGTGGGATCCCCACTGCCACGACATGGCCTGCGTCACCACCGAGGACTGCCTGGGCGGGAAGATCTGCAGCGAGGGCTTCTGCCAGGAGGGCGCCGGAGGCGAAGGGGACGACGACGAGGACATCGGCACGCTGGGCATCTCGATATCGCTGGGGCTGGGCATGGGCGCCGGCGTGGTGGGCGGACGGCAGGAGGACGGCCTGTGCGGCAACAACACCTGCCTGGCCGAGAACGACGACGGCATCGACCTGGCGGCCGGCCTCTCGCCGACGTGGATGTTCACCCGGCTGGCCGCGGGCTACTTCATCCTCGACTGGCTGCGGGCGGGCCTGTGGGTCCGCTTCCAGCACATCAAGGAAGACCAGATGAAGATCGCCGGCCTGATGCTGACCAACCTCCACCCGCCGATGTGGGGCCTGACGGCCTCGGTGTTCTACTACGGCGGCGGCGAGCTCCTGGGCGGCGGCCAGCTGGTGGACGAGTACGGCGGGTTGAAAAAGGACCAGGGCCTCAGGCTGTACGCGCGCCTCGAGTTCAACTTCTACGGTGCCACCTATCACGCCGTTTCGCTGCGCGGCAAGGACGAGAACGGCCAGGACTCCCAGGAGTGGCGCGAGCGCGCCTCGGGCATGCAGGCCCTGGGCCTGGGCCCCGGCCTCTTGTTCGCTCTGCACAAGAACGTCGATGTCGGCGCCGAGCTCATGTACGACTGGGTGGGCATCGGCAACCAGGACACCTGGGCCCACACCTTCGACCTCCAGATCCTGTTACACGTCCACTTCTAGGCCCTTCTCTCCACCGCCGGGGTGGCGGAACTGGCATACGCAAGGGACTTAAAATCCCTCGGACGAAAGTCCTTACGGGTTCGACCCCCGTCCCCGGCACAACACCGCCGCGCAGCTCGCCGCGCCGCACCGGCACGCCCGGCGGGCGTTTGTGCGCGAGTCCG
>CAYZAI010000190.1:0-7490 GCA_964476305.1 uncultured Myxococcales bacterium
GATCGAGCGAGAGGAACGGAGACTCAAGCAGGCTGCGGAACAGGCCGAGGCGGAAGCCAAGAGAGAGGCCGAACGGGAGGCTGCGGCAGCCAGCGCGGGTGATGCCGGAACCGGAGAGACCCCGGCGGGGGGGGCTGCTACCGAGGACGACGAGGGCTGGGAGTAGCTTGAAAAAAGAGGCGAAAAAACTCTTGTTGGGGAGAAAACCGTTGTGTTAGGATGCTGCTCGCTCGGTTGCTGGTCTCTGACGACAAGTGGGTGTCGGGCAGACACTAGACGGAGCTTCTAGGCGCAAAAACGGGCGTCATTCCCGAAGAAGGAGGAATCGAAGATGCAGGATATCGCAACGGCTTTTTCCGAGGGTGGAGGTTGGATGTACCCGATCGCATTCACGTCCGTGATCGGCCTCGGCATCATAGTCGAGCGCTTCATTTTCCTCTTCTTCAAGTACAACATCAACGCGAACGCGTTCATGGGGCAGATCCAGAAACTGGTGATGGCAAACAACATCGACCGCGCCATCAAGCTGTGCAACGCCGCCCCCAACGCGGCGCTGCCGAAGGTGATCAAGGCGGGTCTCACCCGGGCGAACAAGGGGGAACTCGAGATTTCGAACGCCATCGAAGAGGCGACGCTCGAGGTGACTCCGATTGTGACCAAGCGGACACCGACCCTTGGTGGTGTGGCGAACGTCGCGACGCTGCTCGGCCTGCTCGGAACCATCATCGGTCTGATTCAGGCGTTCGCGGCCCTCGAATCCGCCGCGCCGGACGCTCGTGCCGCCGCTCTGGCCAAAGGTATTTCGGTGGCCATGAACACGACGGCCTTTGGTCTGATTGTCGCCATCCCCTGCATGGCGGCTCAGATGTTCCTGGCCGCTGTCACGACGAAGATCTTGAACGAGATCGACCAGTACTCGACGAAGCTCGAGAACCTGCTGGTGTCTCGTTACCGCGCCGGCGGCGCACAGTAGCGGAAAGCGCCGTGCGTCGGCGCGTGCCGAGGAGGTTTCCAGCCGACCGGCTTGCGTTCCGTCGCACTGAAGGTGCTACCGCTGGAGGGCAACGCACATGGCGATGAAGCGAAGGAAGCTGCCCACGTTCGCAGGGGATCCGCTGATCCCGATCATGAATCTGGTGTGTATGCTCATTCCGTTGCTGCTCTACGGTGCCGTTTTCGTGAGGTTCGTCACGCTGACGGTGAACGCGCCGAAGATATCCAGCGCCCCGTCGCAGCAGCAGCCTGAGCAGGACGAGGCCTTGAGCCTCACGGTGATGATCACCGACCAGGGGTTCCACTTCAAGGTCAACCCCAAGCACCGCCTCCCCTGGATGGCCCAGGCCACGGATACCGCCTCCGCCGGTGCCGACATCCCGAAAAAGGATGACGACTGGGACTTCGACGAATTGAACCGGAAGCTCAAGGAGATCAAGGACAATCACCGCGAGGAGCAGAACATCATCCTCGGTGCCGAGGACGACATCAAGTTCGAGGTGTTGATCAAGGCGATGGACTACTCTCGCGGGACGAACGACGAGCCGTTATTCCCGGTCGTCACGTTGACCCGCGGCGTGGTGTAGCGGGGAGGAGACCAGCATGAACCAGCAGCCGCCGACCGTCTCGAACGACGCAGTCGACTCCCTGTGGGCATCCAAGCGCGAAGCCAAGAAAGCCAAGCGTCGCTCCCGCGGGGAGGAAACGCCCAAGCTGATGATCAACTCGCTGATGGATGCCTTCACCATCATCCTGTGCTTCCTGATGAAGAGCTTCGGCTCCGACCCCGTGCAGATCCGGGAATCCGACGAGTTGAAGCTGCCCCGCTCCACATCAGAGGCGGCGCTCGAGGACGCGGTGGTTATCGGCATCTCATCCAAGTCAATCCAAGTAGACGACATCAAGGTTGTTGATCTCAGGAACGGCGCGGTGGACGAGAGCATGAAGCGGGATGGCCAGGAAGGCCTGATGATCAACCCGCTTTATGATGCGCTCAAGGAAAAGGTCCAGCACCTGAAGATGATTTCTGCGAGGACGGGGACCCAGTTCAAGGGAACGACGCTCGTTGTGGCACACAATGCTACCAGCTTTCGGCTAGTCACCGAGGTTCTCTATACCGCTGGGCAGGCGGAGTTCGAAAAGTTCAAGTTCGTCGCTGCCGAAGGCGGAAAGAGCTCAGACTCGAAGTAGTAGCGATGACTGCTCGCGGTCAAGCCGGGGGCTCTTGGCGGGACTTGTTGAGTTGCCTACCTCGGCGCTTGGCTGTAGCGCGTGGGGAAATCTTCGATGGCCACTAACGCAGACAACCCAGCGACTCCAGTGGCAAGTCGTTCCAGACCCGTCGGGATGAAAGCGACCGCGAAGGCAGCAGGGAACGCCGCGGCGTTGCCCAAGGTGCTTCGAATAGGCATCATCCAGGGTGGGAAGATCATTGAAGAGAGAATCGTTCGCCGGCGCGAGACCGTCACCGTCGGTGCTTCCGAGAAGAACCACTTCGTCCTGATCGCTTCGGAGTTGCCGTCGAGCCGTTTCGAGATGTTCGAAACGAAGGGCGGCGACTACACGCTTCATTTTACCGAGAGCATGGGGGGGCGGGTTTCCATCAAGGGCGAAGTGGTCGACCTGGTTCAGGCCAGGACGAGCGGCCGGATGGCGAAGAGAGGGAAGACTTTCCAGGTCACACTGGATGACCAGGCTCGAGGCAAGGTAACGGTTGGTGACACGACAGTCCTTTTCCAGTTCGTGGCGCCGCCGCCGATCCAACCGCGCCCGCAGCTCCCGGCTGCTGTTCGCGGAGGGATGTTTAGAAGCATGGACTGGTTCGTCATGACCTTGTGGGTGGTGTCGTTCCTGTTGCACGCCGGTGTTATCATCTGGTGGGAAACGGCTGACTGGCCGAAGATCGATAAATGGGAAAAATTCCTGCAATTGCAGGATTTGATTGCAGCCAAGACCGACGCCACTTTTGAAAAAAAGAAAAAAGAAGCCGACAAGGGAGAGGGCGACGAAGTCGTCGACACCGATGCGGCGGAAGACGCCGTTGAGGACGACAAGCCGAAAACGGCGGGAAAAGTGGCGGTCGATACCGGTCCGAAGAAGTCCGCCGAGGAAATCGCCAGGGAGCGCGCCGAAAAGAGGGCTGAGCTGGCGGCCAAACTCGCCGAGCAGGGAATCAACAAGATCCTGGGAACCCTGGGTGGCGACGGCGCAGACGGGGCCATCGTCGATGTGCTTCGCGGCGGCGACGTGGGAGCGGATCAGGACGAGCTCCTCAGGCAGGTGTCCGGTGTGGGAGTTGCGACGAGCGACCAGTCCGGTTCGCTGAAAGGGCCTGCGGGTGGCAAGGGTGGCGGGGAAGCTGCGGATATCGACCAGATCAAGGTAGCGGGTGGCGACAAGAACGTGAAGACGGCGGGCCCAGGTAATGAGCGTGCGGTCAAAGGCGTAGTCAAGAAGAAGGCCCCAACGGCTGCTGGTGGATCAGGTCTGATGGACCCCGGGCAAGTCGCGAAGGTGGTGAACCAGAAGATCGGTGCCATCAAGGGTTGCTATGAACAGGCGCTCAAGCGTGATCCGACACTTCAGGGAAAAGTGACGATACAGTTCACTATCGCCGGTTCGGGGAAGGTGACGAGCGCCAAGGCGACGGTCAACGAACTCGGAGCACAGGTGGCGAGCTGCATGGTGTCCGCATTCTTGCGTTTCCGGTTCCCGCCTCCGGATGGTGGCACGGTCACGTTTGCGTATCCCTTCATGTTCACGCCTGCCGGTTGATCTCGAGCCCGAGTGAAGAGAAGGGCGTCCGCCCGGCTTGCCGACCCTAGATTTCGATCAAGAATTCGAAATGAACGGGACAGAGGATTGCGACAACTGTCACAACGGAAGCTCGCGATCCACAGCGAGTTCAGTCTGTCAGGAGGCCGAACGATGAAGCTTTTTCTGTTGGCCTTTGGTCGAAAATCGGATAGGAAATTGGGACCGCTTTGTCAAGGGAGGACGGCGATGCCAAGCAACAGGGCGACAAAGTTTGCCGCAAGTGTGACGACTGGTGCCGCTATTCTAGTGGCGGTGTATGGCAGTGCCGTGGCTCAGAGGGAAGCGGCCGCCGACGGCGTTGTCGCTATCGGGAACATCGGTAACGAGGAGCAACTCCTGTCGGGACCGCAACAGGTAGCCTGGGCCGGGGAACAGTTGAACATTGCCCGTTCGATTCAACAGCAGGTCGAGAGCATGCTCGACCAGGCCCGGAAGGAAAAGGAAACACTGAAGATCACCTGCCTGGACGACAAGCTCGCGCAGATCAAAGTCAATTTGAGGGGCATGGAGGCGCGCAAGGACGCTCTGGAGACCGCAATCCAGAGCAGCGACAGCGCTTCGGCGAACCAGCACTTCATGATTTTGAAGATCTACGCCTCGCGTATCCAGGGGCTGGAGGCCGAGGCGGAGAGTTGCGTCGGGGACTCGGATGTGGTCCTGGGGGATGCCGAGACAGTCGTGGAGATCGATGAGAACATCACGGTAGAAGACCCATCGGAGGAAGAATTCGAGTTACCATGGGTGGACCAACCCCAGCACGCGAGCGGTTTTTATTGAGAGGGGCGCGAGGGGTTCTTTTCGGACAGTGGCGCTCCTGCTGGTTTCGTAGCGATAGGTAGGCGACACCTCCATGCGCATTGCTGCGGTAGTCTTTGCTCTGGCAGGAGCACTTCTCATGGTGCGCGGCGCCGAGGCGCAGATGTGGCTCGCGGACCGGGCATCATCGGCGGGTCCTGGTTTCAAGCTTGGGGATTCCCTGGTTCTCCACCTGGGTCTCGGGGCAGAGGGAGGTTACGATACGAATGCCCTGTTCCAGGCCGAGGATCCCAGCAGGGCCGGGAGGTTGAGGATCACTCCATTCGTGGACCTCGCGACTCGCCCGCCCGAACGCCGGACTGGTGATGACGGGGTCGAGGATCCCACACCGCCAAAGGTCGAGTTCCACGTCGGAGCCGCCGGCTACTGGGACCAGTACTTTTCGTCCGCGAGGCAGGCCGAAGATGCCAGCGACTTCGGTGTGGACACCCACCTGAACCTCGTGGTGCTGCCCCAGGGGAACTTCAGCTTTCTCGCCGAAGTGGGATATCTTCGGACCTTGCAGCCCTACGAGTCCGCGGCGGACGCCAGGGCTAGGCAGCAGGTCGAACCCGGGGTGGGGTTCAGGCTGAGACCGGGTGGCGGAACGCTCAACCTCGAGCTCGGCTACCGGCTGCGCTTCATGTATTTCGAGGATCCCCTCCTCGGCGGTCAGAACAACAAGCACGCTCACGACATCCGCTTCGAAACGCGCTGGAAGGTCTTTCCCAAGACCGCGATTCTCTCGAGAACACTTTTTTCGCCGACTATCTACTACGAAAGCGACTCGATCAACCAGAACTCCCTGCCGATCCGGACCTGGCTCGGGCTCCAGGGACTCGTTTCCGACCGGTTCGGTCTCCTGCTTCTCGGTGGCTACGGCGCCAGCAACTACGAGTCGGGCCCGAATTTCGACAGCTTCCTGGCCAAGGGCGAGCTCATGTTCTTCATCACGCCGGTCACGCAGGTGCGCCTGGGAGGCGAGCGGGATTTCGTCGACTCTTTCTATAGCAACTACTTCGTGAAAAACGGCGGCTACTTGAAGTTGTCGCAGATGTTCGGTGGGGTCGTGGTGGCCACACTCAAGGGTGAGGCCTACTATCGCGACTATGCGACGTTCAACGGGCCGTTGCCGAACGGGGCGACTCCCAGTACGCCCGAGCGCAGCGACGTCTGGGCCGGAGCCTCGCTGCTGGTGGAGTGGAGGGCACTGCAGTGGCTCACCTTCCATGTGTCCGGCCAGTACCTGGCGGACATCACGGACTTCTACCACAATATGCCCTACGAGGATCCGGATACCGGTGCGATCTACACCACCCCTGTGTACGTGACTTTCCAGAAGATCGTGATCTTTGGTGGCGTTCGCGGCCACTACTAGGCGACGACGCGGCATGTCCTTCGCAAACCCAACCGAGCGGCGAAGAGCGGGATCCGGAGGTCGGCTTCCCGTGTTGTCGATATTGTCGATGTTGGCCCAGGCAGGCACTGGCTGCGGCCCCGCAACCCCGGCACCGTCCGGAGCCGATGCGATGGACATCGCCTCCGAGCCCGACACGACTCTCGGCCCCGGCGACCTGTTCGAGATCCGGGTCTTCGGCGAGAAGGAACTGTCGAACAAGCACCGCGTTTCCTCGGATGGGACCATCGACTTCCCGCTCATCGGAACGGTCGTGGTCGCCGGGAAGACGCCGTCGGAGGTCGCGAAGACAATCGAGACGATGCTCGTGGAGGGCGGTTTTCTCAAGCGACCCCAGGTCTCCATTCTCGTCGAGGCCTATACCTCGAAGAAGGTATCGGTCTTCGGCCAGGTCAAGAAGCCCGGCACGCTGGCCTTCCGCGACGGGATGAGCGTGGTCGAGGCGATCTCCGACGCCGGAGGGTTCACCTCGATGGCGAAGACCAATGACACGACGGTGATCCGCATCGTCGATGGAGTGAAGAAGAGATTCAAGGTCCCGGTGGAGCTGATCGGCCAGGGACGGGCACCCAACTTCGTGCTCAGACCCGGCGATATTGTGTTCGTCCCGGAGCGTGTTTTCTAGCCGGGCGGTCGGTGGGACGGCGAACGATCACTTCTCCAACTGGATCGGGGATTCGGACATCTGCTCCTTGTTCACGCGAACCTCCACCGGCTGGTACTTCTTCTTGGACAGCTGCAGGCGAATCTCGTAGTGGCCGGCCTGGATGATCAGCGGTGCGCAGGTCTTCCCCGTACCCTCGAGGGCTTCTTCGCCTTCCTTGCGGACCACTGTGAACGCAACTGGCGTGCACTTCTTGAACGTAGCGCCCTTGTGGGTATTGAGAGTGATCCGACCCGCGGGGAAAGATTCGTCGATCGTCTGCTGCGGACCGGCCACGGTCACGTTCTCGACGGTGTACACCGGCTTGCCGAAGACCAGCGGCGAGCGGAACTCGAGGGTGTAGGCTCCCTGGTTCACCTGTTGCGACACGCCTAACGCGCCGTTCTCGATGATGACCGTGCCCTCGGCGTCCTTGAGAGTGTAGCTGCCTTCCGGGTTCTTTTT
The DNA here is from genome assembly GCA_964476305.1 of uncultured Myxococcales bacterium. Taxonomy (GTDB): domain Bacteria; phylum Myxococcota_A; class Polyangia; order JAAYKL01; family JAAYKL01; genus CAYZAI01. The sequence continues at coordinate 7,131 of CAYZAI010000190.1, forward strand.
GTCGACGACTTTCAGATTGATCGTCAGGGTCGTGGGTCCGGTGTAGGCCTCGCCTTGCTGTTCTGCGGACGTTTCGACCGTTGATGGATCGACTTCGACGTCGCCCACGATGCTTCCGATAACGTCCACTTCCTCGTCCCCCTGGTTCTGCGCCTCGGGTGTGGAACCACCGCAAGCTGCCAGCGACAGTGCGGCAAGGGCAGCGAACAACGGACGACCGATTCCGAAAACGACATTCATGGCCATTTCTCCTCCTGTCTTGCGCGACGGCAGATGCTGCTGAAACGTCTTCATTCCAGAATGGAATCATACCACGGATGGGTCCGGACCCGGAGTGTTCACCAGTGCGCTCACGGATCT
>CAYZAI010000190.1:7500-9320 GCA_964476305.1 uncultured Myxococcales bacterium
GTCCGGAACGATCCTGCCCGCTTGGGATTTTCACGGGATTGTCTTATGATGTCGGACATGGAACTGGAACAGGCGCGGGCCATCATCGCGGGCTGGGTCGGCGAGGAGTATGGCCGGCTCTTCCTGGTCGGCGAGACGAATGTGCTTCGGCGCACGACAGGAAGGGTCTGGTCATCCACGCTGATCTTCGCCACCACGACCGGAGAGCACGAGATCGGCGCAGTGGCGGTGGACGAGCACGGGCGCATCGCGGAGCGGCCCACCAACGACGAGCTGCTGGCGGCCTTCGCGACCCTCGCCACGGCCCGGGACACCAGCCATGGCGGCGGCGGCGACGACGATTTCTCGGACCTCGGCATGGACGAGGAGCTCGCCGGGTTCGCCGCGGAGTTCGACGGCGGGCCCCGGGAGAGCGTGTACGAAACGGTCGACCACTCGGTGCTCGAGGAGATGGTGGAGACTCTCGTGGCCACGGGAGAGCGCGAGAAGCTGCTCCAGGCCAGGGAAATCCTGCCTCAGCTCCTCGATCGGCCCGAGGGACGCGGCCACGTGCTGAGGCAACTCGGCGAGCTGGAGCTGCTGCTCGGCGAGCTGGACCTGGGCGTGGGCTACCTCGAGGCCGCCGCCCGGGAGTTCCACGATGTGGCGGACGTCGAATCGCTGGAGCAGGTGGCCGGCCTGGTGGCGCAGGTGCTCGGTGACGAGCGCTATCAGGCGAGCCCGGTGCGGGCCCAGCTCGAGGTCGTCCGGGCGCGCCTGCGGCCCATAGAACGGCTGGATCAGGCTCCGACGTTCATCGGGCTCGGGGTCGAGGATCTCTTCGCCCTCGAGGGCATCGCGACCGAGGCCATCGCCCCCCCGGGGACCGACGTGCTGTACGAGGGCGACCCGGCGACGTTCGTCTTCGTGGTCAAGCGCGGAGTGCTCTCGATCCGCCTGGCCACGGGTGCCGGCGAGGAGACGCGCCTGGTGCGCAGCTGCTACCCCGGCGATCTGGTCGGCGAGTCCAGCGTGCTCGGCGCGGCCGGCGCGACGTGCAGCGCCACGGTGCGCGCCGAGGGCACGTGCGTACTGTGGCAGTTCACCGGCGCCCAGATCCGGGAGCTGGGCGCCGAGTACCCCAAGGTCATCGGCCGCATCCAGTCCGCGGCGACCCTGCACCGCCTGGATTCGTTCCTCTCGACCCAGAAGGTCACCGAGACGCTGGACGTCTCGGTGCGCGACCAGATCCTCGGCTGCATCAACGGCGTGCGCCGCGCCGGTCAGGAGGAGGTGCTCAGCCCGGCCGGCGATGTCCCGGTGGGCGTCTACCTGATCGCCGACGGCGTGGTCGAGTACCGGGTCGCCGGGCAGGTGCAGCGGACCTTCGAGGCCGACACCTTCTTCGGGCTGCGCGACACGCTGCACGAGCTGACCCTCGAGGGCGAGTTCGTCGCGACGACCCCGTGCCTGCTGGTGAGCTTCGACCCGGACCAGCTGCGCACGATCGCGGCCGAGGCCTCGCCGGAGGTGATCGCGATCCTCGACCGGCTGGACTGATCGCCGCGCCCCCGCCCGCCCGTGGTACAATCGCCGCACCGGAAGGGGGTTCGATCATGACACAGCCGATGCGGATCGCTTGCCTGGCCCTGGCCTTCGTCCTCGCCGCCTGCTCCGGCGGCTCGTCCGGCGACGACGACGGCGCGGCGGATGCGGACACCGATACCGATACCGACACCGACACCGACACGGACACCGATGCCGACAGCGACAGCGACGCCGACTCCGACGCGGATACCGACGCGGATACCGATACCGACGCCGATACCGACACGGATACG
>CAYZAI010000191.1:0-9216 GCA_964476305.1 uncultured Myxococcales bacterium
GGTGTTGACTCCGGTCGCCTTCGGCGTCCTCCGTCGTCGCGGCTGTACTTCGTCCCGCGCGCTGGACTCCGTACAGCAACGCGATGTGCGCGGGTCGACCCGGCCTCCGGCCTTGAAACCCCGGACTCTTGAGAATCCCTGACCGCTCTGCTAGGCTTTCCGGGCCGTGAGCGATTTGTCGCAGAAGAGGACATTTCGTCAACTCTGGCCGGTGAAGACCGTCTGGCGAAGTCGGACATGCCATCATCCGCCTCTTCGTCGCGGAGCCCCCCGAACATTCGCTGTCTGCCTCCTTTGAGGCGGGCTGCACCCGCTGAAAGGTGGACAACATGGACAGGCGACGAATCTGCGTGCTTCTGTCGATCACGGCGACCCTGATCGCCGGCGTCACCTCAGCCCAGGCCCCCCCTTCCGTTGGCACACACGCGCCGCCGGCAACGCCGCCTTCCCCTGCCGCTGCGGAGGAACCCGCCGAGGACGCCTACGTGGGCTACATCGAATGGGCGTCGATCCGCACGGGTGGCGGCAACTACGGCGGGCACCTGAGCGTGGGTGCGTTCACTCTGCGCTGGCGCTGGTTCTACTGGAACATCCTCAAGATCACCGGCGGCGGCGGCGCCAACGGGGGCAACGACAAGTTCGAGATGGGGTACTACGGCACGCTGGGGACGAGGGTCGGGGTCCCGGTGCATCTCGGAACGGACGGGAGGCACGAGATCCGCGGCGGCGTGGGTGTCGCTGGCGGTATCATCCAGCAGGAGGTGTATCGCATCTGGTGGCAGGAGGAGAAGATGTGGTACTGCACCTCCCACGGCCCGTACCTCCAATTCGAGCTGCTTTACCAGTTCCACATCATGCGGCGCCTGGCCGTTCTGGTCGGATACGAGAACTCGATCGTCTTCAACGAGCACAACGACAACGGCTATCCCCAGGACAACTGGCAGCCATCCAACCTCCACGCCGGTTTCATCGGCATGGCGTTTTGAGATACTGGAGGGAATAGAGGGAACAGGGGAACAGGGGACGTTCCTAAGAAACAAAAGTTACGCATGCAGCGCCTCTTCGTTTCAGCCGAGCTCTTCGAATAGCTCAACGCGGGGACTGATTGGCTCAGCGGGAGGGCGATCGTTGAACGCGGGGACTGATTTTGGCTCGATTAGCTTACGCGAAGTGGGGCATGGCCGGGCCGGGGGCGGCAGGGAGGCACAAGAAAACCGTGATTGGAAACGCGGCGGGGTCGGTTGCGGGCCGATCTCGCTCGTCGTCCGTGATGACCGAAGGGCCCCGGACCGCGCGGGGCTCAACCCTTCCGGCGCCCGGTCCTCGCGGGAGGCTCGCTGCGAAGAGATCGGGCTCGCCGTCCACCGCCTGCTGTTCCGGCGGAAGCGGCGCGGCTGAAGCGCGGTCAGGGCGGGGGGGGCTTCCGCTCGTCCGGCCCGGCGGCGGCCGCCTGGTCGCGGGCCTTGCGGATCGCCTTCTCGTTGGGCACGAAGCGCAGCTCGACCTGGAGCGAGACCTGGGTCAGCAGCTTGGCGAGCTCGTCCGCGAGGTTGGTGCGCTCGAGGAACTCGCGGGTCTCGCGGGCGACGACCTTGATCGCCGCCTGCTTGGTCTCATCGACCTGGCCGAGGATGTGGTTCACGATCTCGCGGGGCAGGCGCATCTCGGGGATGATGCCCTTCAGCCGTCCCTCGCCGATCAGGGACTCCACCCCGGTCTCGATCCGCTTCTTCCAGCTGCGATCCCCTTCCGCGGTGCCGGGGTCGTGCGGCTCGTCGGTCATGGCTGGCCTCCGTCGGTCGCCGGAGCGGGCTGTCTCGTCGCGGGCGCGGGCTGCGCCGGCGCGGCGGGCGGAGCCTCCTGTTCGCCCTGTGGCCGTGGCACCCGCGGGTCGCGGGGGGGGCGGCCTGTGCCCGGATCCCGCAGGTCCTCGATGCGGAAGCGCAGCTGGTACACCCGGGCCTTGATCCGAGCGGGATCGCAGGCGAACACGGCCACGCCGACGCCCGTGCCCCCGCCGCCCCCGCCGCGCTCGCCCCACGTATGGGACGAGTGCAGCACGCAACGCCGAATCGCGTGATCGAAGTAGACGTTGTACAACGCGGTCTGGTGCAGCAGCTCCAGCGCGGGCTCCTGCTCCGCCGCCTCGCGGAAGTAGCGCTGGGAGTCCCGGACCGTGTAGCAGCCGGCGAGGGCCACGGCTGCGAGCAGCGCGATGCCGAGCCTCGCCGGGAGCCGCGGGTGTTCTGTCGTCGTCGGGGTGGCGGACATCCCTCCTCCTTGCCTTGTCACGGCGTCGCCCGATCGCCGCCGCGGGACGACGAGAGCAGCCGGCTCACCTTCTCGATCTCGACCTCGAGCCGCGCGGCCCGGTCCCGGTCCTCTCCGGCGCGCCGCCGGCTCCTGGCTCCGGCCCGGCGGCACACGGCCGTGGCCGCGGCGGCACCGATGGCCAGCGGCACGAGCACCAGCGCGGCGAAGTGGGCCTCGTACGCCGCGAAGGCCGGGCCCGCGCTCCAGGGTGGCCTCGGCACGAGCACCGGGACCCAGGCATCGTTGAGCACGAAGAAGAACAGGGCGAGCAGGGCCACCGCGCCGCCGGCGAGCACCACCAGGGCCGACAGCCAGCGGGGCGGGCGGCGGTGGGGCCGGGCGTTGGGCATCATCCCAGGCGCTCCAGCCCGGCGAAGCGGGGCGACAGCTTGGCCCAAGTTTCGGCCAGGGTCTCGGGCATCATCCTCACGTCCGCCAGCAGGGGCATGAAGTTGGTGTCCCCGACCCAGCGGGGAACGAGGTGGATGTGGATGTGGTCGTCGATGCCGGCGCCCGCGGCCTTGCCCAGGTTCATTCCCAGGTTCAGGCCCTGGGGGTTCAGGGCCTCCCGCAGGGCGACCTGGGCGTCGACCGCCAGGGCGAAGAGGCCGGCCTGCTCGGCCGGATCGAGATCCTCGAGTTGCGAGACGTGGCGGACCGGCACGACCAAGACGTGGCCATGGGTGTAGGGGTAGAGATTCATGATCACGAACGCGTGCTCCTGCCGGGCCAGGACCAGGCGCTCGGCGCGCTCCGCCTCCGGGGCGGCCGCGGCCCTGCAGAACACGCACCCGGGCTCCTTCTCGGAAAGGATGAAGTCCATGCGCCAGGGCGCCCAGAGGGTCTCGGTCATGCCTTTGCGCTCCTTTGCCCCAGACTATTACGAATCGCGCCGGGTCGCCAGTGGGCAGTTTCCTCCCCGAAGGCGCGTTGAAGAGAACCGACGGGGTTCTGCACGAGGAGGAGCTTGAAAAGAGCACGGCTGAGTTATTCGATTGCCAGTTTGTGGTAGGTTGTCAATGAGGTGACTGGCGGATGCCAACGAAAGACCTCGAGAAGTGAGGATTAGGAAGGGAGGAGACAAGATGCCAAGAGGCGATGGGACAGGGCCGAGAGGAGAGGGTCCAGGAACGGGGCGAGGGGTGGGTGCTGGTCGAGGTGGAGGAGGCCGAGGCCGCGGAGGCGGCTCTGCTGCGGGTCCAGGAGGCAATTGCGTCTGCCCGAGCTGCGGGACGGCCGCACCGCACCAGTTGGGAGTGCCTTGCATGCAGATCAAATGTCCGAAATGTGGGACTCTGATGGCGCGTCAGTAGCCAAGGCCGCGGCCTGACAAAGAACAGGTGTCAGCCCCGGAGCCTGGCACCACGTGATGCACCGCGGCGCTCGGCGCGCCCCGATCTTCCTGGTAGAAGAGCACTGCGGCCTGTTCCCGCGGTGCTGTACGGACTGCACGGATCAAGCGGAAGTCATTGAGGAAATCGGAAGGGGTCGGAGAACCATCGGACCACGGCATCTCACCTCGCGCAGCGGAAGCCGGTCAGGGGCCCGGCGGGCAGGTAGTCGCGCTTGGCCGCCAGCAGGTGGTAGGCGCCCAGGCTGTAGCCGCCGCCCCGGAGCACGCGGGAGACGCCCTCGGGGTACTCCCAGGCGTCGCCGTCGGGCGGGTGGCCCTCGTAGCTGGGGTGGAACCAGTCCTGCACCCACTCGGCCGCGTTGCCCGAGAGATCGCACAGGCCCTGGTCGCTGTTGCCTTCCATCTTGCTGCAGACAGGCCAGGTCCGAAGCGCGCCGCAGCCGTAGCCGCTCGCCTCGAGCCCGCCCATCCCGTCCATGACAGCCCTCGCGCAGGTGGCGTCCTCTTCGCCCCAGGGGTAGGCCGAGGTCTTGCCCCCGCTCTTGGCCGCGTACTCCCACTCGGACTCGCTGGGCAGCCGGCCCCCGGCCCAGGCGCAGAAGGCCGCGGCCTGCTCCCACGCGACGCAGTTGACCGGGTGATCGTCGCGGCCCTCCACGTCCCAGTTGCAGCTCCCGGCGGTGACCTCCGGGGGCTCGCAGGCGCCGTCGTCCACGCACGCCCGGTACTGGGCCACCGTGGTCTCGGTCAGGAACATGTCGAAGGCGGGGACGGAGACGAGGTGCACCGGCTCGGACCAGGCCATGCCCAAAGAGCCCATCAGGAACACGCCGGAGGGCAGGTGGACCCACTCCTGGCCCGGGACCGACGCGGGGCCCGCGCCGCCCGCGCCGGCGTCCTCGACCGCCGCGCCCTGCCAGCAGCCCGCGGCCAGGACCATCCCGAGCACCGGCGCGATCCCTCTGGCTCGTCTCGCCATCATCGCCTCATTTGTGACAGAAGACGGGGAAAAAGGGGGAAAAAACTTCAGCCCGCGAGCGCGTCGTCGGGTCTTTCGGAGCCCGCCTTCTTCAGCGCCGAGCCGCGGATCCGGACGTTGGGGGAGCGGGGACTGTCCCGGAGGGTTTCGAACCCGTCCGCCGTGAAGACGGCCCGGTTGAAGAGCTCGATCTCGCACGGCACCGCGTAGAGCAGCCTCTTCCAGGCCTTGCGCGGCAGCGAGAACTCGCAGTGGTCGGTCTCTCCCGATCCCTCCGCCGTCACGTCCGCCGCCGTCGCCGCCGCGCCCGGTTCCGCGGACTCGGCGGACGAGACGTCGAACCGGCCGTGGTACAGGGCGAGGTTGTGGACCGTGACGCAGCAGCCGTCGCTCATGGTCAGCTTGGCCATCATCGAGGTGCCTCTTCCGGGAGTCCCTCGCGGCGCGGCTGCGGACGTGGGTCTGCGGGCCCGGCTCCCAGTACGACGCGGTTCTTGCCACCCCTCTTCGCCTGGTACAGCGCCCGGTCCGCTCTCCCGACGAGCGCCCGCGGCGAAGCTGTCGCGTGGTCGCACACCGCGACCCCCGCGCTGATGGTGATCCGCTGTTCGCCGCAGGTGATGCCCGCGACCTCCTCTCTGATTCTCTCCGCGATCCCGCAGGCCTCGTCGGCGTCGCTGGAGAATCGCAGGATCACGACGAACTCCTCGCCGCCGAAGCGGCAACAGATGTCCGAATCCCTCACCTGTTCTTCCAGCTTCGCCGCCACCTCGATCAGGACCCGGTCTCCTTCCTGGTGGCCGAACCGATCGTTCACCGTCTTGAAGTCGTCGATATCCAACAGGATCAAGGACACACCGACCCCGTGCCGCTTGTAGCTTCTGAACTCCAGCTCCAGCAGCTCGTAGCACGTCGAATGATTGAACAGCCCCGTCATCCCGTCGCGCATCGAGAGGTCGGCAAGCTCCGAGACATGTCGCTCGGAGATCAACGTGGGGGACAACAGCTCGCTGGTGATGTTCGAGAGGTAGTCCAGGGTGGCGACGGTGATGCGGACGTTCCTGCCGAGCAGCTCCGACATCAGGTGCTTGTTCAGCATGACCTTGTTCCACAGCTCCTCGGCGATTTCGGGAACGAAGTAGTGGTGCGAGATCGCGTACAGCAGTTCCGAGTAGAAGACGTTGCCCCGGCGGGCTTTCTTCTTGCGGATCAGGGCCTGTTCGACGGCCGTCATTTCGCGGTCTCCGGCGAAAGCCGACACCAGCTCCACGCTCATCACGTCCGGAGCGGTCGTTGTGCGCAACAACTCGGTATCGCTCTCCGTACGCATGTTCTTGAGCGTTTCTTTGCCGTTCAAGGCCGGCCACGGCGATGATCCGCTTCTCTCCATCCTGGTCAGCCCGTGCATCCAATGCGGGACAACCCGGCCGCCGCGAGCTGCTCGCCGGCTTCTTCCACGGCCGAGTGGCGCGTCCGGTATCTCGCCTCGAAATCATCGAGCCTGCCGCGGTCGAGCCGGATGTTGTTCCGATACGAGATTCCCCCTGCCACGCCGATCACCACGCTCTGGCCGCGCCGGAGGTTGCGCCAGGCGCGGCGCGCCATCCGCGGCAGGGAGTAGAACCGCTCCGAGCACGCGTTCATCTCGCGCGTCGCCTCGGCCAGGGTCAGCCCGCGGAAGCGCGCGACGGGGTAGGTCAGGGTGTAGTAGCTCCAGTCTCCCGGGTAGTTGTCCAGGACGATGCGGCGCTGCGACTCCATCTCCTCCCACAAGCGCGTCCCGGGCAGGGGGGTCAGGAACAGCACGTTCAGGAAGTCGACGCCGTACCGCTCCGCCGTGTCCGCGATCAGCCTGCCGATCCCCGGCCCGTCGCCGTCGAGCCCGATGATGAAGGAACCGGCGACCAGGATGCCGTGCGCCTGGATGCGCTCCACCGCCTCCCCCAGGTCGTGGCACCGGCAGAGGTTGTTCTTCCCCCGGAGCTCCTTCAGCCCGTAAGGCTCCGGGGACTCGAAGCCGATGAACAGGCCCTTGCAGCCGGCCCGCGCGGCCAGCGACAGGAGCTCGTCGTCGTTGGCGACGTTGATCGTCGTCTGGGCGACCCACTCCTTGTCGAGGCCCGCGTCGATCATCGCCCGGAAAAGGTCCTTCGCGCGCCCGAGATCCTCGCGCTTCGTGCCGACGAGGTTGTCGTCCACGATGAGCACGCGCTTCTCCGGGACGCGCCCGAGCTCGTCGATGACCCGGTCGATGGGCCGCTTGCGGAAGCGCGCCCCGTTGAACGACGTCACCGAGCAGAAGCCGCAGTGCAGCGGGCACCCGCGGGTCGTCTGGATCGAGCCGAAGGCGTACCCGTCCGCGAGCAGGTCGTGTCGGGCGGGCGGGGCGGCCGCCATGTCCGCGAACCCGCCCTCGTACAAGGGCTTCAGGCGATGGTGCGCGGCGTCCTCGAGCACCTGCGCCCAGACGTTCTCCGCCTCGCCGGTCACCACGGCGTCCGCGTTTTGCTTGGCCTCCTCGCGGCGCATCGTCGCGTGGATGCCGCCGAGGACGACGGGGACTCCCAGGCGCCGGAAATCGCCGGCGATGGCGTAGGCGCGATCCGCCTGCGAGGTGAAGGCGGTGATGCCCACCAGGTCCGGCCGGGGCAGCTTCGAGTAGTCGGGGACGCCGAGGTTCTCGTCGATGATCGAGATCTCCCAGTCCGACGGCGTCAGGCCGGCTATGACCATCAGGCCGAGCGGCTTCCAGACGCGGAAGCGGTTCCAGCGGCTGCTCCCGGGGTCGACGATGGACGCCAGCGGGTTCGAGGGGTTGATCAGTGTGAGGCGCATGGGTGGCTCCTAGCTGCTTCCGGTCGGACCCGACGTCGGACCGAGGTCGATGAGCAGGATCTCGGATTTCTCCTGGACCGTGAGCGAGACCGCGGGCTCGTCCGTGGTGCCGGCGCCATCGCCCGCGGTGAGAACGAGGTCACCGAACTGGGCCTCGCCGTGGATGAGGTGGAGCCAGGCGCTGTGCCGCGGCTTCAGCTCGTGGACGAGGTGATGGCCGGGGTCGAGGATGCTCGAGCAGACCAGCGCCTCCTGGCGCAGGCGCAGCGATCCCTTGCGACCGTCCCGGGAGGCCACGACGCACAGCGCGTTCCGGCGCTGAGCGGCCGCGAAGCGCCGCTGCTCGTGGGCGCACTCGAGGCCGACCTCCGACGCGAGCAGCGAGATCCGGAAGACGTGGGCCCAGTCGGTCCACGAGGTGTTCGTCTCCACGTGGCGGACGCTGCTCCCGGTGGTCAGGCACTGGAACTCGCCCGCGCGGACGACGCCCGAGCCGCCGTTCGAGTCCTCCTGAGCCAATGCGCCCCGGTAGACGTAGACGACGACCTCGGCGTCGCCGGTGGGGCGGGGCGCGGCGGCCTCGTTCGGTGGCAACCTGAATTCGTCGAAGGCGGTGAGCAGACCGAAGGCGCCGGCGAGCGGGCCCGGCGGTTCCCCGGGGAAGAACGTCAGCCAGCTCTCTTTCTTGCCGTTCTTGACGTGGCGGCGCTCCGCGGCCCTGCGGATGACAATCATCGCGGCGGCTTCGAGCCCAGCTGCGTCTCGGCTTCGCGCCAGGTGGCGACGTCCTGGCCGGGAGGACAGCCGCGCTGCTGCCAGATGGAGTAGGCCAGCTCGGCGATCCGCCCGTGATCCGGGGCAGGGGCCTTCGCCTCCGCGGACCGGCCCTGCCTGAACCGATCGACGTCCGACCGGTCCGCCTCGTTGTCGATCCGCTTCCGCGGTCCGGGCGGGGCGCCGGTCTTCCACGGCTTCCGTGGCGTGTTGCCGGTCTTCCCCTTCCCGCGGTCGTTCATCTGGCGCCTTCCTGGAACGGAACTTCCTGCTCGAAACTGACGAGGATCTCCACCCGCCGGTTCTTCGCCCGGCCGGCCGGGCTCGCGTTGGTGGCCACGGGATGGTCCTGGCCGATCCCCTTGGCCCGGATCCGCCCGGCCGGATACCCTTGCGCGACGAGGAAGGCCTGCACCGCCTCGGCGCGCGCCCGCGCCAGGTTGACAGCGCCCTCCGCCGGGCCGCTCGCGTCCGCGTAGCTCTCCACGACCAGATTGCGGTCGCTGGTGACGAGGAGCGCGTCGGCGATCTTGGTCAGCAGCGGCTGCGACGCGGGCAGCAACACGTCCTGGTCCGGGGCGAAAAGGACGTCCCCGGGGATGGTGACCACCATCCCGCTGTACTCGACCTCGACGGCGGCATGCCGGGCCAGCGCGGCCTGGGCGTCGCCCCTGCTCTTCTTTGCGTCGAGGCTTTCCTGCAGCTCCTGCGCCAGCTGGCCGGCGGTCTTCTCCGCCGGCGCCGGTTGTGCCGGGGATGCCACCGGGGCGGGGGGCGCGGGTTCGACAACCGGGGATGGCGGGGCCTCGTCCGGGGGTGCCGCGACCTGGCGCGGCGTCTCGATCGGTTTCGCGGGGTTGACCGCTGCCGGGCCGCAGGCGCACGTCGCCCAGAGCGCCAGCAGGATGCCTCCCGCGATGAACGGGTTTCGGGTGTGATGATCCATCTTCATGCCTTCCGG
>CAYZAI010000192.1:0-2315 GCA_964476305.1 uncultured Myxococcales bacterium
ACAGTATCGTCCATTTCGGCCTCTCGTGGTACTGATATGACGGGCCGGGCCGGAGGCGGATTCCGTTCCGCCGACCGAGCGCGCGGCCGGAAGCGAGGATGAAGATGGCACGTTCGATTCTCCTGGGCTGGCTCCTGGCGGCGGCGCTCGCGGGCTGCGAGGCGAGCAGCGCCAGCAGCGACCACGGCGACACCGACTCGACCAACGACTGCTCCCCGGATGGCGCCACCGAGTGCCAGGGCAACGACTTCATGGTCTGCGAGAACGGGGACTGGACCCTCTCCCAGGCCTGCGCGGGCGCCACGCCCTACTGCGATCCCGCCGTCGGCTGCCTGCTCTGCTCGCCGAACCAGGCCTACTGCGACGACGCGGCCGACACCGCCCTGCAGTGCAACGCGGACGGCAGCGCGGCCACGGTGATCGAGGAGTGCGGCGAGAACGAGAACTGCGTGGACGGCATCTGCGTCGACCTGTGCGAGAGCGCGGCCGGGAGCAAGTCCTACCTGGGCTGTGACTTCATCGCCATCAGCACGACCAACTCCCAGCTCGCGAGCACCTTCGACGGCGACTTCGCCGTGGTGATCGGCAACCCCTCGACCACGCTGACCGCCGAGGTCACGGTCTCCCGCGGCGGCAACCAGGTGACCTCGACCACCGTCCAGCCCGGGGACACGAAGGCGATCCCGCTGCCGATGGTGGACGGGCTGAAGAACGCCGCGTCGACCGCGATCGTGACGGACGGCGCGTACGAGGTCAGGAGCTCGATCCCGGTGATCGCCTACCAGTACAACCCTCTCAATTTCAGCATCGGCGAGACGTATTCCTACACCAACGATGCCAGCCTGCTCCTGCCAGAGCACACCCTGACCGGCAACTACATGGCGGTCAGCCGGCCGACCTGGGGCCACGGCAACTGGCAGCAGTTGATGGGCAGCCTGACCGGATCGTGGTCGTCCTGGCTGCCCGGGTTCGTGGCCATCGCCGGCCTGGTGGACGGCACGACCGTGACCTTCGCGAGCAGCACCTACACGGCGGAGGGCAGCTCCGTCCCGGCGCTGAACCCCGGTGACGAGACGACCGTCACCCTGAACCGCGGAGACGTGCTCCAGGTCTTCTCGCACATGCCCCAGGAGTCGTCCGAGATCTGGTTCTGCCAGGACATGGGCTGGGAGCAGACCAACGAGGGCACGTGCCCGCCGGTCAACATGGTCCAGACCTGCGACGGGTTCTGCTCGGTGAGCGTGTCCGACCTGACCGGCTCGCTGGTGACCTCGAGCCAGCCCCTGGCGGTCTTCGCCGGGCACCAGTGCACGTTCGTGCCCTACTACGAGTGGGCCTGCGACCACCTCGAGGAGATGATGTTCCCGCTCGAGACCTGGGGCGACTCTGCGGTGATGACCGCGCCGCGCCACCCGGATCCCGAGCAGCCGGGCGTGGTCCGCACCCTGTACCGGGTCATCGCGAAGAGCCCGGGGACCCACATCACCTTCGACCCGGCGGTGCACGAGCCCGTGACCCTGGGCAACGGCCAGTTCGTCGAGTTCGAGACCGACCAGGACTTCGCCATCGACGCCAGCGGCCAGTTCTACGTCGCCCAGTTCCTGCTGGGTCAGTACGCCCTGGACAGCAACGCCGGTGATCCGGCCATGGGCTCGGGCGTGCCCCTGTTCCAGACGCGGGGCAGCTACAACATCCTGGTCCCCGACACCTACACGTCGAATTACGTGAACGTGGTGGCGCCCACCGGGGTCGACGTCAACCTGGACGGCTTCGCCCTGGCCGGATGGGAGCCCATCGGTTCCACGGGCTACCAGGTGGTACGCCAGCCCGTGCAGCCCGGCGCCCACGAGCTGAAGAGCGTGGGTGACGTGGGCTTCGGCATCACGTCGTACGGCTACGCCTCTTTCACCAGCTACCTCTACCCGGGCGGGATGAACCTCGGCAACTACGTCGAGTGAGCCGCTCACCAGCGGTCCCCGCGAACCCCGCGGGGCGAACCCTTCCCACCCGCATCGCCCTACCCCCCAACCCCCCTTCCTGCGAGGAAGGGGGGCTCGGAGAAAAAGCGAATCACCCCCTTCCCTCGCAGGGAAGGGGGCCGGGGGGATGGGGTGCAGCGGGCGGGAACCGCTATTTGGGTAGTCCCGGCTAGAGCGGGATGTTGCCGTGGCGCTTGTGCGGCCGCGAGACGCGCTTGCCCTCGAGGGTGGCGAAGGCGTCCAGCAGGCGCGGCCTGGTCTCGACGGGGTCGATCACGGCGTCGATGTAGCCGAGCTCCGTGGCCTTGTAGGGGTTCGAGAAGTTGCGCACGTAGC
>CAYZAI010000192.1:2325-9148 GCA_964476305.1 uncultured Myxococcales bacterium
TCTTCACCAGCTCCTTGCGCCTGGCCTCGGGATCGGGCGCGGCTTCGATCTCCTTTCGGCTGATGATGTTCATCGCGCCCTCGGCGCCCATCACCGCGATCTCGGCCGACGGCCAGGCGAAGTTCAGGTCACAGCCGATGTGCTTGGAGCACATGGCGTCGTAGGCCCCGCCGTAGGCCTTGCGGATGATCACCGTCACCATCGGCACGGTGGCCTCCGAGTAGGCGTAGAGCAGCTTGGCCCCGTGGCGGATGATGCCGCCGTGCTCCTGCTGGGACCCGGGCAGGAACCCGGGCACATCGACGAAGGTGACCATGGGGATGTTGAAGCAGTCGCAGAACCTGACGAAGCGCGCGGCCTTGTCCGAGGCGTTGATGTCGAGGCAGCCCGCGGAGAACATCGGGTTGTTGCCCAGCACTCCCACGGTCCGGCCGCCGAGGCGGGCAAAGGCGGTGACGAAGTTGCGGGCGAAGCTCTTGTGCACCTCGAACCAGGAGCCCGTGTCCATCACCAGCTGCGCGATCTTCCGCATGTCGTAGACCGTCTTGTGGTGGTCGGGTACGATCGAGAGCAGCGTCTCGCCGGCGAGATCCTGCTCCGGGTCGAAGGGGGCCACCGGCGGCGGCTCCTCGCAGTTGGCGGGCAGGTAGCCGACCAGCCGCCGGATCTCCCGCAGGCAGTCCCTCTCGGTCTTCTCCTCGAAGTGGCAGACCCCGGACTTCTGTCCGTGGGAGCGGGCGCCGCCCAGATCCTCCTGGGAGATCTCCTCGCCGGTGGCGGCCTTGATCACGTTGGGCCCCGTGATGAACATGAAGCTGGTGTCGCGGACCATGAACACGAAGTCGGTGATGGCCGGAGAGTAGACCGCGCCGCCGGCGCAGGGACCCAGGATCGCCGAGATCTGCGGGATGTAGCCCGAGGCCAGGGTGTTGCGGAAGAAGATGTCACCGTAGCCGCCCAGGCTCATCACGCCTTCCTGGATCCGCGCCCCGCCCGAGTCGTTGAGGCCGATGACCGGCGCGCGGCTGTTCATCGCCAGATCCATCACCTTCACGATCTTCTTGGCGAAGACCTCGCCCAGGGCCCCGCCGTAGTCCAGGAAGTCCTGCGAGAAGACGAAGACCCGGCGGTCGTCGATGGTGCCCCAGCCGGTGATCACGCCGTCGCCGACGAGCTTCTTCTTCTCCATGCCGAAATCCGTGCAGCGGTGGACCATCAGGGCGTCGGTCTCGTGGAACGAGCCGGGGTCCAGGAGCTCGTGGACCCGCTCCCGCGCCGTGAGCTGGCCCTTGTCGTGGCGCTTGGCGACCTTGCCCTTGTCGGCGTGGTCCTCGGCCTCGGCCAGGCGCTCGCGCATTTCCTCGATCTTCAGCCGGATGTCCCGGTTGCCCATCTGTCGCTCCTGTCCCCGGCCGTTGCCGGGCCTGTTCAGTGCTGCTCGCAGAGCTCGGTGAGCACCCCGGCCGTGGCCTTGGGGTGCAGGAACGCGATCCGCACGCCGCCCGCGCCGACGCGAGGCTCCTCGTCGATCAGGCGCACGCCCTTGTCTCGGCACTCGCCGAGGGCGGCCTCGAGGTCGTCGACCTCGAAGGCCACGTGGTGGATCCGCGGCTTGCCCTCGCCCGCGGCGAGATACTTGGCCACCGGGCTGTCGTCGGCCGTTGGCTCGAGCAGCTCGACGCGCGACTCGCCCACCGTCAGGAAGGCGACCTTGACCTTCTGGTCGGCGACGACCTCGGTGCCCGTGAACCCGAGTCCGAGAACGTCCTTGTAGAAGGCGAGGTAGTCGTCGATGCTGGGCACCGCGACGCCGAGGTGGCTGATTTTCTTGACCTTCATGCGTGATCTCCTCCGGAACGGTGAACCCGGATCCATTGCCCGGGCAACGAGGCAATGCAAGTAAAAAAAACGGGAGGGCTGTGATAGAATCCGTGCGGAGGAATCAAGGAGGGCGACATGAAGAGCTTCGCATGGGTGTCGATGGCGGCGTTGTTGCCGGTCCTGGCGTGGGGATGCAACGACGAGGTGGTCGGCGACGGGTCGGGTGACTCGGATTCGGACTCGGATTCGGATTCGGATTCGGATTCGGACTCGGATTCGGACTCGGATTCGGATTCGGATTCGGATTCGGATTCGGACTCGGACGCCGACGCGGACGCCGACGCGGATGCCGACGCCGACGCGGATCCCGTGGTCTGCCTCGAGTCGGTGGCCGACTGGTCCGTAGCCTGGGCGACGTTCGAGCAGCAGGTGCTGACCCTCGTCAACACAGAGCGGACGGCGGGAGCGGACTGTGGCTCGGAGGGCAGTTTTCCGCCTGCCGCGGAGGTTTCGATGGATCCGTACCTGCAGTGCGCCGCGCGGGTCCACAGCCTGGACATGGGCACGAGGGACTACTTCACCCACGACAGCCCGGACGGCCCGCTCGGGGACACGCCCTGGGAGCGCATCGCCAACTCCGGCTACCAGGGGAGCGCCACGGCAGAGAACATCGGCGCGGGCTACGCGTCCCCGGCCGACGTCGTCGCCGGCTGGATGGGCTCCGACGGGCACTGCGCGAACATCATGGGCGCGGGCTCGAACCAGATCGGCGTGGGCTACGCATCGGCGTCGGGCAGTGAATGGACCAACTACTGGACCCTGGATTTCGGCTGGGGGAACTGACCTCGCCGGCGTTCGCACCCAATGACGACCTGGGAAGACTGGCTCGGGCGATCGATGTGCGCGCTCCTCTCCAGCGCGGCCCTGGCCTGTGCCAGGGAGGTCCCCGTGACACCGCCGCCCCTGCCCGAGGCCGCGGTCGCACCCGCGGCGCCGACTGCCGATCCCGCCGCGTCCGAGGCGGACGCCGAGCCTCCCCGCGAAGAGCTGCCGCCGACGCCGGAGTCGCCACGGCGGCCGGCGCCGCTCGCGGTGCCGGGATATCGCGACGCGTCCCATGTCGGCCCCGAGGAGCCGGCGAGTTGGCCGCGGCCCGTGACCATCGTGCTTCACGGCAACTTCGATCGTCCGGAATGGGAGTGCGCCACGTGGCGACCCGTGGCCGCGTGGCGAGGGTTCGTGCTGTGCCCGCGGGGCGTGCCGACGCCGTGGGCTTCGCCGCGAGAGGACCGCTGGACGTACCGGGGCGGCGCGCCCGGCGTACAACGGGAGATCGAGGCCGCCCTGGCGGCCCTCGAGGAGCGCTATCCGGGGCGCGTCACACGGGAGGATGCGGTGCTCGCCGGGTTCTCCCTGGGTGCGATCCTCGCTCCTCGCATCGCGACGGGAAGCCCAGGTTCCTACCCGTACCTGTTCCTCGTGGAGGGCGGGGAGGGCGGGCTCGCCGGGGACTGGGCGCGGCGACTTGGGGCGGCGGGTGTGAAGGGCCTCGGCTTGGCCATGAGCGCACCGGGCAGGCGGCGGATCGCCCGGGAGGCGGCCTCGCGCTTCCGGCACGCGGGAATCGACGCGATTTTCGTGGACATGAAAGGTGCCGGGCACGACTATCGGGGTGACTTCGGGCAAACCGGGCGCGCGGCGCTCGAGGCGCTGCTCGGCGGCCGAGAGCGCGACGGTGGAACCGGGGAAGGGGGCTTGGCACAGTGAGAATCCCAGTCGAACGGCCACTGCCAGCGGGCGGCCTGGTCCTCCTGGTTCTCGCGGCGTTCGGATGCTCTGGTGGCGTCCAGACGACGGCAGCGCCGCGTACCGGGAAGATCCCGGAGGTGATCTTCTCGGTGGCGAACGCCGACCGGTCCGCCGCCTCGGCCGAAATCGAGATCAAAGTGAACGGCTTCCCGGTCATCTACGGTTCGTTCTCGCAATCACCCGCGGGAAAGTACATGTACTTCAGCTCACGCATTCCCGAGAAGAAGATGGTCATCCGCGTCGTCAGCAGGTCCGAGAGCGGTGTCGTCGAAGCGCAGCGGACCGCGATCGTCGAGGACCGGGCCTGGATTGTCGTCACCCTTCTGGAGCGGGACGGCAGGAGCGAGCTCGAAATCGCCATTTCATATGAAAACCCGATAGACAAGGACGCCAAGTAGCCGAAAAACACAAATCCTAACGATATGTTTCACGTGCCTGACACCGTTTCGGCACACATGCTGGCCCGTGTTCATGCACCCCGCCTTCGACGTGGTTACATTGTCATTGGAAGGGCCAATGACGATTTCTCCACGAAACGAGCCTCCGAAAAAGACGACGGAAGACCCCAATCCGCCTTTGCGGCACGTCGGACGCTACGAACTGGTCGGCCTGCTGGGCCAAGGGGGGATGGCCTCGGTCCACATCGGCCGGCTGGCCGGCCTGGCCGGCTTCGAGAAGCTGGTGGCCGTGAAGATCATCCACCCGCACCTCGTCAGCGAGCGGGAGTTCGTCTCCATGTTCCTCGACGAGGCGAGGATCGCGGCGTGCATCCAGCACCCCAACGTGGCCGCGATCACCGAGATGGGAGAGGACGAGGGCCAGCTCTACATGGTGGGCGAGCTCGTCCAGGGGGAATCGCTGAGGAACGTGATGCGGCGGCTGCGAGAGGAGCGGGCCGGACTGCCACACGCGGTTTCCGCGTACGTCGTGGCGAAGATGTGCGACGGCCTCCACGCGGCCCACGAGCTGGCGGACGGCGCCGGCAGGCCCTGCGGCATAGTCCACCGCGACGTGTCGCCCCAGAACGTGCTCGTGTCGTACAGCGGCCACGTCAAGCTCATCGATTTCGGCGTGGCGCAGGCCCGGGATCGGATCACCCACACGCAAAGCGGCACGATCAAGGGCAAGATCGGCTACCTCTCCCCCGAGCAGCTGCGCGGAATCCCCCTCGATCGGCGCTCTGACGTCTTCTCGGCCGGCGTCGTGCTCTACCAGTTGCTCACGGGGACCCACCCCTTCCCGGGCGATTCCGACATCCAGCGGCTCGACCGCATCGCCAGGGCCGAGTTCCGACCGCCGCGGGAGCTGGAACCCTCCGTCTCCCCCCACCTCGAGCGGGTCGTGATCACGGCCCTCGCCCGCGAACCGTCCGATCGGTTCCCTTCGGCGGCGGCGATGGCGCAGGCCCTCGGCGAGGCGAACCGCGCCGCCGGGGAACGCGTCGGTTCGACCCGCCTTTCGGCGTTGATGAAGTGGCTGTTTTCGAAGGACATCGCCGAGCGGGCGGGCAGCCTGGAGAGGCACAGGGAACGCTGCGCGAGCGGATCATCGTCTTCGCCCGGTCGCCTGGCCGACAGCCAGACGCGAGAGCGGTGGATCGCGACCGGGTCGGGGCAGGAGGCCCGGACGCGCGGCGCGTCTTGGGGGCGGCGCAAGATGGCCATTGCGGGTTCCGGTGCGCTGGTGCTGGCGGCGGTGTTCGCAACGCTGACACTGCTTTCTCCTGCCGGGGCTGGGCCCGGGAATGCAGGTCCGCCCGCTCCGGTCCGCGAAGAGGCTTCGGTCGGGGCTGTCCCGGCGCCCGAGATCCCGGAAGACAGGCCAGGGGATGTCGCCTTCGAGTTCTCGCTGTCGCCCGAAGGCGCCCGGCTGCTGCTGGACGGCAAGCCGCTCGCCGCCGGCATCCAGCGGTTGCTGGTCCCCCGGGACGGACGGGAGTACGTCGTCACGGCCCAGGCACCCGGGCACCGGGCGGACACGGTCGTCGTGATCGCGGACGGTGATCGGCTCATCGACATCCACCTCACGGCGGTCCCGGAAGGCGACGGCTCTCTCTCGCCCGGAGCGCCGCAGCCGGCCCCCGGGAGGAATGCGAAGGCCGCGCGCAGGAAGGCCCGGCGCAGGACGCCCGCCGAATCCGCCTGGGCATCGAATCCTTTCTGATTCACACGAGGGCGGTCATCTGCTACCAACCCCGAGGTCCCTGTCGTTCCATCCGAGGCGGAGAAGACATGAGCAAGGTTCGCGTGAGGTTCGCGCCGTCCCCCACCGGAGTGCTTCATCTCGGTGGTGCCCGGACCGCGCTGTTCAACTGGCTGTTCGCCCGTCATGAGGGCGGCTCGTTCCTTCTGCGCATCGAGGACACGGACCGGGAGCGCTCCAGCGACGAGTCCACGCGCGCCATCATGGATGCCCTGCGTTGGCTCGGCATGGACTGGGACGAAGAGCCGGTCTTCCAGTCGCACCGCACCGAGAAATACCAGGCCGCGTTGCGGGCACTGGTCGACGCCGGGCGCGCCTACAAGTGCTACTGCACGCCACAGGAGCGCGCCGAAATCCGAGACCGCGCCATCGCCGAGGGGAAGCCGGCCCTGTACGACGGGCGCTGCGACGGCAAGCCGGACCGCACGGACATCCCCTTCGTCTGGCGCTTCCGCATGCCCAAGGAGGGCGAGATCGCGGTAGATGATCTGGTCCAGGGCCGGGTCGTGACGCCCAACCGCGAGATCGAGGATCTGGTCATCGCCCGCTCGGACGGATCGCCCCTCTACAACTTCGTCGTGGTGGTCGACGACGCGGCCATGGGGATCACGCACGTGATCCGCGGCAAGGACCACCTGACCAACACCCCCAAGCAGGTGCACATCTACGAGGCGCTCGGCCTGCCCGTCCCGCGCTTCGCCCACCTGCCGCTGATCCTCGGGCTTTCGAAGCGCCTGCGTTCCGCTGGCATCGAGAGCTACCGCGAGCAGGGCTACCTGCCCGAGGCGGTCGGGAACTACATCGCGCGGCTCGGGTGGTCCCACGGGGACGAGGAGATCTTCCCCGTCGCGAGGCTCGTGGAGCTGTTCACCCTCGAAGGGGTCAACCGCTCCGAGGGGGCGCTCAACATCGAGAAGATGGAGTGGATCAACCAGCAGCACATAATCGCCTCGTCACCCCGGAGGTTGGCGGAGCTGGTGCCGCCGTTCCT
>CAYZAI010000193.1:0-2324 GCA_964476305.1 uncultured Myxococcales bacterium
GTGGGTCATGTGGCTGCTCGTGGCCCTGTCGGTCATCTCGATCGCCATCATGGCGGAGCGCGCGATCTACTTCTTCGCCGCGGGCCGGGGACGCGCGGCTCTCATCCAGGAGCTGAAGGCACTGCTGCGCGCCGGGGACGTAGAGCGGGCGAGGGTTCGGCTGTCCATCGAGCGGGGGCTGGCAGCCGCGGTCGGGCTGGCGGCGCTCTCCGAGGTGGATCGCGGAGTCGGAGCGGTGGAGGAGGCGGCCGCGGGCGCCACTGCCGCCGAGAAGCCCGGCCTGGAGCGCAACCTCTCCTTCCTCGCGACGGTCGGCAACAACGCGCCGTTCATCGGGCTCTTCGGAACGGTCCTGGGCATCATCCGGTCCTTCCACGACCTCTCCCTCGACTCTCAAGGCGGGGCGGCGACGGTCATGTCGGGCATCTCCGAGGCGCTCGTGGCCACGGCGATCGGCCTCCTGGTGCTTCGCCAATAATCGATCCGGCATCGAAACCTGGAAATCGAACGGGAGATCGACCTGCGTCGCGCCGTCGAAGCGCCGTGTTTCGATCGTTCGGTGAGCTCCCGTCGACCAACGAATGCGTCATCAATGGCCAATCACCAGCGCGAAGGTGACAGCGACGCACAGCGGCGTGGTCGGAGCGCGCGAATGGCTCGTCACCGCAAATCTACGCCGCAGCGCGCCACTCGTACCGATGGTGCAAGCCGCCGACGCGGGGCAGGGAGACGACGTGAGCGTCTCCATCTGGGCGATGCTGCTTCTTCCGCGCGGTCGGCGTTTCCTTGCCGAGGCCGAGGTGCGTCCGGTCTTCGTGGTAGTAGGCGATGTACTCCGTGAGGAGTCGGCGGAGGTGTCGCGCGCCGAGCACCACGATGTGGTCGAGCAACTCGCGGCGGACGTTGCCCACCCACCGCTCGGCGACACCGTTCTGCCACGGGCTGCGGTACGACGTCCGAGCCGGCTCGATCCCGAACGACTTCAGCGTTGCGACGACGCGTGCGGAGAAGATGGAGTCGCGGTCGAAAATGAGATGCCGCGGCGCTGTGTCGAACGGGAACGCCTCGCGGAGTTGCTGGGCAACCCACACGGCGCTGGGACGATCGGTGACGTCGAAGTGAACGACGCGGCGGCGGGCGTGCTCGATCGCGAACCAGACGTACAGCACGCGGAAGGTCGCGGTGGGGACGACGAAGAAGTCCATGGCCGCGATGGCGTCTCTGTGGTTCCGCAGGAACGTTAGCCAGCGTTGGACAGCATCGGGCTGCGGCGGTCGACGCGGCAGATACCGAGAGACCGTGCGTTCCGAGACATCGAAGCCGAGCATCCTGAGCTCGCCGTGGATCCTCGGCGCGCCCCACGTCGGGTTGTCCAGCGCGATGCGCTGGATCAGGCCGCGAAGCTCTCGCCCGATCGGCGGCCTGCCGGGTTTTCTTCCCCTGCGAGAGAGCCGGGCCCAGTAACGCCGGAAGCCATCGCGATGCCAGCGGATCACCGTCTCGGGCTTCACGAAGACGAGCACGTCCGCCCAGCGGGACCATAGCCGGCGGAGGGCGATCCAGAACCGGCGGTCTGCGTCGACGACACGGGGACGACGACCAGAGCGAGCGTATATGGCGAGCTGCTGTCGGAGCGCCAAGTTCTCGACAACGAGATCGGCACGCGTTCGGAAGGCTGCGCGCAGGCCACGAAGGAATAGGGCGAGAAAGATCAGCATCAGGAGAGGGTTGGTGTCGGTGCCGGATACGTCAATGATCTTCTACGGTATCTATTCTGGCGAGCCACAACTCGGCGAAGGCCCCCTTCTCATCGTCATCAAGGCCACTTAGCTGACACCTGATGAGGATCTCGTTTGCTTGCTGCCCGTCCTGGTCGATGTGGAAGTCCTCGGGTTGAACCCGAATGTAGCTCTGGTCTCGCGTCAGCAGTGCGTATCTGACGGCATCAATCACCGCAGTTTTCCCAGAATCGTTGCGACCGACAAGTACCGTCACACCTCGAGCGAGAGCAAGGTCAAGCCCCTGGTTTCCTTCGCCAAATTGGCGAAAGTTGTCTATCGTCAATCTCGACAGGTACACGAGCGCCCCCTTGCGCAGTCACAGAGAGAGGCAGGGCCTCCCAGTGCTTGGACACAGGCTCTTTGACTTCGGCCGATCTATGCTCAAATCCATGTCGATGTTCTCGTAGTGCCCCCTGGAAAGCAAGCCCGCTGACACCAGCCTAGACACACGAAAGCCCCGCCTCGCCGAGAGACGGGGCTCCCGCTTGTATCGTCAACCGCGACTCTGCGCGGTGTTAACTGGAAGGCTTCGGTGTAGCACCT
>CAYZAI010000193.1:2334-9121 GCA_964476305.1 uncultured Myxococcales bacterium
CGTCGAGTAGTCCGCGATCGCGCTGACGCCCGCCAACACTGGGCCGCAGACGACGAAGCCCCGAGGGGGCGCCTCGAGGCTTTGTTAAACACGGTGCCCACCTGAAGTCCGTGGGCGGGTCTACTTGGCTCCGGCTGAGGGACTTGAACCCCCGACCCGGCGGTTAACAGCCGCCTGCTCTACCAACTGAGCTAAGCCGGAACGCACTGTCAGCGGCGGGATCTACAGAAGGTCGGGCTTTCCTGTCAAGGACGTTCGGGGCGGAAGCGGGATC
The DNA here is from genome assembly GCA_964476305.1 of uncultured Myxococcales bacterium. Classification (GTDB taxonomy): domain Bacteria; phylum Myxococcota_A; class Polyangia; order JAAYKL01; family JAAYKL01; genus CAYZAI01. Next base: position 2,609 of record CAYZAI010000193.1, read on the forward strand.
GGATCTCAACCGGCCAGGGCTTCGGCGATCCGTTCTTCGGGCACGGCGCCGGCGCGGACCACCGAGGGCGAGCCGTTGCTGACGTCGATCAGGGTGGAGTTGACCGCGGGCGCGATGTCCCCGGCGTCCACGAGCAGGTCCACGGTGCGGCCGAAGTTCTTCTTGACCTGGGCCAGGGAGTGGGCGCCCCGCTTGGCCGCCAGGTTGGCCGAGGAGACGAGCAGCGGCCGACCGAACGCGCGGACCACGGCCAGGCAGAACGGATCGTCGGGCACGCGCACACCGAGCCAGCCCTTGGCCTTGGTCAGCGGCTTGCGCACCTTGGGATGCAGGTCCTCGCTGGCCTTGAACAGGAGCGTGATCGGCCCGGGCCAGAGCGTGCGCATCAGCTTGCGCGCGTCGTCGGTCACGTTCTGCGCCACCTTGTCGACCCAGCCCGCGTCCGGCAGGAACACCAGGGACGGGGCATGACCGACGCGGCGCTTGGCCTGGAGCATGGCCGTGATGGCGGCCGGCGAGCCGAGATCGGCCACCAGCTTGTATCCGGAAGGCGCCGGGTGGCAGACCAGACCTCCTTTCTCGAGCACTTCCACGATTTCGCTGTGAAGGGACGGGTTGGAATCGAACTCACGGAGCAGGATTGCCTTCATTCGACCTCCCCTGTTGTCCGACCACCTTCCAGTATGCAACACTCGGACGCGGCGCGCCATTCCCCTTCGCGTACACGCTTCGCATACGCCGGTTGCACGGGGAACAAGGCTGGACGATAATGCGTTCCGGGTTCGGTCCGGTCGCCGGAAGCGGCCCGAAAGGCCTCGCGGAACCGAACATGCGTCCAGTATCGAGCAACTTGTCCGTGATCTTGCTGCCGGCGGTCGTCGCGGTCCTGCTGACCGGCTGTCCGGAACCGCCGGGCGAGCCTGTCGGCCTTCCTCCGAGCCACACGATCTCCCGGGGAATCGCGCGGGGCACGACGAGCCGCCGCTTCGATGCACGCGGCGACTCGCCCGTCGAGCCGTTCGCCCTGACCGCGGTCTTCCCCCGTTACGACTTGGAGTACGAGGATCTCCTGGGCGGGTTCCTGGTCGGGCACGTGGAGGAATCCGAGGTCGCCCTCGACACCTGCGGTCCGCCGTCACCGGTGCTGGGCGTCAGGCAGCCTCGGCCCTTGCCGGGAGAGACCGCGGTCGAGCTCCTCGACGCGGGCGATTTGACCATCGTCATCGACGGCGTGACGCTTCCGATGCCGAGCAGGGCCTTCCCGGATCTGCTCAAGGTCGTCGACGGCGTGATGTACTCGACCGAAGAGGGGCACGGCGCGCGGTTCCTGCCCGGGGCCACCTACTCCCTGCATTCATCCGGCACCGACATGATTGGACCGTTCGAGGTCGTGCTCGAGGCTCCGGATGACCTGGGAGAGGTCAAGCTCGACGGCGTCTCCCCGGCGGAGCAGCCTCCCGGTGTGAAGCGCGGGGAAGACCTGGTGATTTCCTGGGAAGGGGCCGGCTGGGGCGACGAGGTGATCGCCGAGTTCACCTGGACGAGCCTGGGCCTTCCCTGGTCGCTCGTGTGCCGGATGCGCGACGACGGGCTGTTCGTGGTTCCCGGTGACAGGACCCGCGGCCTGCAGGATCCCATGCACGGGGGCGACGAGGAGCTCACCCTCTCGCGGGTCCGCCAGGTGGCTTTTCGCGCCGAGGGCCTTTCCGGCGGGACGTTCGCCTTCGAGGTGGCGGCCAGCTTCCCCGTGCGGTTCGACGGCCCGGGATGATCGCGCCCCGGGATTCTGGGCACTTGCCAATGAACTTTTTCTCCTGTTTTCTGTCGAACAGGTAGACGGGTCGTCCGGGACCCGTACCCGTTCATGGAGGTGCGACGATGCGTGCGACTTCGTTCCTGCTGGCCGCCCTGGCCGCCCTGTGTTTCACGGCCGTAGCCGACGCCAGGAAGCCCGCCCTGGCGGTACAGGTCGACAAGAACGACATCGATCTGGCCGCCCGGACCGTCAGCTTCCGGCTCAACCGGTCCGCGGAATCCGCCGAGCTCACGGTGTGCGACGAGGCCGGCAACGAGCTGGCCCAGCGGGTCGAGGTCTTCGGTGGGGCACCGGCCGGGACCGTGCTGTCCATCAGCTGGCCCGAGCTGCCGAAGGGCGTGGAGAACTTCCGCATCGACCTCAAGTTCACTGATACCGACGAGTTCTGGGTCGGACTGTCGATTTGCCGTTTCCAGGGCCATATCCCCCACGAGGAGGTCGTGTTCGAATCGGGCAAGTGGGAGATCCTGCCCGGGGAGCGGCCCAAGCTCGACGAGGCGATCCCGAAGATCATCGAGATGGTCGAGCGCTCCAAGGCCTGTGACGACCAGGGCAACGCGCTCTACGTGGGCGGCTACACCGACACCGTGGGCTCCGTCGCCGACAACCGCGAGCTGAGTCGCAAGCGCGCCCGGGCCATCGCCCAGTACCTGCTTGCCGGCGGCCTGGCCAAGAAGAAGATCTCGGTCTACGTGCGGGGCTTCGGTGAGGAGGTGCTCGCGGTCCCGACGGGGGACAGCGTCGACGAGCTGCGGAATCGGCGCGCCGACTACATCGTCTCGAACTTCCCGCCGGTGATGCCGGGTCCCGGATCCTGGGCCCGCGTTCAGTAGCGAACCCGCTTCCTTCGGCAATCCCGCTGCAGCGCTACTCGTTCTTGACGGTCTTGATGACGGCCTTGCCGGCGCGGATGACGACCTTGAAGTCGCGAATGCCTTCCTTGTCGGCGAGCTGGCGGCCGAGCAGGGCCGAGACCTTCTCGAACGTGACGTTGGCCGTGCTCTCGCCGGTCTTTTTTCGCGCCGCCAGATAGGAGCGATAGAGGGCCCGCATCCGATCCTCGCCTAGCCCGGGACGTACGGCCGGTGCGGTCCTCGGCGCGGTCTTCGGCGCGGTCTTCGGTGCGGTCTTCGATGCCGCGGCGCGCGCCGGCTCCGCGGCCGACGCCGTCTTGCGCGAAGGCAGCGGCTGCCGGACGGAACCGGCCGAGGCCGGCGGGGGAGGGGGCACCGAGCGACGCTGGAAGAACTCGGCCAAGACGTCCCCGTCTTCCTCGTCGGCGGCGCGGGCATCGGCGATCAGCTGCTCGTGGAGCTTGTGCATGCCCGTGCCGACCCGGGGGACCGGCGTCTTGTCGGGGTCGGGGTCGACCTCCCGGGGTGGCGCTGTCCGGCCGGCGGGCTCGCGACCGCCCCGCGACTCCCCGCTGAAGGGATCGTCCAGATCGAACCCCCCGGAGTCCCTGAGGTTGGCCACGGGCGTCGGCCGGTCGCTGACATCGTCGAACGCGGCGAGGGCCCGCCCGGCGAGATCGATGCCCTCCTTCTGCTCGTTGCGTTTCCTGGCGCGCGCCACGTCGCGCTCGTAGGTGCCCTCCTCGATCTGCCGGCTGATCCGTCGCCAGTAGTTGGACTGTGTGTTGAACTTCTGGATCTGGGTCTGCAGCCGGAACCTGAGCGCCGTGTTGGCGAGCTTCTCCTTGCGCAGCAGCTGGAACCTGCGCTCCACCTCCTTGCGCTGGACCGTGGGCTCGAGCTTCTCGATCCCCATGAAGAACTGGTTGTAGAGTGCCTGGAGACGGTCGAGAGCCGTCTCGAGGTCCGCCACCAGCTTTTCCTGTTCGTCGGGCGTCATCGCGCCGTCTCCCCGCTCATGGCTCGTACACGGCGAGGTCGTCGAAGCGCACCTCGCTTTGCCAGTTGTTGAACGCGAAGTGCTCGTGTCCCGGGCCCGCGAGGGGTCCCGGATCCTCGAACTCGAGGAACGGCCGGCCGTCGAGGAACCAGCGGAGGGTGCCGCCACGTCGCTCCAGCACGAACGAGTAGCGCCGTCCGGGCTCCGGCCGGGGCTTCTCTCGCACCTGGCGATCGGCGCCGTGCTCGTCCAGCCGGGCGATGATCGACCGCGCGTTGTTCCATCCGCCGAGGATCACGACGTATGACGTAGCCGTGTAGGAGGCCTGGCGGGCGTGGGACGCGCCGTCGCCGAACACCTCGGCCTTGATGTCGACGGCCGGGCCCGCGGAGATCGCGGTGAACTCGATCCGCGCATCCCGGGGAAGGCGCCGGGTCAGCCACAGGGGGTGGTTGCGCGCGTCCCGGCCCCGCAAAGCGCCGTCCACGATGGCCCAGGCTCCGTCGCTGGTGTCCCGCCAGTTGGCACCGATCTCGCTTCGATCGAAGTCATCCTGGAACACGAGCCGGCCGCCGGCAGGGAGCGGCTCCGCGGTCCGATCGCCCGCCGAGCAGGCGACCGGCAGGACCAGCGCGGCTGCTGCGAGGGATCCGACCATGGCCCATGGAAGGAGCGCGAACACGATGAAGAACACTAGCAGACCGCACGGGGAACGGCAACACCGGGAGGCTGTCCGCGCGATCCTCAGGGGCCCGGGCCGGAAGGCCCCGGCGCGGCCGCCTCGACGGCGCGGGCCGCCCGCCGGCGATGAAAACGCTGGGCCAGGGAAAACCCGACCAGCGAGAACACCGCGCCGATCAGCGACCCGGCCAGCACGTCCGAGGGATAGTGTACCCCGAGGGCCACCCGGGAGAGGCCAGCGAGCGCCGCCGCGGCGAGGAGAGCCGGCGATGCGGCCGGATACAGGCACGAGAGGTACGTCGCCGCGCCGAACGCGGTCTGGGAGTGGCCGGAGGGAAAGGAACGATCTGGTGGTGTGCCCAAGGGGGTGTGCACGAGGGTCGCAGTCTCGGCGAAGCCCTCCGGCGGGCGCGGGCGGTCCACGACGATCTTCATCAGGTTGACGAGGCCGCCGGAGATGGCCACGGACAGCACCATCGGCAGGAGGTGTCGCCGCAGGCGGCTCCGGTCGAAGAGCAGCATCGGCGGGATGATCAGCAGCGCGAGCACCAGGCCGTCGCCCAGCTCGGTGACCACGCACGCCGCGGTCGTGCTCGCGGGCCCCGAGCACGCACCGTTGACGGCGAGGAAGATCTGCTCGTCGAGCCCCATGCCCCGCCAGCATACTGCTTCCTCCCGGCGTCCGGCACCCCGATTTCCGATTTCTTCCCGCCGCACGTTCTCGTTCTTGGCAGGTTGGCGCATTTCGGGATAGAGTTGCCGGGGAGACAGCAATGGATCTCGAGCGTTCCTGCACTTTCGCGTTCAAGGCCCCGGGGGCCTGGGGCAAGCTCGTCCTCGGCGGCGTCTTCACCGCGCTGTTCTTCACGGTCTTCTTTGCCTTCGTGGTGATGGGATACCTGATGCGCGTCCTGTGCGACGCCCTCGAGGGCCGGGACGCCACCCTGCCGGAGTGGAAGGGCCTCGGCCGGCTGTTCAACGAGGGGCTGATGCCCATGCTGATCAGCCTCGCCTGGGCCGGGCCGCTGATCGCGCTGGCCGTGGTCGAGCAGGTGCTGAACGTGGCGGCGAACCTCAGCCTGGGGCCGCTGATCCAGCTGCCGCTGGCTCTGGCATGGACCGTCGTGATGTCGGTGACGCTGCCAGTGGCCCTGATACGTTTCGCGATCAAGGGTTCGATGCGCTCGGCCTTCGAGATCGGCCGTATCGTGGGTTTTGTCAGGAACAACCCGGGCACCTACTTGACGGCCTGGGCCATCGCCCTGGTCGTCGGAGTCATGTCCGGCCTGGGCTTCATCGCCCTGGGTGTGGGCGTGTTCTTCACCACGTTCGTGGCCAACGTCGTTACGGTCCACCTCTACGCGCAGGCCTACCGCGCCTCGACCCCCTTCGACGACGACCAGGACGGGAGGCTGCGCTCGTCGATGACGATTCCGCCTCCGCTGCACAAGCCGGGAGGTTGAATCCGGCCCCGCCCCGGCTCGTCGATGTAGAGTGTTGGAGCGAAGCCGACCCCTGCGCCGCTTGGGAGCGCGCCGCGAAGGAGACTCGACGATGGCACGCACGGGACTGATGGTCGTGGCGATCGTGGTGACGGTGTTCGCGGCCCGGGGCGCGGCGGCGGCTCGCAGCGCCGAGGAGCTGATCCTGGAGCTCGACTCCCTGGCCGACCAGGCCGGGGACGACTGGGTGCGAATAGGCCGGGCCGAAACCGGCGGCCTGTCCCAGAGCCAGCAAGTGAAAATCCCCCTCACCCTGCGCAAGGACGCCTGTTACCTGTTCGTCGCCGCGGGGGGAGACGGGATCGGCGATCTCGATCTGCGGGTCTTTGCCGGCGGCAAGCAGCTCGCGGCGGACCAGGGAACGACCGGCAACCCCAGGGTCGAGTTCTGTACGGACTCGGACCGCCAGGCCGAAGCGCGGCTTCAGGTCAACGCGGGCAGCGGCCAGTATGCCTTCGGCGTCTTCGCCCGGGCCGAGGGCGCGAAGCCCCTGCTCTCGCAGCAGGAGTCGGCAGCTCTGGCCGCGCTGGCCCGGTTCGCCGAAGAGGCCTCGGCCGGGATGGAGCCCGTTGGTGAGCCCCACGCGGCCCTGGTCGGGCACCGGCAGTCCGAGACCGTGGAGGTGCTGCTCGAGCGGGCGCGCTGCTACAAGTTCCTCGC
>CAYZAI010000194.1:0-9106 GCA_964476305.1 uncultured Myxococcales bacterium
GTGTCGGAGTCGGTGTCGGCATCGGTGTCGGCATCGGTGTCCGTGTCGGCGTCGGTGTCCGCGTCGGCGTCCGTGTCGGTGTCCGCGTCGGTGTCGGTGTCGGTGTCGGTGTCGGCGTCGGTATCGGCGTCGCTGTCCGTGTCGGCGTCAGAATCGGTATCGCTGTCGGTCCCGGTGTCGTTCTCCTCGCAGACGCACTCGCCCCAACCGCTGCCGTCGTCCAGGCAGGACTGCGTCCCTGTTTCGCCGTCGGTGCAGGCGCAGGACACCACCTCTTCCGGCTCACAGACGTCGCCGCTGCCAGCGCTCTCCCCGTCACAACCGGAGGCGACGACCCAAAGGGCCATGCCTGCGACAACGAGGCGGAAGCGCGACAGCGAGCGGGTTGTCGATTTCGGGTGCCTTCCTCGGTTCTCTGCTGGCAATTGTGCCTCCTCACCGGATCGGGGCGGAGAATTGGAGTTCCGCCCTCCCTCGCCTACTGGAATGACACGAAGATTCTTGCGCGTTTGGCAATGTTTCACAACCGCTGACCTTGGTGCCTACCCTCGCTCCAGTGCCTACCCCCGCTCGAGGGCTTGGACGAGCCGCGGGCCGATACCGCCGAAAGAGCCGTTGGACAGAAGCGCGATGCCGTCCCCGGGCCGGGCGCGCCCGGCCAGGATCTCGATCACCTCATCGAGATCCCGTGCGGCCACGGCGGGTACTCCGCGGGCCTCGATGTCCGCGGCGAGGCGCGCCGTGTCGAGCCGTTCGTCCGGTGGCAGGTCCCGCCCCACCGGCGCGATCACGGCCAGGGCCGCGCCGTCGAAGGCAGCGGCATAGGCCCGCTGGTGGGTCCTCCGGCAGGCCGTGGCCGAGCGGGGCTCGAAGGCCGCCAGCAGGCGATCGTGGCGGGGCAGCATGGCCGCCAGGGTCTCGCGCACGGCGGTGGGGTGGTGGGCGAAGTCGTCGTAGACCGAGATGCCTCGCGGTCGGCCGATGACCTGTTGCCGCCGCGCCACGCCGCCGAAGCCCGGCAGCGCCCCAGCCAGCGAGGCCAGGGGCACGCCCGCGGCGTCATGGGCCAGGATCAGCGCGGCCAGGGTGTTGCGCAGGTTGTGCCGGCCCGCCAGCGCCGAGCGGAAACGGCCGGCGTCGATTCCGTCCACGACCAGGTCGAACCCGCCGTCCACGTCCGTCGGGCGCGCCATCCATTCCGCCGTCGGCCCGGGATCGCCCTCCACGGCGTAGCGCACGACCACGCAGCGGGCGCTGCGGGCCGCCTCGAGGGTCGCCTCGTCCCCGGCCCAGACCGCCAGGGGCCCGGGGTGGACGAGGGCGGCGAAGGCCGCGAAGACGGCGCGGTAGGATTCCCACGTGGGGTAGATGTCCACGTGGTCGTGCTCCACCGACGTGATGGCCGCGGCCCGGGGAGCGTAGGACAGGAACTTGGCGCGCTTCTCGAAATACGCCGAGTCGTACTCGTCGCCCTCCAGCACGAAATGGCGACCGCTCCCCAGCCGGAACCCGGCACCGAAGTCCGCGGTCACGCCTCCCACCAGGACAGAGGGGTCGAGGTCCGCGGCGTGCAGCAGGTAGGCGAGGAGCGCGGTGGTCGTGGTCTTGCCGTGCGTGCCGGCCACCACAAGCGGCTCGCGGCCCCGCAGGAACAGGTCGTGCAGGGCCCGCGGCATCGAGGCGGTCCCAAGGCCCCTCCTCCTCGCGGCGGAGGCCTCGGGGTGATCAGCGCGACAGACGTTGCCCACAACCACCAGGTCCGGCACGTGATCGAGGTTGTCCGGCCGGTAGCCCTCGACCACGCGGATGCCCAGGGAGGCGAGCTGCGTGCTCATGGGCGGGTAGGGCCGCGCGTCCGAGCCCGTGACCGTGAACCCCGCCTCGGCCAACAGCCCGGCCAGGGCGCCCATGCCCGTGCCGCAGATGCCGATCAGGTGCACTGTGGCGGGAGGAGCGAGTGTGATGGGCGCGTCGCCAGCGGTCATCGGATCTCGATCGCCGGCGGCTCCACCGCGTCGAGGTAGAGGTCCCGGTCCACGAACAGCATCATCTGCTGCTGCTCGAAGGCGTCGGGCAGGTAGCGCACCCACATCTTGATCGGGACATCGTCGATCTCGGCCGGGCCCGGTGCGCGGCAGAGGATCAGGATGTAGTGCATCAGGCCGCGGATGTTGTTCGCCAGCGGGCCGTTGTACTGATGGGTGCCGCGCTGCTCGAGCAGCCGCTGCTCGTGCATGCAGCGTCCGATCTCGGACTCGAGGAACTCGGCGAACGTCGAGACGATCACCTCGGCGTGGACCGTGTCCTCTGCGGTCTCGAGCAGCTCGCGGTAGTCCTTCTCGATTGTCTCCTCGGGCAGGCCACGGTACGCCAGCACGCGACGGAAGTGCGGCGGCGGCGGCGCGGCCAGCAGCTGTTCGCGCGGCAGGCGGCAGGCCACCCGCAGGTTGGTCGCCTTGTAGTTCCCGTCGTGGCGTTCCCGCTCGATCAGCTCGAGATCGTCGGCCCGCTCCAGGATGTCGACGAGGCGGTCGATATCGGCGTCCCCGCCGATCAGCTTCATCCCGACCACGTCGGGCATCGGCAGCAGCGGCAGCTCCTCGTGGATCGTCCGGTTGCGGATCGCCTTGATGATCCGCCGTTCGGCGTGGGCGAACTCCTCCTCCATCTCGGCCTGGGGCGTGACCAGCTGCTCCCGGGGGATGCCGAGCCGGGCGGCGCGCTCGTCGGCGAGCTGCTCGGCCGCGATCTGGATGCGGTGGAAGACGTGCTCGGCGATGCGCCGGCTGCCTTTCTCGGCGATACGCCGGTAGCGCTTGAAGCGCGTGGTCCCGAGGAACCGCGGCTCGTCTTCGGTGCCGCCGAGGTAGACCCGGCCGTCGATCGGCGTCTCGCGGTAGAAGTCCTCGGGGAACCGGCGGTAGCGCTCGATCATCTCGTCGATGCGCGGGCTCCGCTCGATGGGATGGGAGACGACCAGGTCCTTGATGTCGCCCTTGTGGTGCAGGGGCCGCGAGTGCGGCGGCTCGGCGCCAAGACCGGCGAGAAACCTCTGCATCAGCCAGTCGCCCCAGATCCGGGTGATGTACGAGTTGAAGTTGACGATGCGCTTGAGCTGGCCGACGTCTCCGGGCCTTGGCTCGTCGAGGATCCAGCGTTTCACGATCGCGGACAGCTCCTCCCGGTGGATGAAGCTCTCTATGTACAACATCCGTGAGGGCTCCTTCCCGTCGCCGACTCCGCCCGGCGATCGGGGGTGTCAGTTCAGCCAGCCGCTCGGGGTCGGGCCGTCGCCTTCCGTCTCGTCCTCGAGCATCGTCAGCAGCCGGCCGCCGTCCACGGCCAGGATCTGGCCGGTGACATAGGATGCCCCGGCCAGGAACAGCACGGCCTGGGCCACGTCCGTCGGATCGCCGATGCGGCCCAGAGGCACTTTCTCGGCGAGGCGTGCGACCTGCCGTGAGTCGAGGTGGGCGGCGGGAAGCACGGTCCCCGGGCAGACCGCGTTGCAGCGTATGCCCCTGGGGGCGAGCTCGAGGGCCTTCCGGAAGGTGAGCGCCAGCAGGCCGGTCTTGGTCCGCGAGTAGGCCTTGTGCTCCTCGAAGGCGCGGATCCCGGCAACGTCCGCCACATTGACGATCGAGCCCCGGGTGCCGGCCAGGTGCGGGACCGCGGCGTCGACCAGCGCGGCCGCCGCGTCGTAGTTGAGCACCTTCATCCGCGCGAGCGCGGTGAGATTCCCGTTGTCGGCCACCAGCAGGGCGGCGTTGTTGACCAGCAGGTCGAGGCGCCCGGCGATGGAGAGCGCCTCCCCGACCAGCCGCGATGCCGCCCCGGGGCGGGTCAGATCCGCCCGCAGGCAGACAGCGACGTGGCCCATGACCCGCAGCGCGTCGACCAGGGACTCGGCCGCCGAGGTCGACGCGTGGTGGTGCACCAGGACCGAGTAGCCGGCGGCGGCGAGGGTCTCGGTGATGGACCGGCCAAGGCGCACGGCTCCGCCCGTGACGAGGGCCACCGGCCGCTCGGATTCCAGTGCGGTGATCGTCTCGTTCTCCATGGACATCCGATCCGGGTTATAAGAGAAAACGTGGTGGGTTGCTATCGCCAACAGCCGGGGCGCCCGCGATACCGGTTCCCGGCGCCGTTCGTGATCGCCGCATTTGCGGTGGTCGCGTCGCCGGGGGCACCCGCGGCCGATTCCGATATCCCTCCAGATCCCGCTCTCGATCCAGACCCCTGCCGGGGAGGTCCCTGCGTCCTGGTCGAGAACGAGGCGTCGCTGGCAGCCGAGGCCGGGTGCGTGGTCGATGCCCTCTCGCGGAAGCTGGCCCCGCGGGGCGTGCGCGTTGCGGCGGACGACGGCGGGCGCTACCGGCTCGTCGAGGGGGAACCACCCGCCGGGGAGGGGAGCGCTTCCCGGACGACCTGGGTCGTTCACCTGCGGGCGATCCCGCCGGACGGCCTGCTGGTGACCGTGGCCAGCCCGGCCTCCGAGGCGGGCGAAGGCGCGGTGCGGGAGCTCAAACGCGGAGAGGACCCGGCCGAGACGGCCCGCACCATCGCCCTGATGATCGAGGGGGTCGTGGTCGCCCGGCTGGCGGAAGGCGGGGAGCAGGAGCCGCTGGGCGCGGGCTTGGCGATCATCGAGCCTCCCGAGGTGGGAGGGGTCAAGGCTCCGCGCCCGACGACGGAGCGTGCCTACCCCCACCTGCGAAGCATCGAGATCGGGCTCGCGGGTTGCTACCTGGCCGCGGCGGACGATCTGGTGGCCGGGCCGAGGCTGCGGCTCGAAGGGGCCGCCGCGAGGAACCTGTCGGTGTCCGTCGCCGCGGGCTGGTCCGGCACGGCGACCTTCACCGGGGCGGGAGTGACGGGAACGGCGAGCTCGGTGCCCGTCGAGGTCCAGGTCGGCGTCGTGTTCCTTCCCGGCAGGGTCGTGGAGCTCTCGGCGGGGGGCGGTTTCTCGATGGGATTCGCTGTCTACCGCACCTCGGGAGGCGGAGAGCAGAGGACCGACATCCTGTTCGACCCCTGGTTCCTGCTGGGATTGCGGGCGGTTCTGCACATCCATGGTCCCTGGGCCATCGCCGTGGACGGCGGCGGGGCTCTGGTGCTGGTCCGCGACGAGCTTCGAAGCTCTGGCAGGACGGTCTTTCTGCAGGACTGGGTCCTGCCCAGGCTCGGGCTGGCCATACTGCTCCTGCTGTGAAAGACTGAATATTGCCGTGCAGCGGGAAAAAAATCATAAACCCGGCCCCATGAAAACGACTAATGTCGAGACGAAGAAAAGCAACCGCGGGAAACGCGGGGGTAGGGATATGTCGGTTGGTATACTCGAAAAGCTGGGAATCGGTGTTCGCCCGGCGGCCGCGCCCGGTCCGATTGCCGATATCGTGGCCCGCGCCCAGCGTGGGGACCCGGCGGCCTTCGGCGAGCTGTTCCGCCGGCATGTGGAGGGTGTCCACCGCCACTTGCGCTTCCTCGTCGGCCCGGAAGAGGACGTCGACGACCTCGTGCAACTCGTCTTTCTCAACGTCTACCAGTCCCTCGCCGGCTTCAGGGGGCAGGCCGCGTTTTCGACATGGCTGTTCCGCATCACGATCAACGTGGCGCGCCAGGAGATCCGGGTCCGCTCGCGCCTCCGGCGGCTGCAGTCGGCGGTCCGGGACGCGGAGGCCGTGCGGAGGAGCCACCACGACGCCAGCCAGGAACGGCAGCTCGCCTCCTGGCAGCAGATCTACGAGATTCTCGACCGCTTGCCGGTGAAGAAGCGCGAAACCTATATCCTCTATATGTACGAGGGCTATTCCCTCGACGAGATCGCCCGGCTGGTCCGGTCGTCGGTGTCGACCATCGGCTCCCGGTTGCAGTCGGCACGCAGGGAGATCCTGCGCATCCTTGCGGAGGGCCGAGCATGAGGGCGCCGTCCACCGAATGCCGCCTCGCGCGCCGCGATCTCGCGCGCCGCGACGGGCTCGATGCCGCGGACCTCGGTCGGCTCGAGCTGCACCTGCGACGTTGCGAGCCGTGCCGGCTGCTGGCCGAGCGTTTCACGGTCATCGAGAGCGGGCCGCCCGCCGTGGAGCCGCTGGCCGAGGACCGCATCCGCGCGGTCCAGGACCGGCTGATCCCGGTGGCCCACGATCTCGCGACCCGCGCCGCGGCACCCGCACCGCTCCTGCACTGGTTGCGGCCGGCGCTGGTCCCGACGGCACTCGTGGCGATCGTGCTGGCGGTCCTGGCGTTGGCGATCGCCCACGGCAGGGACCGGGGCGCCGCCTCCACCGTCCTCGGCACGCCCGCGGTAGCCGCTGTGCCCGGCGGGGTCGTGGAGCTCGACGGCGCCGTCGATCGCGCCGAGGGGCCCGTCTCCATCGACGGCGAGGAGCTGTCCGGAACGCGAGGGAGCTTCGCCTTCGGCCCGGGCACGGCCCTCGTCCTGGGAGAGGACGGGCGCTTCGGGTTCCGCGCGGGCGACGATCTGCGGATGGCTCTCTCCGGGAAGACGAGCCTGCGCGTGAGCCGGATCTCGGGGCCGCTCGTGGAGCTCGAGCTGGAGCGCGGTCGGCTGGCGGTCGAGGTCGACGGTAGCGCCGGGCGGATGCTCGACGTGCGCACGCCGGACGCGCTGGTGCGGGTCCGCGGCACCGCCTTCACCGTCGAGGTGCTCCCGGAGGGGCCGACGCGGGTGGGCGTTGTCGAGGGTCGGGTCGCGGTCCTGCCCGCCGCGGGATCCGGGGCGGAGCGGGAAGTGGCCGCCTGCGAGATGATCGACTTCCCCGGTGGTTTTGTCGTGCCCCTCGGCGACGAGCAACGGGCCCTGACCGCGGACCTGGCGCCTCCGGGCGGCGACGATCTCGACCTCGATCTTGGCGGAGAGGGCAGGCTGGTGCGTTTCACCGGCAGCCCCGAGCGCGTGGTCGTGGAGGTGGAGGGTCGAGCGGTGGGAATTACGCCGCTGACCGTGCGCCTGCCCGAGGGATCGCTGTCGTACCGGTTGACAGCGCCCGGGATGGAGCCCCTGGCCGGCCGGCTCGACGACGGGCCCAGCGGGGACAGCGTCGGTTTCGAGCTCGCTCCGGCGGTGGCCTACCTCCCACGGACGGTGTCACCGCGGACGGAGCCCCCGTCGATTGGCCGTCGCATCGAGACGGCTGCGATCGTCGGCGACGCCGCGAACGTGCGCTGGAACCTGTACCAGCGGGCCCGCGCCGCCATGACCGCCGGCGATCTGCCCTACGCCATCGGTCTGCTCGAACGCGCCATCGAGGAGTCCTCGGGGGACGATCTGGTCGGTGGTCTGTCGCTGCTGGCGGACTGCTATTCCGCGGCGGGCAGGTACGCCGAGGCGGCCCGGACGTTCCATCGGGTGGCGGGCCTCGTCCCGGGCACCGAGACCGCCCAGAACAGCCGCTACGAGGTCGGCCGCCTGGCCGCGGACCGGCTCGGCGATCCCGCTCGGGCCCGTGCGGCCTTCACGTCCTACCTGGCGTCGCCCGTGGGTGGGGCGCTGCGCGAGGACGCGTGGTTCTCGCTGTGCAAGCTCGACGGCCGCGAGGCCAAGCACCGCGAGGCGCTGCACTGCTTCAACGAGTTCCTGCGGGCCTTCCCCGGCGGGCACCACGAGGCCGAGGCCCGGCTGTGGCGCGGGGCCCTGACCCAGGACGTCGAGAAGCGCTGGGCAGCCGCCGAGCTGGACCTGACGTGGTTCATCGCGGCCAGGCCCCGCCACCCCAGGGCCGAGGAGGCGCGCTACCGGGTCGCCCTCGGCCGGTTCCAGGGCGGGGATCGCCGCGGCGCCCTGCAGATGATCTCGGAATACCTGCGCGAGCACCCCGACGGGCAGTACAAGGTCCGCATCGAGCGCCTGCGTCGCGCCGCCCTGGGACCGACGTCCACGAGCCCCGGCAGCCCCGATTAGCCGGCGGAGGCCAGGGCGGTCAGCTCGGGCCAGAGGCGTTCGGCCGCGGCCCAGAGCCCCAGCACGACCGAGCGGAACGCCTTGCGGTCGAAGTTCGAGTCGGTGCTGAGCACGGCGGTCAGGCGGATGGTGTTGCTCTCCCTCTCCCATTCGAACTTGCCCGCCACCAGCTGCCGGTTGAGGTCGAGCAGCCGCCTGGCCAGGGCCGGGGAGGGACCCTCGGGGTTCTCGATCTCCAGGAATCGCTCGATGAAGACGTAGACCGTGCGAGTGGCCGTGCCGCACCTCACGCCCAGGCGAAAACCGGCGCCGTCCTTTCGCAACCGCGTGAAGAAGCAGGTGCCGGCGACGTCGTCGCAGATCGCATCGACCCCCAGCCGGGCGATCTCCTCGCGCACGGCGGGGAAGTAGCCCGCGGCGGGCCCGGGCTCCTCCGCCCGGGCGGAGGCGGCGGCGAGCGCCACGGCGGCAACCGCACAGGCGGCGCGGATCACAGCCACGAGAGCACTCTTGCCTTGAAGGTGAAGTCGCCGCTGTCGTCGCCGGGCCAGAGCAGGAACACGGCCTCGCCGATGCAGCTCTCGATCGGCACCGGGCCGAAGTTGCGGCTGTCCCGGGCCAGGTTGCGGTTGTCGCCGATGAGGTAGAAGTGCTCGTTCGGGACCGTCAGGGACCGCTGTTCCTTCCCCCCCGCGCGGTCCATCAGCGCCACCTCGAAGAGCTGGCCGCCGACGTATTCGTCGGCGACACGCACGGCGTAGGTCAGCTCCTCGCCGGAGGTCCGGTCGACGTAGGTCAGGGGATCGATCACTTCGTGCTGGATCATCTCGCCATCCATGACGATGTGGTTGTTCTTGAATCTCACGGTCTGGCCCGGGAGGCCCATCACCCGCAGCACGACCATGCTCCCCGACTGTTCGGGATCCTCGCACACGGCGATGTCTCCCAGTCCGAGCTTGCCCACGGTGCGCACGACGAAGGTGTCGCCGGCCACCAGGCTGGGGACCATCGAGTAGGACTCGGTATATCCCAGCTGGAACACGAAGATCCGGCCGACCACGGCCACGAACACCAGGACCATCACCAGCACGAACAGGCCCTTGAGAAACTTCACCATCGGTCCTCCCCGGCGCTCCTTCGGTTCCCGGGATGGTGGCGGGAGACGGGCGGGCGTGTCAAGTA
>CAYZAI010000195.1:0-9088 GCA_964476305.1 uncultured Myxococcales bacterium
CTATGACAGAGGCGCCTTGTCCGCGGCCCATCGCGGTCTCCCGTTCGGCACGAAGGTACGGGTGACCCGGCTCGACGACCGCAGATCCGTGGTCGTGAGGATCAACGATCGCGGCCCGTTCGGCGACTCGAGGCGCATCATCGATCTTTCGCGCGCCGCGGCGGAGCGCATCGGCATGATCCGCGACGGCGTCGTCGAGGTCCGGGTCGAAATCGTGTCCGCTGCGGATTGATCCCTATTCGGCGGGAATGGAGCGGATCCAGCCGCGGGTGTCCGGCTCCTCGCCGAGTTGGATCCCCGTGAGCTTGCGGTAGAGCCGGGTGCAGAACTCGCCGGGTACGTCGCCGGTGCAGTACACGGCCTTTCGCTCGCCCCAGGTGATGGAGCCCACGGGGGTGATCACCGCGGCCGTGCCGCAGCAACCGGCGTCCTGGAAACCGAAGATCTCCTCGGCCTCCACCGGCCGTCGCTCGGGCCGCATGCCCAGCTCCTCGGCCAGGGTCACCAGCGACTTGTTGGTGATCGACGGCAGGATCGAGTCGCTGTGGGGCGTGACGTATCGTCCGTCCTTCGTTATGCCAAAGAAGTTGGCGGGCCCGGACTCGTCGAGGTAGCGCTTGTAGCGCGCGTCGAGATAGAGCACCTCGGTGTAGCCCGCGGCCTTGGCCCGCAGGCTTGCCCGCAGGCCCGCGGCGTAGTTGCCACCGACCTTGACGTCTCCCACGCCGTTGGGCGCAGCCCGGTCGTACTCGTCCTCGACCACCAGGTGCACGGGCTTGAAGCCGGTCTTGAAGTACGGGCCCACCGGGGTGACGAAGACTATGAACATGTACTCGCCGGCCGGCTTGACACCGACCTGCGGGCCGGTGCCGATCACCAGGGGCCGGACGTACAGGCTGGCGCCCGTGCCGTAGGGGGGGACGAAGTGCCGGTTGGCGTTGACCACGCGGTTCACTGCGTCGATGAACATCTCCTCGGACGGGGGCTGCATGAAGATCTTCTCGCAGGAGCGGATCAGGCGCTTTGCATTCTCCTCGATGCGGAAGACCACGACGTCGCCGCTCTTCTGTTCGAAGACCTTGAGGCCCTCGAAGCCCTCCTGGCCGTAGTGCAGGCAGGTGGCGGCCATGTGCATCGGAAGGAACTCGTCCGCTGTCATCTCGCCCGCACTCCACTGCCCGTCGCGCCAGGTGAAGCGGATGTTGAAATCCGTCTTGCGGTATCCGAACTCCAGGTTCTTCCAGTCGAGGTCTGCTTTCTTCATGCGGGGGCCTCCTTCTCGGTACACCGTTCCCATACCACGCCGCGACCCCGGTCTGTCAAAGGCTTTTCCGGTGTGAGACCAGCCATCTTTCGTCCGAAGAAGGGACCGCAGCCGAGGATGCCCTCACGTCTCAGCTGAGGTTGCGCTGGGTGGGCATGGTGACGTGGGGCCGGGTCAGGTCATCGGCCGTGGTCTGCTTGACGCCGAGCACGTTGTAGACCGTGAGCGGCTTGCTCTTCCCCTTGGCCTTGATCGGGTCGAGCTGAATGGTGTCGAAGTCGTCCTTGCAGTACGAGTAGGTGTGCTCGCTGATGATGATCTGCCCGGCCTTGGCCGCCGAGCACAGCCGCGCCGCGGTGTTGACCGCGTCGCCGATCACCGAATAGCTCATCGTTCGCGTCGAGCCGATGTAGCCCGCCACCAGCTCGCCCGTGTTGAGGCCGATGCCGATGTGGAGCGAGCCCTGCCCTTCCGACTCGCGCATGCGGTTGAACTCGACGAGCGCCTCCTGCATCTCGACCGCGGCCCTGACGGCTCGGGACGGGTCGTCGTCGTGGGTCACCGGCGCTCCCCAGAGCACCATGATCTCGTCGCCGACGAACTTGTCCACCGTGCCCTCGTGCTTGAACGCGATCTCCACCATCACCTCGAAGTACTCGTTCAGCATCTGCAGCACCTCGGCAGCGGCCATGTTCTCGCTCATCGAGGTGAAGCCGCGGATGTCGGCGAAGAGCACCGTGGCAACGCGGTTCTCGCCACCCTTCTCCACCTGGAGCTCGCCGCTCACCACCAGCTCGGCCAGGTTCGGCGAGAGCAGCCGCTGGAACCGCTCGCGGGTGGCCGCGTCTGTCTCGATCTTCTTGGCCATCTCGGCCATGGCGATGAACTTGGCGGTCTGGTTGGCAATATTGCTCAGCAGGTGCAGGTCCTTCTCGGAGTATGCGTTCACCGCCACCGAGGAATCGACGAGGATGATGCCCAGCAGTTCGTCCATGTGCAGAATCGGCACCGCCATCGAGGCGCGGATGCCCTGCATGATGATCGACTTTGCCGCCTTGAAGCGGTTGTCCATCTGGGCGTCCGACGAGAGGATCGCGGCCTTCTCCTTCTGCACCTGGCGCACCAGGGTCGAGGAGATCACCAGCTTGTCCTCGGGCTTCCTCATCTTGAACGCCCGCGGCAGCAACTCGCCGGCGTCGTTGTTCATCAGCACCACGCCGCGGTCGCAGTTCAGGAAACGGAATGTGGCGTCGAGGATCTTCTCGAGGATCTCGTCGAGGCTGAGCTCGAGGCCGATCTCTCGCTGCAGCTCGTAGGTCATGCGCAGCTTCTCGTAGTCGCCGCGCACCGCCTTGTCGTCGCTGACCTCCTTCTCGGGCAGGAAGCGGTCCTGCACCGGCGCGATCTTCGAGCGGATGTGGCTCTGAAGCGCCCCCTCGCTCACGTCCACGACCTGCTGGGCCGCCGTGGCGCCCGGGCTCTCGGCCAGGAACATGCAGCGCGTGCTGCCGATGGTGATCTCGTCGCCGTCGTGCAGGCGCACGTCGGCCTGGATCTTCTGCTTGTTGACGAAGCTTCCGTTCAGGCTGCCCAGATCGCGGAAGACGTAGCCCTGCGTCTTGTCGAAGAAGACCAGTGCGTGCTCCTTCGACGCGATGCGGTCGATGATCTGGATGCGATTCTGGGGCAGGCGCCCGAGCGTGTTGTGTTCGGCGAGCTCGATCTCGCGCCTGCCATCAGTTCCGAAGATGATCAGCTTTGCCATCGTGCCCCTCGCTCTGCGGCGGCCGCTTCGGCCGTCAGGGCTGCTTCTTGATCTTGATCCTGCCGGTCTTGATCGGTTTGTCGCTTTCTTTCTTCTTCCCGGGAACCACCGGCTTCGCCGGAAGCATGGTGCGCTGGGGCGAGGCCTCCACCCGCACGGTGCAACCGGTGAGCACGTTCTTCTCGCGCACGAGTTCGAAGACCGCCTTGCCCGAGTGCGGCTTCGGATCGGCTACCGCGAGCTCGCGCCGAAGCAGCGGGAACAGGCAGCCGCTCATGTCCCCCGGGATCGCGGCCGTCAGCCTGTCGAGGGCCTTCCCGTTCGCCGGCACCTGGAAGGTGAAGATCGTCTTGTGCTCCCCGTCGCCCTTGGCGCAGCCCTTGATGACGCTCTCGGCGACCTTCAGGTTGCCGAGCACGGCCGCGGAGACGGCGTTCTGGGTTCCCGAGAAAGCGCAGGCCGCCCCCTTGGGCTTGGGAGTCTTCGTGCCACCGGTCTTGGTGCCCTCTCCGCCCGTGCTCTGCTCGTCGTCCACGGGGATCGCGGGAAGCGGTGGGAGTGCGGTCGGGCCCGGGACGGTTCCGACCTGTCCCGTCGAGGCCTGAGTGAGGGAGACCACCGGAGGGACCACCGGCGGGACCACCGGGGGGATGACCTGCGCAACCGGGGGCTGATACTGCTGAGAGGCCGGCATGCTCCCCGGCCCGAACAGGAACCACCATGCGGCCGCTCCGCCGCCGCTGAGCACCAGCGCGCCGACGATGATGCCGGCGATCAGGCCGCCCTTGCCCCGCCCCCCTGCGGCGATCGGCCGTATCGGCTCAGCGGGGATCTGGGTCTTCGGCAGAGGGGCGCCGGTCCCCGCCAGGCCGCCCGCGGGCATCACGGCCGTTGCGACCGGCGCCGCGCCGACCGCTGGCCCGAGAATCGTCTGGCCCGCGGCCAGCCCCGAAACCTCGGAGAGCCGCTCGGCCAACTCCCTCATCGTGGCCGGGCGCTCGGCCGGTTCCTTGGCAAGCGCATGCATCACGACCTGCTCGAGCTCCGCCGGGACCCCGGCAGCCGCCGGCATCGTGGCGAAGGGCGGCGGGACGTCGAGCAGGTGCTTGGTCAACAGTCCCATCGGCGTCTCGGCCGTGAAGGGCAGCACGCCACAGAGCATCTGGTAGAGAATCACGCCGGCGGAATAGATGTCCGACCGGGCATCGACCTTCTCGCCGCGGATCTGCTCCGGAGACATGTACTGAGGCGTGCCGAAGACCATCCCGGTCTTGGTCAGCGCCTTGCGCTGGTCCTGGCCGTCGTCCTCGACGATCTTCGCGATGCCGAAGTCCAGCACCTTGACCACGTCGCTCTCGCCGGCCCGCTCGCAGAGCATCACGTTGTCGGGCTTGAGGTCGCGGTGGACGATGCCGTGACCGTGGGCGTCCTGCAACGATCCGCAGATCTGCATGCCGATGCGGCAGGCGCGCCGCCATTCGAGCGCACCGTGGTCGGCGATCTCGGAATCCAAGCTGCGACCGGAAACGAACTCCATCGCGATGTAGAGCGAACCGCTCGAGGACTTCCCGAAGTCGTAGATCGTTATTGTGTTGGGGTGGTTGAGCCGGCTGCAAGCGGCGGCCTCGTTGCGGAAGCGGGCATAGAGGCTCTCGTCGTTGAGGTGGGGGTGCAGGACCTTGAGCGCCACCTTGCGATCGATGGCGGTCTGTTCGGCCTCGTAGACCACGCCCATCCCGCCCTCACCGAGCTTGTTCTGGACCAGGAAGCGATCACCGACGAAAGTCCCGATCAGGGGATCGGGCGCTTCCTCTCCGGGGGCGGTGCTCACGATGCCGGTGCCACACTTGCCACAGAAAACCGTGCCGACCGGATTCAGCGCGCCGCATTTCGGGCAGATGGTTTCGTCGGCCACTTTTTCGGGCTCCTTGCTCTGCGGGGCCACTGTCCAGTCCCGCAATAGTCAATCCTCGTCGCCGGCCGGACCTTCGTCTCCCGTCTCAGAACGGGTTGTCCGGCAACTCCGCGCCGCCGCCACTCTTGGCGCCTCCGGCCTTCTTCTTGGCGGCCTTCTTCGGCGGCTCCGCGGCCGCTTCCTCCGTCTCGCTCTTCTTCAGCTTCGGCTCCTCGGCTTCGACGTCCACCGGCTTCTTCTCCGTCGCGGCCTTGGTCGGCACCTCGGCGGAGGCCGCCTTCTTCGCCTGTGGAACGGGCCGATCCGGGGCGGGTTCGTCGGTGTTGCCCTCGATATCCTCTGCCGCGATAGGGGCCAGGGGCGGTGCCTCGACGACGGGAGGCGGATCGACCCGTTTCGGCGGTGCGGCCGGGACGGGCACTTCGACCGGCGGGGCAACCGCCGGCACCGCGACGTCGCCTTGCTCCGATGCGACCGGATTCGAGGAGAACGCGCCGCCGAAATACGCCGCGAGCACGCCGCCGATGGCCAGGACCGCCAACACGGCGACCACCGGGCCGGCCTTGCTTCCGCCCGGACGTTCCTCTGTTTCCCGCTTCTTCGCGACCGCCTGCGGCCGCTCGCTTTGGGGATCCGGCTTGCGTTTGGACTCCGGAACCGCCGCGGGTGCAGCAGCGACCGGCGCCTTCCCGGCGGCGACCGGCGCCTTCCCGGCAGCCGCCGCTGGAGCGGCCTCGACCGGCTTCTTTTCCTCGGCCGGCGGACGCGGCATCGGGGTCCGGACCGTGGTTTCCGTGACCCTGGGGAAGTCGTACTTCTCGTAGACGAGTTCGTCGCCCTCGAGAGGCGGCTCGAGCCCCTCGCCATCGAAACGGGCGACGACCACGGTGATGTTGTCGTCGCCGCCTTGCTCGCAGGCCCGCTCCGTCAGCAGCCGGCAGGTCTCCATCGGCTCGTCCTGCTCCGTGGCGATTTGCAGGATCTCCTCGGGCGTCACCGGCCCGGACAGCCCGTCGCTGCACATCACCAGCGCGTCGCCGCGGCGCAGCACAACCGAGGTGATGTCCACGTGGACCTCCTCTGTCGTACCCAGGGCCTGGAGGATGATGTTGCTGCGGTCGAAGTTCTTGGCCTCCTCCTCGGTCAGCTGCTTGGCATCGATCAGCTGTTGCACGAGGGACTGATCCTTGGTGACCTGGACCAGCCGGCCCTGACGGATGACGTGGGCTCGCGAGTCGCCCACCTGGCCGAGGACGAGCCTGGGGCCCGCCAGCACCGCCGCCGTGACAGTGGTGCCCATGCCCCGTTGCCCGCGGTTCAGCCGCGCAGCGGTGTAGATGCGCGTCCCGGCCTCGCGGATCGCCTCCTCGAGCCGGAGGGCGAGCTTCCCGGTGTCCGTGGTGTCCTTCTCCTGCTGCATCATCTCGTAGATCGTGTCCACGCCGATGCGGCTTGCCACTTCACCGGCCGCGGCTCCCCCCATCCCGTCGCAGACGATGAAGAGCGTCCCGAGGTCGCCCACGTTGTGGGTGCGCACCTCGGGTCTGATGCTGCGGTTCCCCGCCGTGAGATCCGCGATGAGGAAGTTGTCCTCGTTGTGCTCGCGGACCAGGCCGACATCGGTCCTGCCGAACACCCGTACCGTGATCCCGGTGTCCCCTCGCACGGCGGTTTCTGCTGTCGTTTCGCTGCCAGCGTCGTTCATGCCGGAGTCATTCCTTTTCGTCGCTTGCCGCTCTTTTGCTTTTTTCTTCCGATGTCTTGACCTGCCCATCCTGCGTTACTCCGTTTTTCGAAACTGGCAGTTTACCAGAAACAATAACGATCGAAAGCGCTAAACGATCTCGCTTTTCATCGAGGACCAGCCGGTCGGTTCCCGGCCCACCAGTGAACGGCCTCAGCGTAGCAACCACTCGAACTGAAGGCCCATCTCGATCTGGAGCACGTGCACCATCGCCCCGTCACCGAAGTCCTTGCGGCTCAGGATCAGCTCCCGGCCCTGGTCGTCGTAGGTGTAGAGTTCGATGTCGTCTCCCATCCCGGCCCGGAACAGCGGCAGGTAGGTCACGCCCAGGGTCGCCACGACCCCGGTACCGAGCTCGTGCTCGACCGCCAGACCCACGAGCCCGCCGCCCGCGAGGACGGTGTTGTCCTGCTCCTCCATGCCAGGAGTGGCCAACCCGAAAGAGAAGCCACCGATGGCTCCGCCGAGGAGCAGCAGCGGCGTCTGGCGCGTCGGCGTGGGGATCGCGAGCCTGAGGGCGACGTGCCCGAACTGGTAGTAGGCCGCTCCCCAGTCACCGCGCGCCCGGTGCCGGGACTGGTTCCAGCCGCCCTGGACGCCGATGATCTCGTTGAATCGAAAGCCCGCGAACAGGCCGAAGGAAAAACCGGCGACGTCGTAGGCCTCGGGGCTCCCTCCCGGGGTCAGCATCTCCTCGGGGCGTCGCGACTCCGGGTCCAGATCGAGCCCGGCGCCCAGCTCCACGCCTATGATCAGCGAGCGCTCCGGGTTTTCCGACAGATCGAGGGCACTGGCCGCCGGGGCCGACAGGAACGCCGCCGCCGCGAGCAGCAGCGCGGGGATTCCCGAGCGTTCGTGGCAGCACAGAGACATCGATCACCTGGAACCCAGCCGGGGACGGGACAGTCTACCCCCGAGGCGCCTCGCGATCAACGGGCGGCTCGCGCCCAGTCCTAGTCGGCCGGATGAGTTCCCTGCTCCACACTGCCCACGAACAGCACCTTGTCGATGATCACCTCGGAATCGAAGATACCGTCCGAGGTGTCATGGATGTGGAACGTCAGGGCGAACTCCTCGTTCGGGTCGACGGGCCACTCGGTCCTGACCCAGCCCGTGGACGATCCCTGGGTTGAACTGTCCGTTAGTGCGTCATTCGCACACGAGAAGCCGGTCCCCGAGACGTCGGTCGTCCAGGTGCCGCCCAGGCATCCGTCGTACCAGCAGCACTCGGACAGCGCGGAGTTGATCGCCACGTAGCAGCAGGTGCCGCTCGGGATGTCGCAATCGGCGCCGGTGAAGTCGGAATACTCGGTCGGCTTGCGGCAGTCCGAGTAGTTGACCACCGTCCTGGCGCCGTCGTTGGTGCTGCCAGCCTCCAGGATGATGTAGAACTTGTCGTTGAAGGACGTGCCCACCCACTCGTCGTACTCCACCGACAGGAACACGTAGTGGACCTGGAATCCGTGAGCGTCAGCAGGTGCCTTGAGGTTCAGCGTCCACTCGTAGGTGTTGTGCATGTTGTCGCCGTCGCTGGTGAAGGGATCCGGCATCGTGCCGCCACCCATGTCCTGCGAATGGCTGGTGCCCGTGGCCGGGCCCGTGGCCATCAGCGCGTAGGAGCCGTTCAGCAGCGGATCCAGATCGTTCGAGGAATCGCCGAAGTGGGCCACGGCCTCGGCAGTGCCCGCCAGGGTCGAGCTCGTGGGGGACGAGTAGTCCTGGCCGAGCACCGTGGCGGGGTCACACATGTCGATGGCGCAGAGCATCGCTGACAGCTCGGTGCCGATACCCGTGCACCCGGAGCAGTCCGGGGGGATGGGTCCGGTGTCGCTGTTCGTGTCGGTGTCCGAGTCGGCATCCGTGTCCGCGTCGGTGTCGGTGTCCGAATCGGCGTCCGTGTCCGAATCGGCATCGGTGTCCGTATCGGTGTCGGTGTCCGTAAATGCAAAGCGGAAGCGTCAGTCCTGGAGGCGCTCGGCGATGATGGCAGCGAGGTCGGCCATGGCCGGGGTCCAGTCCTCGTTGCAGATCGAGTAGACGTAGCCCCCGGACTGGAAGCCCTGGGCCAAGTCCACGAAGCGCCGGCCGGGCCGGGCCTTGGTTACCTCGACGTCGCCCTCCACCCGGTTGCACGCGGGCTTGAAGAACCAGGTCAGACCGCTCGCCGTCTCCTCCTGGATCGCCACCTTCTCCATGTCGGGGTGGTTCAGGCAGGACGGGATGTCCGATCCGATCCCCTGGCACGCATCATCCATGGGCACGCCGACGATGGCGGCGAAGACCACGCCCGAGACCCGGCCCTGCTTGGCATCCACGAGGTGCTGGTAGAACGAGGTCGTGCTGTAGAGGTACTGCTCGTTGTCGTCGAGGTTGCAGGCGATGTTGACCTTCTTGTCGGCC
>CAYZAI010000196.1:0-9081 GCA_964476305.1 uncultured Myxococcales bacterium
ACCCGTCGCGACGAGAGCGACCGCCCCTGTCCCGTCCGGGACGCGGCCCGACAGAACCAGGTTTCCCGGGCGGTCCAGCCTGCGCGGGGCGAGGTCGAGATCGGCTCCCGGCCGCACCACGATGGCGACGACCCTCACACCCCCGGGGATCTTTCGCGCCGCCAGCCCGTGCCAGCGCGCGCCGCCGCTGGCTTCGTCCGCGGCCCACCCGGCCACGCGCTCGACCAGGCCACCGTCATCGGCTCCGGAAAACAACCCCAGGACGGACTGGGCCTCGGGCACGCCACGCCACCACAGCAGATCGCGGGAGAACTCGGCCGTCACCCGGATCCCGCGCTCCTCGGCGGCGGCGATCAGCTCAGCCGCTGCGTCGAGCCTGCCGTCCGCCGCAAGCCCTGCGGGAATCGCGGATCGGATGCGCGCGCCGATCCCGTCGAGGGCCACCGCCGGGGCCGGACGGCTCGAGTACTCCGCCGCGCCGGGATCCGGTAGCGGGAAGGCCCCCGCCACACCCGCGTCGTCGATCCGCGCCACGCCAGCGGATGACGGGGTCGTGCCGATGTCGCGGCCTGCGGAGCCGGTGGCGGGACCGCAGCCGGCGAAGGCCGCGGTCAGCCCGGCGAAGGCCGCGAGGATCGGCGGGCGCCGGACCGCTCGCGCCATCAGCCCCGCACGCAGTTGCGGCCTGCGGACTTGGCCTCGTAGAGCTTCTCGTCGGCACGCTGGATGAACTCCTCGGCCGTGATGTTCTCTCCCTCGATGGTGGACACACCCGTGCTGATCGTGATCGGGATCTCCTCCCCCTCGAAGACGAAGCTGTACGAGGAGACGCGGCGGCGCAGCTGCTCGGCCAGCTCCATCCCACCGTCCTTCTGCGTCTCGGGCAGCAGGATCACGAACTCCTCGCCGCCGTAGCGGGCGAAGATCTCTTCGCGCCGCGCGCGGGTCTGGATGAGCCGGGCCAGCGCCTGCAGCACGTAGTCGCCGGCCAGGTGCCCGAAGGTGTCGTTGGTCCGCTTGAAGTAGTCGATATCGAAAATCAACATGCTCAAAGGGCGGGAATAGCGCTGGGCGCGGGACATCTCGCGATCGAGCGCCTCAAGGAAGTAGCGCTTGTTGAAGATCCCGGTCAGACCGTCGATGATGGTCATCCGGTAGATCTCTTCATGGTAGGCGGTCTCGACGTCGCTGCCCAGCAGGTACTTGTAGATCGTGTCACCGACCTTGATCTGGTCGCCGTGGACCAGGGCGTGGGAGATCACCTGCTGCTCGTTGACATAGGTGCCGTTGGTGCTCTGGAGATCCGTGACGAAGCGCTGCCCGTTTTCGAGGACGAGGCGCGCGTGCCGCCGGGAGACCGAGTCGCTGCTGACCACGATGTCGTTGGTCGCGTCGCGGCCGATGCTGATCGCCTTCTGCTTGAGCTCGATCTTGGCCCCCATCGCGGGTCCTGTCGGGTAGATCTGCACCAGCACGTCCTGCTGGGTCTCAGCGGGCTTCGCAAGCGGAAGATCCGTGACGCGGGTTTTCGCGTCGTCTTCTGAATCGAACATCCGGCTTTTTTTTCACCGGGCACCCCACCCCGGGTGCCCGATCCATATGAACCTCTCCAAAGAACTGGTATGTAGCACGGACCGTCGGGGGTGGCCAGAGAATGCACGGGACTCGAGACGACACGGGGAACGAAGAAAACACCGGCATCGCGCCGGGTTCGACCCTCACCGGGCATCGGCCCGCCCCCTGGTCGTTCCTGGGAGAGATCGGCGAGGTGCTCGGGCTTTCGGGAATCGGCGCGGCGCCCGCGACCCCGGTGGCCGAGGAACCGGCGGCGGCCTACCTTGCCTGGCTCGACGCCGGGTTCCACGCCGGGCTCGACTACGCCGTGCGCAATCTGGCCGAACGCCTCGACCCGAAACGGCCCCGCATCCACCCGCGCTCTGCGGCGGTGATCTCCGTCGCCCTGCCCTACGGACCCGGCCCGGCGGCGAGCGGGATCTGGCGCTTCGTCGCCGCCCACGCCCGGGGCCGCGACTACCACGCAGCGGTCCGCCGTGTCCTGTGGCAGGTCGATCTCGCGGTGCGCTCGCGCTTCCCGAGGGCCCGCACCCGGCGCCTCGTGGACACCGCCCCGGTGGCAGAGCGCTGGTGGGCCGCGGCCTGCGGGCTGGGCTTCCTCGGACGCCACGGCGGGCTCATCGTCCCGGGCCACGGCGCGCGGGTCGTGCTCGGCGAGCTGATTGTCGCGGACGTCTCCGCGCCGGAGCCCGGCCCGATCCCGCCACGCTTCGCCAGGTGCGGCGACTGCCGCGCGTGCCTGGACGCCTGCCCCACGGGCGCCCTCGTCGAGCCGGGCGTCGTGGACTGCCGCCGCTGCCTGTCGTTCCACTCGGTCGAGAACCTCTCCGGGCCCGTGCCCGGCGACGTGGCCCGCCGCATGACGCTGATCTTCGGCTGCGACCTGTGCACCGCGGCCTGCCCGCTGGAGGTCGGCACGTCCTGCGCCCTCGAGCCCCCCCCCTGCTCCGGCCCGCCGGACCTCGACCCGGCCGGCCTCGCCGCGATGCCCGACGACGCCGTCGCGGAGCTGATCCGCGGAACGGCCCTCGAGCGCACCGGCGTCGCCGCCATCCGCCGCAACGCGGCCCGGATCGCCGGGCGGGACCCCGGTGGAGCCGACCCGGGTTGCCAGTCACCCGGCTCCATGGGATAGGCTCTTCCCATGCCTGCGGCGGAAAAAACGATGGAGCGACAGGGACCGACGGTGGCTGTCCGGCGGCGGGGGAAGGTCGCGGGGATCGACCCGCGGACCGTGGCCCGGCGCGGGCGGCGCATCCTCGAACTCCTCGGAGAAGTTGAAGCGGAACTTTCAGTGTTGCTCGTCACCGACGCGGAGATCCACGCCCTCAACCGGCAGTGGCGCGGGGTGGACCGGCCCACGGACGTGCTCTCCTTCCCCCAGCGCGAGCCGGCCGTGGCGCGGACGCCGGCGCCGGGCGCACTCGGCGATGTCGTCGTCTCGGTCGAGACCGCGGCACGGCAGGCCGCGGAGCGCTCGTGCACCCTGCTCGACGAGGTGACGCGGTTGCTGGTCCACGGCGTACTGCACCTCGTGGGTTTCGACCACGAAACAGGCGTCGAAGAGGCCGAGATGCAAGCCCGAACCGCGGCAATTCTCGCGGGTCTGCGCGGGCGGTTTTCATCGAAATCCGGTGCAGATTCCTACCAGCGATCTCGATTGTCCCCCAACTGTGGATAATAAGAGCCCTTCCGAGCGCGGTGGAATGAATACATCGCTTCCCTATTCAGGTAAAACAGAACCTGAATCGTGACCGTTCCTTTGCCATTTCCGAGTAATTTCATATTGTTACAAACAAGAAGGACGGATCCAGCATGAATGATCGAGGAGCCCTCGCGCTCTGTCGGGAACGCCGGGCCGGCTGTGAACAAACAGTGGACAAGCCGGGGTTCGATCCCCGAAACCAGCTGATTTCACTGTTGGTCCAGGCACGTTTCCACGGCCCGGTGGAAGGCCTCGATCAGCACCTCGCGCCCCTCGTCCGCCCCCCGATCCCCGGTCTCGCGATCCGCCGCGAGAAGCCGCAGCGCCTCGTGCACGCCGCGCCCGGTGAGGAACTCGACGAGGGCGGCCGCTTCCGACGGCTCGCGCCCCGAGGCGCAGGTGAAGACGACCCTGGCGATGACCTCGCCGCGCATCTCGACGTCGGCGAGGACGTGCCGGTCCTTGCGCTGGAACTCGCCGGTCCCCACCACGCTGATCGACGAATCGGAATCCCTGCTGCTCATCGCACCGGTCTTAGCCGCCCGGGGTCGCCGGAAAAATGATGACGATCATACGTGGCTGGTAATCCCGGAGGCGAGGTCCTCGAGGGTCTCGCGGTCGCGGATCAGGATGCCGCGCTTGTCGTTGACCACGATGCCCATCTTGCGCCAGCGGCTCATCACCCGGATCGCCGTCTCGACGGTGGTCCCCACCAGGTCGGCGATGTCCTGTCGCGAGAGCACGATGGGGATCTTTATCCCCCCGGCAGAGGAGTCCTCGCCGATGCGGTCAGCCAGCTTGAGCAGCAGGTGCGCGATGCGGTACTCCACGCCACCGGCGGCGAGCTCCTTGATTTTCTGCATCAACATCCGCTGGCGCCGGGCCATGCCGCGCAGGGAGCGCAGGGCCATGCCGGGCACCGTGGCCAGCAGGTCCAGGATCTGGGCCCGAGGCACGCACAGGAGGTGCGTGTCGGCCAGGCAGACCGCGGTGGTCGTGTATGCCCCGCCCACCAGCACGGAGGTCTCGCCGATGGCGTCCTTCGAGCCGTAGATCTCGATGATCACGTCCTTGCCGGTCTCGGAGTGCTTGATGATCTTCACCCGGCCGTCGATGACGAAAAACAGGCTGCGGCAGGCGTCACCCTCGTTCCACACCAGCGCGTGGCGCTCGAGGTGCAGCTCGGTGGTCTCGCGCACGACCTTTGCCAGGCGCGAGTCGGGCACCTCGCTGAACACGGTGAAGAGCCGCAGCTTGTCTCGCATGCCAGAGGCCATGGATCGCCCTCCGTTCGGCCAAGGACTATCCGCGGTCCTGGGGGAATGTCAATCTGCGGGACGCGGGCCCGGGCGACGCGGCGGGGGCCGGCGGGCTAGAGATCGGCCACGGTGATGTTCCAGGTCATGGCCTGGGCGGGGACCAGGCGGCGGTGGATGACCTTGCTCTCGAACTTCCCGCCCGAGAAGCGGTACTCGCGGATCACGCCGCCGTTGTCGTCGGCCACGAACAGCTCGGGCGTGCCGTCGCCGTCCATGTCGGCCAGGTACGCCGCGTGCTCGAAGCCGCCGGACTTGGCGTCGATCTGCGCCTTCTTCCAGCCCTCCCCGTCGCGCTCGATCATCCAGACGCCGGCGGTGAACGCGGCGGCGACGATCTCGGGCCTGCCGTCGCCGGTCGGATCGCCGGCCACCAGGAAGCGGCAGAAGCGGTCCTGGATGTCGGCGATTTTCGACTCGACGAACGCCCCGTCCTGCAGGTCGAAGCGCCGGATCTCGACGGGCGTGCGGATCGCGCCGCCCTCGCCCATCTCGGCCTCCACCGCGGCGTAGAGCTCCTGTCGGCCGTCCCCGTCCACGTCGGCGGCCAGGATCTCCTTGACGTGCCGGGTCGTCATCACGGCCACTTCCGAGCGCTCGAACTTGTCGCCGGTCCAGGTGTAGCGGGTGATCTTGCCGCCCTGGTCGATCCCCGAGGCGGTGTTGGGGTGGCTGGGGGTGGCATAGATCTCGGACCGGCCGTCCCCGTCGAGATCGCCGATCTCGATCTCGTGCACGAATGTATCGGCCTCGCGGTCGATCTCCTCGGCGCGCCAGCCCTCGGCGCGGTTCCAGACCACGGCCACAACGCCCTGGTCGTGAGTGGCGATGGCCAGGTCCGGCCGCCCGTCACCGTCGAAGTCGGCGATCTCGAAATCGCGCAGCCGGTTCTGCTTGCCGCCGAAGGTCGGGTGCCACAGGGTCTCGGCCTTCCAGGCGCCGCCGTCCCTCTTCCACAGCTTGAGCTTCGCCTCGTTGGCGCCGATGGTGAGGACCCCGCCGTCCCAGGGCAGGGCCTTGTGAAACACGTTCGACTCGCGATCCTCGATTGTCTCGGCCGTCCAGGCGCCCTCGGCGGGGGTGAGCAGGGTGAGCAAGGCGGCCTCGGGCACGGTGTACTTGCCCTGTTCGTTCTGCGCGAAGCGGGACTGGGTCACCAGCAGCGTCCGGCCGGCCCTGGCCGCCCTGACCTTCGGCGCCTCGGCCTTCGGCTTCTCGGCGTCGTCACCCCGGACCGCGGGCTGCTTCCCGTCGCCGGCTGCCGGCTTCTCCTCGCCGCCGCAAGCGACGAGTGCCGTTGCCAGGACCGCCATGGCGGCGGTTGCGGATGCTGTGCGCATGGGGACCTCCTCTCGTCTTCGAGGATCCGTATAGCCGCCTCGCGGGCCCGGGGCAACTTGCCGGCGATGGGGCTGCCGGCGATGGGGCGGTTGCCAGCCACGCCCGGCTGGTTCGGGCGACGGGGAACGCGGCCCGTGCTATACTTGCCGCCGAGGTGACCCGATGAACGACACATACGAGCTCCTCGGCCGGATCTCGGAAAACCCCGAAGTCTGTTTCGGCAAGCCATGCATCCGCGGCACCCGCGTCTGGGTCTCGCTGATCGTCGACAACCTGGCGGCCGGCGCCACCGAGGACGAGATCCTCGCAGCCTACCCGGCCCTCGAGCGGCAGGACATCCGCGCGGCCCTGGCCTACGCCGCGGAGATGACCCGCGAGCACCACGTCGCACTGCCCGAGACCCGGGTCGGATGAAGCTCAAGCTCGACGAGAACCTCGACGAGCGCCTGGCAGGAAGGATCGCATGCTCCGGCCACGACGTCGCGACGGCGAGAGGCCAGGGCCTTGGCGGGGCGAAGGACGAAGTGCTGTACAGGGCCTGCCGCGAGGAAGGACGGGCCCTCGTCACACTGGACCTCGACTTCGCCAGCGTGATCCGCTTTCCGGCGGTGGGGACCGCGGGCATTGTCGTGCTCCGGCCGCACAGCCCGTTGATCCATGTGGTACGAGACCTCATCGACAACCTCGTCACTCTTCTCGAGACGCGGTCACCGGCGGGACAGCTCTGGATCGTCGAACCGGGCCGGGTCCGCATCCGGTTGCGGGAGGGGGAGTAGCCGGAAATCCATGGTCACCGCCCGCGCCGCCCAGGGCAACTTGCCGGCAGACGGGACGGCGGCTCACTCCTCGGCAGACAGGTCCCTGCCGCTGACGGCTTCATACACCCGGCCGAGGGCCTCGTGTTTCCGCACCAAGGGCTCCTCGTCGCCGGCGAAGCGGAACTCCACGTACTCGAAGAGGTCGCGGCCCTCGATCGCGACCCGGCCGAACTGCCGCTCCTGGGCCGCCCGATCCTGCCCGCCCAGCGCACGGAGCCGCTTTTCTTTGACAAACAAGGGGAGGTCTGAGATGAAGTGTTACGGACTTTGTTATCGTAACACCGCAGGTGAAAAAACGAGGAGGTGACAAATGGGATTCGTGAAGCTGCCGGGATTCGTGAAGCTGGTGCTCGTCGGAGCGCTGCTGGCCGGCCTGGTCGTGGCCACGGGCTGCGACTTTCCGGACGAGGGAGGCTCGGCCACTGTCTCGATCCTGAACGACTTCGACAATCCCGAGATGGACTTCCAGCCGCCGTGGACGATCTGCGAATCGTCGTACCTCGGCGTGGAGTTCGGCACGATCGATATCGGCGAGGCGAGCGCCGAGCAGGCGGTGACGCCGGGGCTCGACTACGTCCTGATGGTCGCGGCATGGGACGACCCGGCCTGCGCGCCGGAGAACTGCCTGCCCATCGCGAGCAGGAACGAGGAGGAGGTCCTCGACGGCCAGACGCGCGCCATCGCCATCAACCTTCCGAACCACCAGGGACCCTGCCCGCCCGAGGGCGTCGAGCCGATTCCCGAGGATCTCTACGACCGCATCCTGGAGCTCTGGCCGGACTACGGCTTCAAGCCCTACGCGGAGCGCACCGAGAACCCGCAGTGCCTCGAGTAGCCGCCCTCGCCGCCCTCGCCGTGCTCGTCCTCGGCGCCTGCGACGACCTCTATCCCGAGGTCGTCGTTGTCAATCGGATCGGCGAGCGCGTGCTCGTCAAGAACGCGAGCTTCAGCGGATGCGCCTGGGACCAGGTGCTCGCCTACGGCGACGCGACGGCCCCGGGGCGCTGCCTGCCCGGCGAGGATCGCGTCCACTTCCAGAGGCTCGATATCGCCTCGTACTGGGCCGAGCAGGAAGAGGATGCCGCCGTGGACGGCGGGATCGACGACGGCCTCACGGACGAGACGCCCAACTGGTTCAACTACCAGACCGTGTCGGTCCATCACGCGGAGCACGGCGATTTCCTCCTCGTCGAGCTGACGACCGGCGACATGGAGCAGGACTTCTCCGTACCCGGGCCCTACGGTCACTAGAGTGCGAACGATTTTCCACATCGCGCTCGCTGCGCTCGTCGCGTGCATCGCGGTGCCGGCCCGGGCGCGCGCCGCTCCGGGACCGGACACCCCCGAAGCCGAAGAGCCGGCCTGGGATCCGGACGGCGGCATCCCCGATGAGGGGATCGTCTACGAGACGGAGGTCGTGGATCGCCGCCCCCTCTCCCGGGACGGGTCCCAGACCGCGGTGACCATCGACGGAGAGGAGCTGCGCGACAGTCCGCGCGGCGACGTTCTCGGCGCGATCTCGCAACGCGCGGCGGGGGTCTACGTCCCCTCTCGCGGGCTGCTGCACGGCGTGGCGAATGGTGCGACCGGCGCGATCCACATCCGCGGGCTGGGCGGCAGCCCCAACTCCCAGGTGCTCGTCGTCGAGGACGGCGTGCCGGACTACCAGGGGATCTTCGGCCACCCCATCCCGGATGCGTACGTTCCGGCCCTGATCGACGAGGTGCTGGTGATCCGGGGCGGCGACTCGGTGCTGTACGGCACGAACGCGCTGGCCGGAGCGATCGTCATCCGCAGCCGCTGGCTGGAGCAGGCGGGATACGAAATCGGGAACGATGCCGCCTACGGAAGCTTCTCCACCCTGCGCGAGACCGCCACGGCGCTCGGCCGGTCCGGGAAGTGGGACGTAGCCGCTGCGTTTCACGCGCTCTCGACCGAAGGCCACCGCGCCGGTGCCGGCGGCGATGAGATGATCGCGATCACGGCGGCGAGATATCGGTTCACCGACGACATCGGCCTCTCGGTCCGGAACAAGGTGATCCACCTCGAGGGCGGCGATCCGGGCCCGGCCTCCCATCCCTACACGAACCACTGGTACGACGTCTGGCGCGACAACGCCTCGCTGCGGCTCGGCTACGACCGCGACGGCGCGCGGGTGAGCCTCACGCCGTACCTGAACGTCGGCGTGCACCGGCTGCACGACGGGTTCGAGTCGACGGACCTGGTCGGTGGCGGCATCGCGGACACGGAGCTGGCGCTGGGAAGGATCGCGGTGCTCACGCTCGGTCTCGCCGTACAGAGCGCCTCCGGAACGGTGGAGAACCGG
>CAYZAI010000197.1:0-9055 GCA_964476305.1 uncultured Myxococcales bacterium
AGACGCCGGAACGGGTCAGGGGACGGGCAAATAGGAAATCAGGCCGCCTCCTCGATCCGGTCGCGGGAGACCAGGGTCGCCCGAAGCGCGCGGCGACCGCGGTGGAGCCGCGACATGATGGTCCCCACCGGGCAACTCGCCCGGCGGGCGGCCTCGGCGTAGGACAGGGCCTCCACGTCACAGAGCCACACCGCCTCGCGGAACTCGGGCCGGAGATCGTCGATGGCCCGGACCACAGTGTCACAGAGCCCCTGATCCCGGTCCACGTCGCCGCCGTGCTCGGTGGACCTCCGGCCGCTCGCCCCCACGGACCAGTCCCGCAGGGAATGGCCACCCTCGGCCTCCAGGATCCTCCGCTCGAGCCGGCGTCTTCGCAATACCGAGATGTGCCGGTTGCGCATGACCCGGGTGAGCCAGGCCCGCATGTTGGTCCCGGGCTGGAAGCTGTCGCGGAACCGCAGGGCGAGCACAACGGTGTCCTGGACGAGATCCTCTGCCTGGTCCCCGTCCTTGGCGAACCAGCGGGCCAGACGGCCGATGGTCGGCAACTCCGCTTCGAGCGCGGACTCGAAGTGCGGGTCGGGTCGGATGGAATCGAGGGCGCGTGCCGCTTCGGTCTGCCGGATGTGCATCGAAATCTCCTTCTTCCGAGAGCATCGACCGTTGGTCGCAAGGAAACCCAAGCAAGAGCAGTGCCAAGGCGCGTGAACATCCCCATGAGCACATTCAACGAGAGATATATAATAAATAAAAACAAATATATGAGAATCAGAAAATAAACAAATACTTTATGTATGACAAGCCCCTGGAATCCGGGTCCTTTTGACATGTTGGACCTGTACGGCGCCGACGGAGAGACAGACTATTCTACGAATCGGAGACTGTCGGGAGCGGGATCCCTGGTCAGTCGGAGGCACGATTCACCGGTGACGCGCCGCCGCCCCTGTGCTACGGCCCGGGAAAGGCCGAGACGGCCGAGGAACCGGCCGCTCGAGGACTGGTCCCGGCAGGGAGCGTGAGGCGATGGGCGAGGCGCCGCTCAGAGTGGACGCACGGATCGAGATCCCGGGGGACGAGCTTCGGTTCGTGGCATCGCGGTCCGGCGGCCCGGGCGGGCAGCACGTGAACAAGACGTCCAGCCGGGTTGCACTCCTGTGGGACGTCGCCGGCACCCGGGCGCTCGATCCGGTGCAGCGGGCCAGAGTGTTGCGCCGGCTCGGGGGCCGGGTCTCGCGGGACGGGATCCTTCGGATAACGGCGGACGACGAGCGAAGCCAGCACCGAAACCGGGAGCTGGCCCGGGAACGGCTCGCGGCCCTGGTGGCCGCGGCGCTCGCGAGGCGGAAGCGGCGACTGCCCACGGGTCCCACCGAAGCCGCCCGGAAGCGCCGGCGCGACGAGAAGCGCCGTCGGGGCGCGCTCAAGCGGTTGCGGAAGGCCGGGGACGGCGCAGACTGAGGCGAGGAGGTCGGCGAGATGGGTGGTTCGACAAGGATCCTGCTGTCGCTGCTCGTGGTTGCATGGGCCGGTGGGTGCATCGACGATGGCGGAGTGGCCCGGTCTGAAAAGGACGGCGGGACCGACGCGGACACCGACGCGGACTCCGACGGCGACTGTGATGCGGATACCGACGCGGATGGGCCGCTGGTGGTCACGTTCATCGACGTGGGGCAGGGAGACGCCGCCCTGTACGAGATGCCCGACGGGTCCACCATCCTCGTCGACGGCGGGCCGACCGGCGCCGGGACCGGGGCCGTCGTGCCGCTGCTCTGGGACAAGGGGATCGTGGACCTCGACCTGATGGTGCTGACCCACCCCCACGAGGATCATTGCGGCGGCCTCGACGAGGTCCTGCAGCTCGTCCAGGTCGCCGAGATCTGGGAGAACGGCGAGACCCTGGACACCTCCAGCTACCAGGGCTTCGCGGCGGCGCGCGACGCGGAGGGCGCCGAGGTCCGGATCGCCCAGGCCGGCGATCAGAGGGCCTTCGGCGACGCGCTGCTCACGGTGCTCTGGGACGACCACGGCATGGAGGACGAGAACAACGACTCCATCGTGCTGGCCTTCGACTTCGCCGGCCGGCGCGTGCTGGCCACCGCGGACGTCGAGGCCGAGGCCCAGGCCCTGCTGCTCGAGGAGCACGGAGCCGGCCTGGCGAGCGACGTGGTCAAGGTGCCCCACCACGGCTCGTGGAACTTCGACCCGTCGTTCGTCGAGGCGGTGGCCGCGGACTTCGGCGCGATATCGTGCGGCGAGGACAACGACTTCGGCCACCCGCACCAGGAGGCCATCGACGCCTGGCTCGGCGTGGGCACCACCCTCTGCCGCACCGACCTCTCCGGGGACGTCGTCGCGACCATCGGCACGTCCGGTGACGTGGCCTTCGACTGCGCGGACCCCATCGAGCCCTGACCTCCGGCGTCGCGTTCCGCCTCTTCGGATAGACCGTGTGACATTCCTGACAGCATTCTGTCTCTTCGGCGAGCCACCCCCGAACGCCGCGGCGCGAAAATCGCCAATGATTCCGCCACCGGCGCCCCGGACCCGGCGTTGGAACGGCTCCTGCATGGGAATCAGGGCGATGGGTGTCACCGGGAAATCACTGGATTCTCACCGTCGCGTCGTTGACCGGACGCGGAGCGGGACACAGATTGTGAATAGGGAGAGTTCGAGATGAAGTTCTTGCTGCTCTACTTGCTGGCCGGAATGATCGTGGCGGTCTGGACCGCCATCAACCAGCAGCGGGCGGACCGCGCGATGGCCGAGGCACAGCGCCTGCCCTTTGGCGATCTGGTGTCCGCGTACCTGATGATCGCCTTGGCGTGGCCCCTGTCCCTGGCCGTTTTCGTCATGGCGCTGGTCTCGCATTTCCGGTCCTCCGGCGAATCGCGCAACTGAGCACGCTCCGGCCGCAGCGACCCCGCCCGCCGCCTGTTTACAAACCCGTGGACATCGTGGATACCCGCTTTCTGGCCTCGCCGGGAAGGAGGAACCGGTTCGATGGAACGGAAACAGCACGACATGGTGATCATCGGGGCCGGACCCGGGGGGTACGTGGCCGCGATACGCGCCGCGCAGCTCGGTCTGGACGTGGCCTGCGTCGAACGGGAGGCGGCCCTCGGGGGAACCTGCCTCAACGTCGGCTGCATCCCCTCCAAGGCGCTGCTCGAATCGTCGGAGCGCTACGCCGAGGCGCGGGCCGGCCTCGTGGAGCACGGGGTCGGGGTGGCCGAGGTCGGGCTCGACCTGGCCGCGATGATGGCCCGCAAGGACCGCATCGTCGGGACGCTGACCAGGGGCGTGGCCGGGCTGTTCAAGAAGAACAGGATCGCCCGCTACTCCGGCACCGGACGCCTGCTGGGATCGGGGCTCGTTGCGGTCGAGGGGCCCGAACCGGTGGAGCTGGTCTGCCGCCACGTTCTGATCGCCACGGGCAGCCAGCCCTCGTCCCTGCCCGACGTGGAGTTCGATTTCGATCGGATCGGCACGAGCACCACCGCCCTGTCGTACCCGGAGGTCCCCGGGCGGCTGGTCGTCATCGGCGCCGGCGTGATCGGGCTCGAGCTGGGCTCGGTCTGGAGGCGGCTGGGCAGCGACGTCACGGTGGTGGAGTACCTGGACCGGATCCTGCCCGAGGCCGACGCGGAGATCGCCCGCCACGCCCAGCGGTCGTACAAGAAGCAGGGGTTGTCCTTCGTGCTGGGGGTGCGCGTGACCGGCGCGCGGGTGGACGGCGGCGAGTGCGTCGTTGAGATCGAGGGCCGGGAGCCCCTGCGGGCCGACCGTGTGCTCGTGGCCGTGGGAAGGGCGCCTCGCATCGACGGGCTCGGCCTGGCCGAGGCGGGCGTGGCGCTCACGGAAAAAGGGCGCATCCGGGTGGACGAGCGCTTCCTGACGTCGGTGCCGGGCGTGTACGCCATCGGGGACGTGACAGGCGGCGCGATGCTGGCCCACAAGGCCTCGGACGAGGGTGTGGCTTGCGTCGAGAACCTCGCCGGCGGAAAGGGCCACGTGAACTACGACGTCATTCCGAACATCGTCTACACCGAACCCGAGGTCGCCTCGGTGGGCCGTACCGAGGAGCAGCTCGCCGCGGCCGGTGTGCCGATCCGCAAGGGCCTGTCCTTCTTCAAGGGCAACGGCCGGGCCCTGGCCCTCGGCAATACCGATGGCGCCGTCAAGGTCATCGCGCACGCCGAGACCGACCGGATCCTCGGTGTGCACATCTGCGGGCCCCGGGCCGGCGATCTCATCGCCGAGGCGGCCGCGGCCATGGAGTGGGGCGCCACCTCCGAGGCCCTGGCCCGGCTCTGCCACGCCCACCCGACCCTGTCCGAGGCGATCAAGGAAGCGGCCCTGGCCGTGGCCGGTCGCCCGATCCACGCCTGAGATCCCTCCCTGTCACTCGGTCTTCGCGGTGAAGCGCGCGCGGTCGGCCCAGTCCGCGGCGAGCTCCCGGGAGCCGAGGCGCAAGGCCCCGTCAGCGGCCAGCCCGTCGAAAACGGCGGCGGCCTCGGCCGTCCGGCCCAGGGCGAGCAGGGCCCGCCCCCGCAGCATCCGCGCCTCGAGGGCGACCGAGGCCGGCAGTGCCGCGTCGCCGGCTCCCGGCAGCGGGTCGAGGAGCGCGAGACAGGTGGCGTGGTCCTCGAACCGGCAGTGCTGTCGCGCCAGCAGGTAGGCGAGCAGCGGATCGTCGGGGACCAAGCGGGCGGCCCGCGCCACGGCCAGCAGGAACACGGGCTCGGGGGGAGCCGACTCCCGGGGTTGGCGCGCCAGGACGGCGAGCAGCGGCGCGGAGAGATTCGCGGGCAGCTCCGCGAGCCGGGCCTTGACCTCGAGGGACCGCCTGGCGTCCTCGCTGGCGGTACCGCGGGCCAGCTTCGCGTACTCGGCCGCGGCTACCGGGCCGGGGGCGCCGAGGTCGGCGAGGATCTCGCGGATCGCGTCCTTTCGCACCGCGCCGATGGCGTCGTCGTCCAGCAGGCGTCCGGCCTCGGTTCGGACCTCGTCCGGGTCGCCGGAGCGCGCCAGGGCGAGGAACAGGGCGAAGCGGGTCCCGGTGGCTCCGCCCGAGCGCCGGTGGGCCTCGGTCAGGGTCTCGCGGGCCTCTTCGAAACGCCCCGCCCGCTCTTCGGCCTCCGCTCGTTCCCGCAACCGCGCCACCTCGTGCACGCAGGTGCTGCCGATGACCGACGGCCGGTCGAAGCGGTGGCGGGCCGTGGCGAGATCGGATTCGCCTAGGGGCACGCCGCCCAGGAATTCGTGCCACTCGGCCGTGAGGTCGGGAAGGCCCGCGCCCGCGGCCTCCTTCCACGACGAGCCCGAGTAGGCGGCGCGCAGGGCGGCCGCGCCGTGTCGCTCGACGAGGAAGCGGCAGAACGAACCCGCCGCGGTGTAGGCCGTCGCCGCGCTCAGCCCGAAGAAGCCGAGGCCGAACAGCCGGCCGGTCTCCGGCAGCAGCCCCTCGCGCTTCATCGCCGCGGCCCACTGGTGCACGGTCAGATCCCCACGGGGCCCCTGCGCGGCCGTGGCCAGGCCTTCCACGAGGCCCGGATCGGGCACGAGCCCGCCGAATGCGCCGGGCACGGCGAAGGGGCCATCGGCGAAGCGGGCGGCCACGGCGTGGGCCAGCTCGTGGCGCAGCACCCAGTGCGGCACGGTGTCGAGCAGGACGTAGACCTCGCCGCGCCAGGGCTTGGTCACGTTGGTGCGAGCCGCGCCGATGGCCTCGGCCTTCTGCGACTCGCCTGCGAAGAAGAACACCTCGATCGGGCCTCCGGCCGGGGCCCCGAGGAAGCGCTCGACCTGGTGAAGGCTGAACGCGGCGTCCGCGGTCAGGGCCGAGACGGCACGGGCGTGGGTCCCGGCCGGGAAGCGCAGAACGAGACCCGGCGCCGAGGTGGCGACGGGGAGCAGCGCCTCGAGATCGGTGCGCCGGGTGCGGTGCCCGAGGACCGGGCCGGCGAAGTGGAGGGCTGCGACCGTGGCGGTGAGCGCGATCACCACTCCGAAGTGCGGGCGTCGGCCCCGTGCCCGGGCCACGGACAGGCGCAGCCGGCCGGGGTCGACGAGCCATTCGGCGAGGGCCAGGACGAGCGCGATCTGGACGAGGGTCGCGGCCCGGTAGGTGACGAGCCGCCCGGGGACCGCGACCAGCTCGTCGTACAGGACACCCGGGAACCAGCCGTGGAACGGTCCGAAGGAAGACACGGCCGGCGACGAGTGGAACTCGAGGAGCGCGGCGCCGACGCCGGCGAGCCAGGCCAGCAGCCAGGCGATGCCTGCGGTCTTCGGTCCCGGGGTGGCGAGGCCCGCGAGCACGCCGACGGCTGCGGCGAAGAGTACGGCCGGCACCGGCACCAGGAGGAAGAACAGGAGACCCTCTCCCGCGTTGCACGGCGGGACGCGAAGGGTGTTGAGCGCCGAGGCCAGGGCGACGGGTGCGAGCAGGGCGAGGCCGAACCGGGCCGCGCGAGCGTACAGCACGAGGCCGGGCCGCACGGCGCCGGGGAACGGGGCGAGCTGGTTTCTGACCCGCGCCGGCAGGCAGGCCGCCAGGTGGCCCGCACCCAGCGAGCACAGGAGAGCCGCGGCCAGGGAGATCTCGTAGCCCGGGGTCTCGAAGAGGGGCAGGAAAGACGAGACGACCCCGAGGGCGCCCGAGGCGGCGAGCCAGCCGAGGAACAGCCGCCAGCGGAAAGGCGAGGTGCGGGGAGACTCGGTCACACCGAATCTTCCGGTCCGTCCGGGCGGGTGTCAAGGCGCCGGAAAACGGTTCGTGCGGGCGCACCCGGGACATGCTATCCTGACGACAGGATTTCAGCGTCACCACCAAGGCAGGTGCCCATGAAAAGAACCGCTTTCGGCCACCTCGTGTTTTCGATGCTGGCCCTTCTGGCCGGCGCGTGGGCAGGGTGCGACGACGGCCCGGGCTTCGGCTCCGGCCTCGACGACGGCACGCCGGACGGCGATTCCTGTCTCGAGAACGGCGAGTATCCGGACGGCCCCCAT
This sequence comes from uncultured Myxococcales bacterium, assembly GCA_964476305.1. Classification (GTDB taxonomy): domain Bacteria; phylum Myxococcota_A; class Polyangia; order JAAYKL01; family JAAYKL01; genus CAYZAI01. The sequence continues at coordinate 7,012 of CAYZAI010000197.1, forward strand.
GTCTGGGACATGTTCGCCACGGCGCCGCCGACGAACTTCGACGGCGAGCCCAAGAACCTGGACCTGCAATCCGTCTACTGCCAGAGGAGCACGATCAAATCGCTGATCTTCATCCTCGGCGCACCTGGGTGAGCCAGTTGCGAAGCCCGCTTCGTGGAAGTGGGGAACCAGATTGCGGCCATCGAGGACGCCCGGGGCCAGGTGGTGGGCGTGTACTACGCCGACGCCTCCGGCACGCCGATCTCGGCCGAGGCGACCGACACGACGATGGACGGGTTCGGCTGGGAAGGCGGGTATCGCATCTCGGACGAGACCAGGGAACTCTGGAACGCCACGTCCCTGTGGCCAGGGGTGCCAGGTATCTTCGTCCTCAGGACCGAGGACATGACCGTGGTGGCCTCCGAGGCCACCGGCCCGCTGAACCTGATTCAAGAAGCCGAGAACCTGAACCAGTGATCCGACCACAGGAGGGATGACCACATGAAAGTGAGTGCGAGACACCTGCTTCTGGCGTTCCTGGCGACCGCCCTGGTCGCGGCCTGGGGCTGCGAGGAGGGAAGCGGCGGAGACGGGGACGACGACAACGACAACGACAACGACAACGACGACGGCAGCTCGGACGGGGACAGCGACGCGGACGGAGACGCGGACGCGGACGCCGACGCGGACGCCGACGCGGACAGCGACGCGGACACCGACGCCGACGCGGACTGCACGGACTACCCCCCCGGCCCGTACCACTGGTTCGAGGGGGACGTGGTGAGCGCCATCGGGTTCCCGGGTCGCCTGGGCCCGAGCGGCGCCGACGACGAGCTGCACATGTGCGATGCCCACGCGAACAGCGCCACGGTCAAGTCGCTGGTGTTCGTCATAGGCATGAACACGTGAGGCCTCTGCCCTGCTCGGTTCGAGCAGCTCGGCAACCTCGAGGCCTCGATCAACGCCGCCCACGGCGAGCTCGTGGGCGTCTACTACGCCGACAACGCCGGCTCGCTCCAGTCACTGGCCCAGGTCAGCGCCAAGATGGACTCGTTCGGCTGGGACGGCGGCTGGCGCATCAACGACAACGCCCAGCAGACCCTCTGGCTCGCCAACAACGGCTCGGGCACGTGGTTGTGGGAGGGCACGCCGTTCGTGTTCGTGGTGAACACCGTCACGATGGAGATGGTCGCCTCCGAGACCTCCGGCTACATGGTCGACGCCCTGTCCGTGGTCCAGAACATCGACAACAACTACTAGCGCGGAAGGAAGAGGCGAAACGATGACGACATACCAGAAATCGCTGGCGCGGCTCCTCCTGCCAGGCCTGCTCGCCGCCGCCTGGGGTTGCGACTCGAACGGCGCACGGGGCGACGGCGACGACGACGGATCGACAGACGCGGACAGCGACGGGGACGCCGACGTGGACACCTGCGAGGACGATCCCTGTGCCTGCTACCCGGAGGGCCCCTACAAGTGGTTCGAGGACAACGTGGTGACCCCGGTGGACTTCCCCGCGATCCACGGATCGGGCGGCGAGGAGACGACGCTGAGCATGTGCGAGGCCCACGTGGGGAGTGCCGAGGTCAAGTCCCTGGTGTTCGCCGTGGGCGCGAACACGTGACCGAACTGTCCTGCCCGGTTCGGGCAGCTCGGCAACCTCGAGAGCGCGATCAACGAGGCCCACGGCGAGCTGGTGGGCGCCTACTTCGCGGAGCTGACCAACGGTTCGTCCCAGTCCCTGGGGGCGGTCAGCGCCAAGATGGATCAGTTCGGCTGGGACGGCGGCTGGCGCATCAACGACAGCGCGCAGCGGACCCTCTGGCTGGCCAGCGACGGCGCGGGCACGTGGTTGTGGGAGGGCACGCCGTTCGTGTTCGTGGTGAACACCATCACCATGGAAATCGTCGCCTCAGAGACCGATGGCTCTTCCGTTGACGCCCTGTCCGTGGTCCAGAACATCGACAACAACTACTAGCCCGCCGATCGCCCTGACAACCGCCGCTGTTTTCGGCTATACTGCCCGCCCATGAGGAACGTCGCTCCCGGGATCGGTGCTTTCGCC
>CAYZAI010000198.1:0-9026 GCA_964476305.1 uncultured Myxococcales bacterium
CGAAGTACAGCCGCGACGACGGAGGACGCCGCAGGCGACCGGAGTCAACGTCGCCGGGTGAACCGGCACGCCGCGGCCCGGCCCGAGACGGACCGGAAGTGATCCAGACGTGCGCTCCGGTATCTAGCGCCGGAGCAGATCGATGATCGTCGCCAGGAGGGTCGGTCCGGTGCCCGGGGCCACCGCGCGGCATCCGCACCCGCCGTCCGAGGAGGACGCCCCGGTCCCGGCGTCGTCCTCGCTGTTCGAGTCCGTGTCGTCGTCCTCTTTCGGATCGCCGGGCCCGGTCAGGGTGTAGGTGAAGTCGCCCTCGGCGCTGCTCCAGTCCTGCAGGTCCGCGTCATGCTGCCCGTCCCCGAGGTTCGCCACGGCCAGCACGATTTTCCGGTAGTCCGCCGGTTGCGGGATCTCGACGTCGCCGGCCCCTCCCTCCAGCGCCAGCGGCTCCACCACGGCCGGGGCGCCGTCCGGGATCAGGAACAGGCCCGCCCACCAGGCGCTGTCCGGGTTGCCGACGAAGCCGACGCGGAGCGTCTCCTCGAAACCGGCCGGATCGAAATCGACGTACGCGGCGCCGTACTCCGAGAGCGGGTGCGCGCACTCCTGCTCGATGACCGGAATCTCGGCGGCCGTGAGCAGCGCCTCCCGAGAGACCTCCCCGCCGGCCCAGGCGGCAGCGGTCTCCGAGTGATCGCCGTCCGCGTCCGCGCCGACGAAGAAGCGCCACTCGACGAAGCGGACGAAGGCCTCGTCGAAGGTCGTCCCCTCGCCGGCGAAGAACTGCGCGAAGGCGTCGAGGTAGTCCGGCTCGTTATCCACGTCGGCCTGGGCCATGGGCCCGTTGGTGGCGGTGATGGTGCCGTCCTGGGCCGCCAGGGACCAGATGGCGGGGAGCACCCCTCCGTCGCCGTCGCCCCAGATCTCGTCGACGAAGAGCGAGAACATGGCCGTGCCGTAGGCGTACCAGACGTCCTCGGCGCTGGAACCGCCGGCCCAGTCCAGGGAGCGCCAGGGCTGCTTCTGGAACCCGGGCAGCTCGCTGGCCAGCCAGTAGGGGTGTGCGTCGGCGCCCATGTGGAGGACGCCGAAGGCCACGGCGAAGGTCTCGTACGCCGGCCGGTACTGCTCTATGCAGTCCACCGCGTGCAGCACGTTGCGGGACATCAGGTGGTGGATCGTCATCTCCAGCATGCCGTCCACGGACATGGCCATGGGGTTCAAGTAGGCCAGCACCGGGCAGTCCGCCGTGGCCGTGGCCGGGTTGTCGCCGAGCACCTCGTAGGTCCCGGCGCCGGGCAGGCTGGCGTCGAGGACGACGTCGAACCCGTCGCCCGCCGTCTCGCCGAACAGGGTGAGCGGCGCCGGCAGGCCCAGGTCGACCACCAGGTGCTCCCATGCGTCCTCGGCCGCGGCCACGACCTCCGCCGCCGACCCGGCGTACTCCGCCTCGTGGAAGACGCGGATCGGGTAGAGCGCGGACTCGGTCACGTCCCCGGGCGGCTCCGCCGCGGCCGGGCCGGCCAGCGCGGTCGCCGCGATCAGCGCCGCAAGCAGTGCGAGCACGTGTCTCATCGCATCACCCCTTTCTTCATCGAAACGACAAGCGGGTTTTCCGCAAAGAGCGCTCCGTCCCGCTCCCCGTGGGGACTGGGATATTGAAGCACCATCCGGGAATGGCTTCAGCAAGAAACCTGCCAGGAACCCGCGGCCCCGACCGCGCCACGAGGACGGTGCCGATCGCCACACCCGTGTCGCGCGCGCCACAGCATCGGCGACGCCTGGACGCGTTTCCCCGGGGGGCTGGCCTCCTTCTGCCCTGGCACGGGGGTTGCTGAAAGACTCCGGGAGATGGGAGACGCCCGGAAACGCATGCCCGCCCGCCGCGCCGTCGCGGTCCTCGCCGCCGTGGCCGTCCTGGCGCTCTGCGCTCCCGCCCGGGCCGCCGAGGGACCGGACCGGCCGGCCGAGCCCCTGCGGTTCCGGTTCGGCGTGAGCGCCCTGTCCGGCTACCCCGATGTGTTCGGGATCCAACTGGGCCTGTGGATGCCCGATCGGTTCGAGGTCGAAGCGGGAGTATCCTCGGTCATCGTTCTTCCCGTCCATTCGGCCCACTTTCGCGTGGGCTTCCCCTGGGTGTTCCCGACGGGAGGCGGCCATGTGGCGCTATCGCCCGGCGTGGGCCTGCGCTGGATGCGCCAGGAGGATTTCTCTTTCGGACCAGCACAAGGGTGCGCCAGTGGTTGCAGCGGCACCGACACGTACGACGAGGTATCCCTGCTGGGGTTGAATGCCGTGCTTGGCCTGGACTGGGTCCGCATGCTGGCGGCGCACTTCGGCGTCTTCGCCCAACTCACCGGCGGCATCACCGTTCGCGTCGCGGGGTACGACGACAGCGTGGAGATGACGCTCTACGACGACCGGGACGACGTCGAAAAGCGCACCTCCAACGGCCGGGTCCGGCCGGATCTCAGGTTCGCCTTCGGGTTGGTATTCTGAAGCCGCCGGCGTTCAGGGCCAGAGCCGGCCGGTCTCGAGGAGCCCGGCGAAGTCCCGCACGGGCAGGATGTCGATGCCGTCCTTCGTCCGCTGGGGCCGCTCGGCGAGACAGACCAGCACGCGCCGCACCACTCCCCCGACGTCCGCCAGGGCGGCGAGCCCGCGCAGGTCCGCCGTTGCGATCCGGTTCCTGGCCTTGGCCTCGATGGCCAGCAGCTCACCGCCGCGCTCGAGGATGAAGTCCACCTCGGTGTTGCCCGTGGAGCCCCAGAAGCTCCACTCGTCGAACAGCCCGCGGTAGTCCCGGTAGGCGCGCAGGAGAACCGCGATCCAGCCCTCGAACAGGTGTCCGCGCTCTTCCGGCCCGGGATCCCCCCGCCGGCGCCCGATGGCCCGCGGCAGCCCGGGATCGCAGAAGTAGAGCTTGGGGTGCCTGGTCTGGCGCACGCGCAGCCTGCGGGAGAAGGCGGGCAGGCGGAACGCGATCAGGGTGTCCTCCAGCACTTCGAGATAGCCCTCGACCGTGGTGCGGGCCACATCCGCGTCCCGGGCCATCGAGGAGACATTGACCAACTGCCCGTGGAACAGCGCCGCCACGGGAAGGAAGCGAGCGAAGCCCGGCAGGTTCCGGACCGCGGCCTCGGCCTGGATCTCTTCCCGCAGGTACATCTGGACGTAGGCCTCGAGGGTCTCGCCGGGGTCGAGGGCGCCGTGCACCACGGGGAGCGCGCCGAGGGTCAGGACGCGCTCCAGGTCGAAGTCCGCGCCGAGCTCCTCGGGCACGAACGGGTGCATGAACCGCTGCACGGCCCGGCCGGCCAGCAGGTTCACGCCGCCTCGCCGGATCTTGCGCGCGCTGGAGCCGCAAAGGGCGAAGCGGAGGCCGCGCTCCTCGATGAGGCGGTGCACCTCGTTCAGCAGCGACGGCAGGCGTTGGATCTCGTCGACGACCACCGTGGAACCGGCGGGCACAGCTCCGAGCTCGCGGGCGAAGAGGCCAGGATCCGCCAGATAGGAGTGGTAGCGCGCCTCCTCCAGCAGGTTGCAGAAGACCGCGTCGTCCAGCTCGGCGCGAAGCCAAGTGCTCTTGCCGGTGCCCCGGGGGCCGAACAGGAAGAACGACCCCTTCGGGGCGTCCAGCACACGCGGATAGGACTTATTGACTATGTTGCCATCATATTTCATTACAAAATGACGGTATCATAGTCATTTTGTACCGTCAATCGCCGCAGACCGGGCAGGCGGGGTCGCGGTCCACGACCACGGTGCGCATGGTCTCGGCCCAGAGATCGACGATGACCAGCCGGGGTTGTGGCGGCGTGCCGAGGATGATCTTGAAGGCGCGCACGACCTCCAGCGAGGCGATGGTCTGGACCGCGGCGCAGAGGATTCCGCGCTCGGCGGTGCCGGGCAGGGTGCCGTCCGGCGGCTCCTCGCCCAGGGCGCAGCGCAGGCACGGCCCGCCGGGAAGCGAAGGGAAGCTCATGCCGCTCGCGGCGAGCACCCCGCCGAAGACCCAGGGCGTGCCGGACGCCACGCAGATCCTGTTGATCAGGTAGCGCGCGGCGAAGTTGTCCGTGCCGTCGAGCACCAGGTCCACGCCGGAGAGCAGGTCCTTCGCGTTCCCGGGCTCGAGCCGCTCCACGCGGGGATCGACGGTCACCTCGGAGTTGGCTCGGGCCAGCCTGTTCGCCGCGGCCAGGGCCTTGGGCCGGCGGGCGGCGACGTCGTCCTCGTCGATGAGCACCTGCCGCTGGAGGTTCGAGAGCTCGGGCACATCGGGATCGACGACCCGCAGGTGACCCACGCCGGCCCGGGCCAGCTGATCGAGGATCGCGCAGCCCAGGGCGCCGCTGCCCACCACCGCCACCCGGGCGGCGCCAAGGGCGGCCTGTCCGGCCTCGCCGATGCCCTCGACCAGGACCTGGCGCCGGTAGCGGGGCTCGCTCATGACACGACGGTCGGCCGGTCGGTGTCGACGACCAGGGTCGAGCGCCCCTCGGGGATCGAGTCGGGCTCGAGGCCGAGGTCGCGGATCATCGCGAGATCATCCTCGACGGCGCGGCCCGGCGTTGTCAGGTAGCCGCCGATCATCATGCCCGAGACGCCGGCCACCAGGGCCACGGCCTGCAGGCTCCCCAGGTTGCGCTCGCGACCTCCGCAGACCCGGATGTCGCGGTCGGGCATTGCCAGGCGGGCGGCGGCCACGAACCGCAGGCACTCGAGGGGCGAGGGGCCCGGCAGGTGCGACAGCGGCGTGCCCGGCACCGGGACGAAGAAGTTGAGCGCGACCGAGTCCACGTCGAGCCCGTCGATCTCGGCGAGCAGCTCGGCCCGCTGGCCCAGGCTCTCGCCCAGGCCGATGATCCCGCCGCTGCAGACCTCGAGCCCGGCTTCCTTGGCGTCCCGGATCACGCGCCGCGAGTCCTCGTAGGGCCGGGTCGTGCAGATCGCGGGCCAGTGGGACGGCGCGGTCTCGAGGTTGTGGTGGTAGCGCGAGACGCCCGCGTCCTTCAGCGCGACCAGCACCGCGGGTTCCACCACCCCGAGGGAGGCGCAGAGACCCAGGCTCGTCTCGTCCGCGATGCGCCGCACGGCCTCCAGGATCGTATCCAGATCCGCGCCGGGGCGCACCGCCCGGCCCGCGGTGACGATGCTGAAACGCACCGCTCCCGCAGCGGCGGCCTCCTTGGCCGCGCGCTCGATCTCGCTCGCCGCCAGCAGGCCGTGGCGCTCGATGGCGGCGTCGGAGCGGGCGGATTGGGCGCAGAAGGCGCAGTCCTGGCCGCAGTCACCGCTGCGCGCGTTCACGATCCAGCAGAGGTTGATCGAGCGGCCGTGTCGCCGCTCCCGGAGCGCGGCGGCCTCGGCCACGGCCCGCCACAGAGCGGCGCCCTCCGACTCGAGCACCTCCCGGGCGCGATCGACGGTGTCCATCTCAGGTGCTGTGACGGTCGGGCCGGCGCTCACCTTGGCTCGCCGGCAGGGTCCAGGGGGTGGCCCGGTGCATGTCCGTACCGAGCTGATCGACGAAACCCTTGACGTACAGCCAGCGGGCCATCTCCCCGCGGTGGCTCGTCCGCGGCAGCAGGAACGAGGGATGGTTGACCTGGAACCGGACGCCGAGGCGCCGCAGGTGCCGGATCCGCTCCTCGTCCTTCTGCAGGAAGCGGTAACGCTCGACATGGGCCAGAAGCGGTGTGTACCCGGCGGAACACAGTCCGAAGGCGACGTCCTCCAGCATCCGCGGCGGGTGGTCCACCGGCGACTCGAAGAGGACGTAGCGCTCCTCGCCGAAGGCCAGCAGGTCGTCGCGTTCGATCCGGCGCAGCAGCTCGATCTCGACGTAGTACTCGGCCCCGGGGAGGACGTCGATCGCCAGGCCCGAGCTCCGAAGCAGCCGCCGCATGGACTCGACGCCTTCGAGAATGCGATCGGTCGTGTTGGGGTAGACGTCCGCGATGACGTGAGGCGTGGCCACCACCCGCCGCACACCCATCTCGATCAGCAGCCGCGCGATGGCCAGGGCGTCCCGCTCGGTGCGCGGGCCGTCGTCGATCCCCGGCAGGATGTGGCAGTGGCAGTCGATCTCGCCCATCGCAGGCGGGTCGATCAAGCCGTCACGTCTGACCATCAAGGAGAACATCAGCCCTCAATCGTTAGCAGACCTCGATCCATTTGAAAAGGGACTCTACTGGTAGCCGTCCACCCTCACATCATCGACTTTCCAATAGTAGTCGTAGTAGCCCACGTAGCGGAATCGGAAGCGGAAGGACGAGGAGGTGTCGAGGTACGAGGTGATGTCGCAGCCGGCCGCTCCGCTCACGTTCGACGTCCATGTCATCAGCGTCTGCCATGTGCCGCCGTCCACCTGGATGTCGAGGTAGGCGGTGTCGACCGAGCTGTAGTCCTGGTAGTGGTGGTTGAAGCTCACCCCGACGGTGCCGCAGTCGCCCCGTTCGTAGACCGCGGTCAGGAGCCTGTCGTCGAAATCCACGTAGTAGGCGGACGAATCGACCCACCAGTAGCCGCCGGATCCGCCCGTGGTGTTGCTGGCGCTGCTCCAGGCCCACGTGTAGCCGTAGCCGTCGTTGTCGTAGTTGTCGATCTGCCAGCCGGACGGCAGGCCCGTCCCGTCGAAGCTCTCGAGGATGTTCAGTCCGCAGTCCGCATCGGTGTCCGCGTCGGCGTCCGCGTCGGCGTCCGCGTCGGCGTCCGCATCGGCGTCCGCATCGGTGTCCGCGTCGGTGTCCGCGTCGGCGTCCGCGTCGGCGTCCGCGTCGGTGTCGCTGTCCGTGTCGGAGTCGGCATCCGAATCCGCATCGCTATCCGCGTCGGAGTCGGCATCCGCGTCGGAGTCCGTGTCCGAGTCCGCGTCCGAGTCCGCGTCCGTGTCCGCGTCCGTTGCGCCGTCGTCGTCGCCCACGTCTGTCATGGCGTTGGCGCAACCGAAGAGCGCGAATGCGAAGCACAGCACAGACGAACAGATCTTCATGGCCGTCCTCCGTTGAAAAGCGTTTCGTCTGCATTGTACACGGAAACCAACGTGGAAAGCCGGTTTTTCTTCCGGGTGTCCCCGCGGTCGCCGTCAGCGCGGCACGTCGTGCCTTGCTGCAGATATGATTATTCGCATTTTTCGGCGGTGGCGCGAAGAGCAGAATCCCCCCCGACGACCGGACGGGTTTCGCGCAAAGCAAAGAAGGTGATCATGACCGAGACAACGATGACTTTCTACCGCACCGCGATCGGCAAGAAGGTGGTGATGGCCGTCACGGGCTTCATCGTCTTCGGCTTCGTCGTGGTGCACATGCTCGGCAACCTCCAGATCTTCCTCGGCCCGGAGCAGCTGAACAAGTACGCCGAGTTCCTCCAGGGCCTCGGCGGCGTGCTGTGGGTCTTCCGCGGCGTGATGCTGCTCGCGGTGGGTCTGCACATCTGGTCCGCGGCGGCGGTCACGCTCCAGAACTGGGCCGCGCGGCCGGGGACCTATGCCATGACCCGCTACCGCGAGACCGACTACGCGGCGCGCACGATGTGGTGGGGCGGCCCGATCATCGCGCTCTTCGTGGTCTACCACCTGCTGCACTTCACCACCGGGGACGTGCACCCGGCCGCCGAAGCCTTCGACAAGGCTCAAGTCTGGAGCAACGTCGTGGCCGGCTTCCAGGTCTGGTGGTCGTCGGCGATCTACATCTGCGCCTGCTTCCTCGTGGCGCTGCACCTCTACCACGGCGTGTGGAGCATGCTCCAGACCGTGGGCGCCGCGCATCCCAGGTACAACAGGTGGCGCAAGATCTTCGCCGTGGCGTTCGCCGTCGTGGTGGGCGCGGGGAACATCTCGATGCCGGTGGCCGTGCTGGCCGGCTGGATCCGGCCGGTCCTCTGACCGGCGAGCAGGAAGGTCGCAAGCGATGAAACTGGAATCGAAGATCCCGGAAGGGCCCATCGAGCAGAAGTGGGACAAGCACCGCTTCCAGCTCAAGCTCATCAACCCGGCCAACAAGCGCAAGTTCCAGGTGATAGTCGTCGGCTCGGGCCTGGCAGGCGGCTCGGCCGCGGCGAGCCTGGCCGAGCTGGGCTACGAGGTGCGCTGCTTCTTCTACCAGGACAGCCCGCGCCGCGCCCACAGCATCGCGGCCCAGGGCGGGATCAACGCCGCCAAGAACTACCCCAACGACGGCGACAGCATCTACCGCCTGTTCCACGACACGGTGAAGGGCGGCGACTACCGGGCGCGGGAGGCCAACGTCTACCGCCTGGCCCAGGTCAGCAACGCGATCATCGACCACTGCGTGGCCCAGGGCGTGCCCTTCGCCCGGGAGTACGGCGGCGGGCTCGACAACCGCTCCTTCGGCGGCGCCCAGGTCTCGCGGACGTTCTACGCCCGGGGCCAGACCGGCCAGCAGCTGCTGCTCGGCGCGTACTCGTCGCTCATGGCCCAGGTCCACGCCGGCCGGGTCAAGCTCTATCCGCGCCACGAGATGCTCGACCTGGTGGTCGTCGAGGGCAGGGCCCGGGGCATCGTCACCCGCGACATGGTCACCGGCGAGATCCGCAGCCATGCCGCGGACGCGGTGGTGCTTGCAACGGGCGGATACGGCAACGTGTTCTACCTCTCGACCAACGCCAAGGGCTGCAACACCACCGCCATCTGCCGCGCCCACAAGCGCGGGGCGCTCTTCGCCAACCCCTGCTTCACCCAGATCCACCCGACCTGCATCCCGGTGCACGGCGACTACCAGTCCAAGCTCACGCTGATGAGCGAATCGCTGCGCAACGACGGCCGCGTCTGGGTACCGAAAGAGGCCCGGGACACGGCGACCTCGCCGACGCGGATCCCCGAGGACGACCGAGACTACTACCTCGAGCGGCGCTACCCGAGCTTCGGCAACCTGGTGCCGCGCGACGTGGCCAGCCGCGCGGCCAAGCAGGTCTGCGACGAGGGGCGCGGCGTCGGCCCGGAACTCGACGAGGGCAAGCCCCGCCTCGGCGTCTACCTCGACTTCGCCGAGGCGATCGAGCGGCTCGGC
>CAYZAI010000199.1:0-3730 GCA_964476305.1 uncultured Myxococcales bacterium
CGGATGATGGCCGCGGTCCAGCCCTTCGTCTCGGGCGCGATCTCCAAGACCGTGAACATGCCCCACGAGGCGACGGTCGACGAGATCTTCGACACCTACGTCGAGGCCTGGAATCTCGGCCTCAAGGCCATCGCCATCTACCGGGACGGCTCCAAGCGCACCCAGCCCCTGTCCACCAGCGAGAAGGCCGAGAAGGTGCAGCGGGCCCGGGCCGAGTCGCCGGACCTGGCGCGGCGCCGCCTGCCCGACGAGCGGCGCAGCATCACCCACAAGTTCGACATCTCGGGGCACGAGGGCTACATCACGGCCGGGATGTACGACGACGGGTGCGTGGGCGAGATCTTCATTCGCATGGCCAAGGAGGGCTCGGTGGTCTCGGGCCTGATGGACTCCTTCGCCACGGCGATCTCGCTGGCGCTGCAGTACGGGGTTCCCCTCGAGGTGCTCGTCGACAAGTTCAGCCACACCCGCTTCGAGCCGTCCGGAATCACGCGCAATCCGGACATCCCCATCGCCAAGTCGATCATGGACTACCTCTTCCGCTGGCTGCAGCTGAAGTTCCTCGGATCGCTGGCGGACGAGGACGGCAACATCGCCGACGGCGACGATCCCCGGGTCACCGTCAGCGAGGCGTCCCCGACCCCGCCGCGGCAGGCCCGGGTCCACGCCGCGGGTCGGTTCCAGTCCGAGGTCGACGCTCCGCCGTGCTCCAACTGCGGGTCGATCATGGTCCGCTCCGGGGCCTGTCACCTCTGCGTCAACTGCGGCACCACCTCGGGCTGCAGCTGAGCGACCGCTCTCTTTCCCGCTTCTCTTCCTGCCCGGCCGATGCGTTGGGCATCGTTTGACGTCGTTGTAGCGCGGTGCTACATTTGTAGCAGAATACACCACCCTCGAGAGGTGAGAAGATGGCCACTTCCGCTCCGCTCAGGCTCGACGCCGAGCTCGTCCGCGCCGCTTCCGCGGCGGCCCGTCTGCACAAGCGCTCCGTGCCCAGGCAGGTCGAGTTCTGGGCCGAGATCGGCCGCGCGGTCGAATCGTCGATCTCCGCCGAAGAGCTTCTCGCCGTCCGGGAAGGGTTCGCTCGCCTCGTGGTCGACACGAGTGTCTCCGTTCCAGTGGAGCCCGACGCCGTGCTCGACGGGCTGGAGGCGTCGCGTCGCGACGGCTCGCTTTCGGATCGCGTGTGCGAGCAGGGAGTGCGCTACCAGAGATCCGCCGTGCACCCGGGGCTCCTAGAGCGGATCGATCGCGACGGGAGCCGCGCCGTCGGGCGCTTCCTGAACGGCGAGTTCGTTCCGAGCGCCAAGTGATGATGCGGCCCAGGCAGCTCTGGGTGCTCGCAGGGGGCAACGGTGCGGGGAAGAGCACCTTCTACCGCTTTTTTCTGAAGCCGCGAGGCATCGCCCTGGTGAACGCGGACGACATCGCGCGCGCTCTTCGCCCGGACGCTCCCGAAGGGGCGAGCTACGACGCGGCCGCCGACGCCGAGATCCTGCGCGGTCGGCTGATCGAGAGCGGCGCCTCGTTCTGCTTCGAGACGGTCTTCTCGCACCCGTCGAAGATCGATTTCATCGCCCGCGCCAGGGCCCTCGGCTACAGGGTGATCCTCGTCTTCTTCCACCTGGGCGACGCCGCGCTCAACCTGGCCCGGATCTCCCAGCGCGTCGCGGCCGGCGGCCACGACGTGCCCGACGACAAGGTGCGAGCCCGCCTGCCGCGGACCCTCGCCAACGTGAAGGCGGCGCTGCCGCTGTTCGACGAGGTGATCCTGGTCGACAACTCGAGCGCGGACGATCCGTTCCGGGTGGTCGCCCGGATCGCAGGCGGCACAGTCCGCGCGGATCGCGCCGCCCCGGTCTGGGTCCTCTCGCTGATCGCAGCGGCCGGCCCCGAGCGGATCGGATCCTGAAGAGCATCCTCGCCGAAGGCTCTACGGGCCGCCCACGCACTCGCCGCTGCAGATCCCGTCGCAGATTCCGTTGCAGATCCCCGGGCACTCCTCCTGGTCGGCGTAGGTCCGGCACTCGCCCGTGCAGACGCCGTCGCAGTCCTCCCACTCGAGGGTGTCGGTGCAGGTCCCGGTGCACGTCCCGCTGCAGGTTCCCGGCTCGTACAGCTCGCAGGTGCCCTGGCACGTGCCGTTGCATTCCCCCGCGCAGTTGCCCTCGCCGTCGCTGATCGAGCACTCGCCGGCGCACTGCCCGTAGCACGTTCCCTCGCATGCCGCCGCCACCTCCAGCTCGCAGAACCCTTCGCAGAGTCCAGGGCAGTAGATCTCGCCCTCCCAGACGCAGGTCCCCAAGCACGCGTCCTCGCAGGCGCCGTCCACGGGCACGGTGCAGGAGCCGTGGCACAGGCCGTCGCACTCGCCGATGCAGGTGGTGTCGCACACGCCGTCGAATCCGGATCCCGTGTCGGTGGCTGAATCCGAATCGGAGCCGGTGTCCGTGTCCGCGTCGCCGTCGCCGAGATCGATGTCGTCGCGGCGATCCGCCTCGTCGCAGGCGACCGAGATCAGCGCAATGGCCAAGGCGATCGAAAGGCGCACGGCGAATCCCTCCTGTCGGCCGATCCGTCCTTCCATTCTCCGCGGCCGCGCCCCGGGCGTCAACCGTCGCGAGCCGCCGACGACCGGGTTGGTAGCGTCGGTAGCGTCGGCAGCGACCTGGGCATACCCCGCAAGGTACGCCGTTCAATCCGAAGGCTCGCCTCGGGGTTCCGCAATCGAGGCTTCCCCTGGCTCGGGCGGCATCGTCGCTGTTCCCTCCGGCTCGGGTTCGGATATCGGTGCCGGTGCCAGAATCGGTGCTCCTCCGGGTGCTGGATCGGATGCGACGATCTCGAATCCGGTTTCGGTCCGGCCGGGAAACCGGATCAGGCCCAGGAGCTGCTCGAAATCGGCGAGGTGGGAATCGAATCGATCCGGCGAGTTGACGTAGACCGCGATGAGCAATCCGGTGCCATCCCGTTGCTTCTCGGGTGCGGCCGCGGGTGGGGTCCACTGCACGTCGATGGGAACGCGTGCGAGAACCAACCGGATCTTCCGATAGCGGAGATCGGGAGCGAGCCGGATCCGGTCCAGGTCGGCGATCGAGACCGTCGCCACGAGCGCCTCGTACGGCCCGATGCGTGCGCGCAGCGTTTCCGTCAGTTCGGCGGCGTAGCTCTTGCCCTCGGCGATCCGCGCTCTTCCCATGCCGACGGACACCTCGAGGCCACCGCTGAGATCGCTGACGTACGACTCCAGGATGACGGCCAGGTCCTTCTTCTCCCGCTCCTGACCCAGTTCCCAGACCTTGACCCAGATCCGTCCATCGTCCTTCCGGTTACAAAGCAGCAGATCATAACGGTTCACCACCCGTTTCTCGTCGATGATGCCGTCGCGGTTGCGATCCCAGCTCTCTTTCGTTTCGTACTCTGCTCCGGTCTTCAGCTTGGTCTCCCTGCCTAAATCCGTAGACAAGACGTACCAGTTGTCCACGCGCCAGTCGTCGCCCAGGAATTGCTCCGCCGACGGGTTTCGGAACTCTATGGCGTAACGGAAAGCCTCGTGCCGGATTCCCGTCTCGGTCCACTCGGGTTTCGGTGCTCCGGAGCAACCCGCGACGAGGGCGAGGGCCGGTAGCACCATCCAGGTCCCGTACCACCTGTTCGTCTTCATGGCCCTGAGAATGCAGCAGCGGGATCAGCGGGTCAACAGGGGGACGGACCAGGTGATGTATCAGGT
>CAYZAI010000199.1:3740-8982 GCA_964476305.1 uncultured Myxococcales bacterium
ACCGCGCTTTGTCTTTCCCGGATCTTTGCGATAGCCTCCCGCGATCATGGGTCGCCGCAAGAAGAGAACGGCCGGACCCGCGCGGGAGGCGGCGCCCTCACCGGCCGCGCCGGCCGTCGTCGCCGCACCGGCCATTGCCGGCTTCCGCTCCCTCGTCCCCTGGCTGCTGGGCACGGGCGCCGTGGGCCTGGCGTTCATGATCCTGAAGATGTACTCGATGCACCCCTACGCCGGGGACGAGTACATCTACCTCTACCAGGCCAGGCTCGTGACCGAGGGCGTGGCGCCCTATTCCGGCTTCGCCATGGCCCACCCGCCCTTGCAGACCCTGTTCACCGCGGGTGTTTTCGCGATCTTCGGCGAGTCCTTCACGCTGATGCGGCTGCTGCCTTTCTTGTGGTGCCTCGCGGGCGGCGTGCTTCTGTCCGTCACCGTGCGCCGAGAGCTCGGAGCGGTGGCCGCGGTGGCGGCCATGGCCCTGTTCGTCCTGGCCCACGAGCCGCTGAGGGCCTCGTCCCACTACACGGGCGTCAACATGACCATCGCCCTGCTGATGGGCGCGCTGCTCGCCCAGCGCACGGGAAGGGTGCGGACCTGCGCCCTCCTGTGCGTCGCCGCGGTGTGCACGCGGCTCTACGCCGCGCCCGGGGTGATGGTGCTGACCGCGGCGACCCTGCTCGCGGATCGCCGCAAGGGCCTCGCGCTGATCGGCTGGGGGGCTGCGGCCGGGCTCGTCGCGTTCCTCGCCATCGGGTTGTGGAGCGGCTTCGGCGATCTGGTGCGGGACGTCTTCGGCTACCACGCCCAGAAGACGGCGATGCCCGGCGAGAAGCTCGCCAACATGCGCGACACGGTGCTGTTCCACAACGCGGTGCCCGCGGCCCTGGCCGCGCTGGGAGCTGCCGCGGTGTTGTGGCGGTTCCTCGGCTCCCTTCGCGTCGCGGACCGCAGCCGCGGCGCGCTGGCAGGGCTGCGCACGGCCGTGGCCGGCTCGGGGCTCGGCCTGCCGCTGCTGGGCGTCGCCGGCGCCGCCACCATGCTCGGCGTGCTGCTCGGCCTCGACCGCGTGTGGATGTACTACTTCATCCCGGCCTTCCCGTTCGCGGCCATCGCGGGCGGGTGGCTCGTCTCGTGCTGGGTCGCCGTGGCAGCGGTCCTGATCCGCTCCCGCGGCAGGCTCGGGGTGTCCGGCCTGGACCGGAGGCAGGTGGCGGCTGCCGGTGCGCTGCTGCTGGGCTTCCTCGTCGCG
Source organism: uncultured Myxococcales bacterium (assembly GCA_964476305.1). GTDB lineage: Bacteria > Myxococcota_A > Polyangia > JAAYKL01 > JAAYKL01 > CAYZAI01. Next base: position 4,990 of record CAYZAI010000199.1, read on the forward strand.
TGGTGGCTCGCGCCGCTGCTCGAGACGCGGCTTTCCTACTACGAGCGCGAGCAGGAGAAGCCCGAGGACCAGCGCGTGCACACCTACACCTGGCGGGACGCGCCGTTGCCCGGCTTCGTCAACGCCCTGGTCCGCGACCTGGTCTGGGGAGAGGAGCGGATCGTGGGCGAGCGCGCCTCGACCTTCACCCACTACCTCTGGCACGAGAGCCGGGTGCTCGAGATCGCCGACTCGGTGGTCGAGGAGATCCGCGCTCGCACGGGTCCCGGCGACCGGATCTTCGGCGACTCGGGCACGGTGCCGCTCTTCGCGCTGCTCGCGGACCGCGGCATCGCGGGCGACGAGGTCGATACCAACATCCAGCGCTTCCGCTCGGGCGTCGAGGCCGGGGGCGACCTGGTGAAGCGCATCGACGTGCCGTCGACCCGGCTCGTCATCCTGCGGGACCGCTTCGGCGTGACCGGCGTCCGCGAAGTGGCCGATCTGGTGAAGCGGCGCTACCGCCAGGTGCGCTTCTGGAAGAACGCCGGGGGTGAGGTGTTCCGGATGTACGAGCGGATCGAACCGGGCGGGGAGGGCAGGGGATTGTGACCGGTCCTGCCGCAGATCGACCCGGGATCTCCGGGCCCGCCCTGGCCGCGGTGCTGGCCGCCGCAGCGCTGTCCGGCGCCGCGGGGCTGATCTGCGAGGTCGCCTGGTCGCGCCTGCTGGTCGTGCCCCTGGGCGGCACCGCGGACGCCACGGCCCTGGTGCTGGCATCGTTCATGCTGGGCATGGCCGCGGGCGCCCGCCTGCTGGGCGGCCTCGCCGATCGCGTCGCACGCCCCATCGTTTTCTACGCCAGGATGGAGGCCGGTCTGGCCCTGTGCGCCCTGGTCGTGCCGGTGGTCATCGGAGCCCTGGAAGGACTGCCCGGGCCGCTCCGCCCGGTCCTGGCCGCGCTGGTCGTCGGCCTGCCGTCCGCCCTGATGGGTGCCGCGGTCCCGGCCCTGGCCCGCGGGCTCGCCGACGGTTCGGGACGGATCGCCGGGCGCGTGGGGCTGGTGTACGGAATCAACACCGCGGGTGGAGCCGCCGGCGCGGCGGTCGCGGGTTTCGCCCTGGTCCCGGGCCTGGGGCTCCGCTTCGCCTCCTGGACGGCGGGCGGCACCAGCCTGCTGGCCGCGGCCGTGGCCGTGATCGCGGGCCGGCACATCGTCTCCGCGTCGTCGCCGACGACGGCCGGATCGGCTCCCGCGATCCCGGGGCCGGAGCAGGCGGCGGTGTGGGCCGGGCTGGCGGCGGCCGCCGGCTCGGGAGCGGCGATGCTCGGCCTCGAGGTGCTGTGGGCGCGAGTGCTGACCTTCGTCTTCGGACACGACACCTACGCCTTCGCCAGCCTGCTGGCCGTGGTCCTCCTCGGCATCGGGATCGGCGGGATCGCCTACCGCTGGCTGGCCCGGCGGGATCCGGCCGCGGTGACCGCGTGGTCCCTGGGGCTGCTGGCATTGACCGCCATCGGTTCCTTCTGGATCGCGGGGAGCATCGTCACCGCCCTCGGCCGGGATCCCTTCGGCCTGGCCGAGAGCGGCGTCCTTGCCACGTCGCTTCGGGTCGAGATCTACCGCGAGCTTCTGTTCACGCCGATCCTGGTGCTGGCGCCGGCCGCGGCTGCCGGCGTGGCGCTTCCCGCGGCGGCCGCGCTGCTCGTCCAGAGCCCGCAGCGGACCGGATCGGGCGTGGGCGCGGCGGTGCTCGCCAACGGACTCGCCTGCGCGGCCGGGGCCATCCTGACTTCCTTTGTCCTCGTCCCGACCATCGGCATCGCGGGCTCCTTCGTCGCGCTGGCCGCAGTGGCGGCCGCAGCGGCCGTGCCCGCGGCGCTGCTCGGAAGGAGTCGGCCTCGGGTGCGTCGGATGGTCGTGTGTCTCGCACCGGCGCTGGCGGCGGTCACGGTGGCCGTCGCCCTGCCGCGCGATCTGCCGCGGAGGATGCTGCTCGAGGCCGTGGGCCCCCGCCACCAGGAGCTCTTGCACTACGAGGAGGGGCGCGCGAGCACCGTGGCGGTCACGCGCAGCCGGCTGAACGGAGAGCGCCAGCTCTTCGTCAACGCGGTCAACGAGGTCACCACGAGGCTGGTCCACGACCAGAGCTTCAAGGCCCTCGGCCACCTCGGGCCGCTTCTGCACCCCCGGCCCGAGCGCGGGCTGATGATCTGCCTCGGCGCGGGTCTCTCGGCCGGGGCCGCCCTCACCCACCCGCTCAAGCACCTCGACGTGGTCGAGCTTTCGCCGTCGATCCCGGCCGCGGCCAGGCTGTTCGCGAAGGAGAACAACGGCGCCCTCGACGATCCGCGCCTCGAGCTTCACATCGACGACGGCCGCCGGTTCCTGACCCGCGGCACCGATCCCTACGACGTGGTGCTCGTGGACTCGACCCACCCCAAGGCCGTGGACTCCTGGATGCTCTACACCCGAGAGTTCTACGCGGCGGTGCGGGCGCGGCTCGGCGAGGACGGGATCCTGGTGCAGTGGGTACCGCTTCACGGCCTGTCCGAGGACGAGTTCAAGATCATCGTCCGCACGTTCCTCGCCGAGTTCCCGGACGGCCAGCTCTGGGTGAACGCGGGCTTCGAGACCTATGGCCCGGCGGCTTACGCCAAGCTCGTGGGCGGCCGCGGGCCCATCGGCATCGACTATCGCGAGCTGGCCTTCCGGCTGTCCGAGCCGCGGATCGCCCGGGATCTCGCGCCCTACGGCATGGACGCCCCCGAGGAGATCCTCGACGGCTTCGTCGCGGGCCCGGCCGCGCTCGAGGCCTGGACCCGGGGATTGCCGATCCAGACCGACGACCGCCCGTTCCTGGCGTACATCACGCGCCACTCCGCCGGGCGGCGGATGAGCGGAGCGCTGCTGCTGGCCCCCCGGGGAAACGTGACGCCGCTGCTTTCGAACCTGGGTCGCGACGAGGCGTCAATCCTCGAGACCCTGGGTCGGGCCCACGAGGCCCAGGGGTTCGTGCTCGCCGGTCTGCTCGAGCCCGCCCTCCGGACGCGGCCCGAGGGGCGCAAGCTGAAGCTGTTCGCCGAGCACGCGGCCCGCGGCCGGGACTACACCCTGGCCCTGGCGCGGCTCTACGACGGCGACGCCGGGCGCGTGTTCGAGGCCGCGAGCTACCTGGGCAACCTCGGCTTCCCGGCCGATGCGCGGGACCTCTACGCCCGCGCCCTCGAGCTGGATCCGGCGAGCCGGCGCGCGGCCCTCAACCTGGCGCTGGCCGAGCTGGATCTCGGCGAGGCGGAGCGGGCGATAACAAGGCTCGAGGATCTGGTGGCCGCAGAGCCGGGCAACCCGCTGCTCAGCTACAACCTGGGCGCGGCCCTGGTCGCGGCGTCCGATCCCGTCGCGGCCATCCCGCGCCTCGAGGACGCCCTGGTCGCGGATCCGGATCTCCACGGCGCGCGGCTCGCCCTGGCCGACGCGTGGATCCAGGCCGGGCGGCTCGACGAGGCCGAGCGGCTGCTGCGCGATCTGGTGGGCCGGGCGAGATGGTTCGCCGAGGCCTGGGACATGCTCGGGCTGGTGGAGGCCGACCGGGGGAATCTCGCCGAGGCCCGGGACATGCACGCCCGCGCCCTGCAACTGGACCCCTACCGCACGGAGACCCACTACAACCTCGGCCTGGTGCTGCACAGAGAGGGGAAGCTCGATGCGGCGGCCCGGGCCTTCCAGGCGGTGCTCTCCATCGATCCGCAGGACGCGGGGGCCCTCGACAGCCTGGGCCTCGTCCACGCCTCGGCCGGGCAGTACGAGCTGGCCGCGGACTTCCACCGCCGGGCCCTGCTGGCCGAGCCCCGCTTCCCCGAGGCGGCCTACAACCTGGGGCTGGCGTACCGCGCCCTGGGCCGCAAGCGCGAGGCCGTGGAGGCCTTCGCCCTGGCCCTCCAGCTCGCCCCGGGCCTGCTCCCGGCCCGCGAACAGCTCGACCAGCTCGGCCTCGACGACGCCCGCGTCG
>CAYZAI010000200.1:0-3854 GCA_964476305.1 uncultured Myxococcales bacterium
CTGGACAGACGGGCAGAGGAGCTGCACGAGGCCAACCCGATGCTCGGGCACCGGGGCGTGCGCCTGGGAATCACCTACCCCGAGGTCGCCGAGGCCCAGATCCGCGCCATCCTCGAGGCGGCCGCCGAGCTGACCGCCGAGGGGAAGAAGGCCCTGCCCGAGATCATGATCCCGGTGGTGGGCTGCCGCGCCGAGCTGGACCACCAGAAGACCCTGGTGGACCGGGTCCACGCCGAGGTCTGCACCGCCCGTGGCATCCGGCAGATCCCGCACCTGTTCGGCACCATGATCGAGATCCCCCGGGCCGCGTTGATGGCCCACGACATTGCGCGCACCGCGGAGTTCTTCTCGTTCGGCACCAACGACCTGACCCAGATGACCTTCGGCTACTCGAGGGATGACATCGGCGGCTTCGTGCCCGACTACCTGACCAAGAAGCTGCTGCCCGCGGATCCGTTCCAGATCCTCGATCGCGAGGGCGTGGGCCAGCTGGTCCAGGTCGCGGTGGAGCGCGGGCGATGGACGCGCCCGAAGATCAAGCTCGGCATCTGCGGCGAGCACGGGGGAGAGCCGTCGTCCATCGAGTTCTGCCACCTGGTGGGGCTGGACTACGTCTCCTGCTCGCCGTTCCGGGTGCCCATCGCGAGGCTCGCCGCGGCCCACGCGGCGTTGCACGAGGCGGCCGCCAGGAAGGCGGCCGGCAAGCGACGGAAGTAGGTCGCGGTGACGTCGGCCTGCCCCAAGTGCCACGCCCCGCGTTCGGGGGAGTCGTGCCCGAAGTGCGGGCTGGTCTTCGCCCTGTTCGATCCCGCCCGTCTCGACGTGGGCGTCCCCGAGGCGCTGAAGCAGCTGTGGACCCACGTGGAGGCCGGGTGGGACGATCCCGCCCGCCACGCCCTGTTCGTGGAGCAGGCCCTCGCCGGGGGCCACGGGGGATTCGCCGCGGCTCGCTACCGGCAGAAGGGCGATGATCCCGTGGCGCGGCAGCAGCTCGAGCGGCTCGCCTGGCGCCTCGAGCAGATCCTCGCGGCCGCGGCCACCGCGCCGGAGGGGCGCCCCGGTGCGTCCGGGCGCAGGGCGATCTGGCTGCTGGTGCTGCTGATGGCCCTGGCCTTCGCCGGCCTGCTTCTCGCCTCGCTGGGACGGTAAGCGCTGGAGGATTGCCGCAGCCATCGGGGACCCAGCGGTTTTCAGCGAATGGAATCCTCGAACCTGGAGTAGAATGAACCTGTCGCTGCCCTTAGGACAGCCGGGGACAGGAGCAGGAAATGGAAGGCCTTAGCTATATTGTAGATGACAGGGGAAGGAAACGTGCGGTGGTCGTCGACCTGGAGCGTCACGGCGATCTGTGGGAGGACGTCTATGACGCCATGATCGCCGAGGCGCGGGAAGGGGAGGATCGGCTGGATTGGGAATCGGTCAGGGACGGGAAGACCGGCGGCAGACGTAAGAAGTAACGAACGCGGCATCGTGGACGTCATCCACATCCGGCACCGGAAGGACGCCTACAAGGACCTGTAGGCATCGCGTCATTTCCTGGAGGAACGCTATTGCGGGCGTCCCCCGCGACAGAGCACCATCACGGTGTACTCCTTGGCCTGCTCGGCGATCTCGATCGCGCTCAACTTCTTCTGCTCTTCAACCGCGGTCCAGGGGACTCCCTTGTCAGAAAGGAACTGGCTCAGCCGGGTCGAACTGATGGCGAAATTCACGTTCTGCGGCAACGCACCAGTTGCCAGAGCGAGTTTCAAGGCATTCAGTGTCGCCACGATGACACCGCAGACCGCACCGTTCCCACCCAGCAGCGGCCCGCCGCTGTTTCCGGGTTGGATCGGTGTCGTGATCTGCAACAGGTCATTCCGGCCCTTGATGACCTGCGGGTTGCTCAAAATCCCGGTCGTCATCGATGGTGTGGGAGCGAGCAGTCCCTGAAGCGGGTACCCGAATGCGATCATCTCCTTGCCCATCTTCAGCTCTTCGGCCGGGGCGAGAGCGGCGAAGCTCGCGGGCTCCAAGTCGGCGTGTACGACCGCCAGATCCCATTCTTCGTCGGCGAACCGCAACGCTGCTGGGAATTCGACATCCCTGTAAACAATACTGATCGAAGGGCACTCTTCGATCACGTGCTTCGCGGTGACGATATCCCCTTCGGAATTCGCGAAGAACCCCGTGCCGGACGAGGAAATCTGCTCCGAACTGATGCCGATCTCAGGCTTCGAAGCAACGACCGTGAAACGGCCTTTGGGCAGCCGTTTTAGCCAACCGATGTCGGAGCTCTTCTGTCTGAATATCTCATCCAAGGCGTTCCGGATGGCCATCAAGCAGGTATTGGCTAGTGCCACGGCCTCGGTCTGTGAAGAGGAGTAGTCCGCTGTGGCCGTTCCCGACGCGCTCGCGATGCAACGTCCGCCGTTCTCGACCATTTCGACCGCTACCGAAGTCGAGTAGGTGCCGGGGTATTGTCCAGCCGGTTTCTTCGAGCCTTGTGCTGCGTTCCGGTTCCATTGGCCGCGGATAGCGACAACGGCGTGCTGTTCTCCGCCAGCGCTCGGGGGAATAGCGATAGGGAAGTAGCGGTAGAGGACTTCGGCCGCCGCGGATCGCAGCGCGGCTTCGCGCCTGATCGTTTCCTTCCCTTCGTTTCCCTCGCCCGGTCGCCTCGACTCGACGATTGTGTAAGACACCTGGAAGCCGGCTGGGACGGCCCACCGAGCGAGCTCAGAAATCTGGATCGAATCTGCCGTCAGCGGCATCACGGTTTCGCACGCGGTCGAGACTAGGGCACCAGCCAGCGCGAGCAGCGTCCAACGCTGTGCCACTGTCCGGAAACCCGTTCGCAGTCTGCTGAACAGTCTCACTATCGTGTCAAACTACCATTGGGCCGAGAGCGCCTCAACAGGTCTTCACACCTGGCGTCGTTCGACTTTTTTAAGAAAGGGGGAGTCAGGGGGATTCCAATCAGACCCGGCCCGCCTACCGCGCGCCGACGCCGTCGATGACGATGGGATCGGCCAGCGGTAGTGGTCGTGCCCCGGGCCCTGGCACGACGAAGGTCCACTCGCCGACCCGCGATCGGACCGACCAGCCCGCGGACCGCAGCGCGTCGACGGTCCCGGGTTCCCGGGCGAGCACGAGCCGCACGTCGGAGGCCCACGTAGGCACCGGACAGATCGACGGGACAGGGGAGAGCAGCCGTGCCGGGCAGATGGTGCCCAGGGCGTCGATGTGCACGTTCACCGGCCGGTTGGAGTAGACGAAGAGCGCGGTACTCTCGGGGAGAGCATGTTCGATCACCACGTGGTCGTCCTCGGTCAAGTGGCGTTTTTCGAAGGATTCCCGCAATAGCAGGCCCGCCTCGAAGTCTCCGCGGGGAATCCCGAGTGGGAGCCGGAGCGCGTAGGCCCCGCCGGAGGCGAGCAACAGGCCGCCGCAACACGCTCCGACCACCACACACCGCCGTGCGCCGTGGCCGATCAACCCCGCGGCCAGGCGGCCGACGGGCACCGCGGAGAACGCGATGATCCAGAGCAGCATGCGCTCCGGGAACTGTGACGGCACCTCGCCCGAGATGACGAGACCGGCCAGCAGGACCACCGCCAGCAGCGCGTGCGCCTCCCAGAGCAGCCCGGAGAGCGGCGCCCCGCGCCGGGCCGCGAACAGCGTCGCGGCCAGGGCCGCGCCCGCGCCGACGACCGCCTGCAACGGGATCGCCCAGGAAAGCGGGGACGCGAACGACTCCGACAACGACCCCGCGCCCAGGTGATCGTCCCGCACGATTCCGAGATAGGAGAACGGCGCACCCTCCACCACCCACAGCAGCGCGGTCCAGACCAGGGGGAAGAGCCAGGGCAGGA
>CAYZAI010000200.1:3954-8945 GCA_964476305.1 uncultured Myxococcales bacterium
ACGGTCCCGAGCACCAGCGACAGGGGCGACGCCAGCACCCAGATCGCGGCGAGCCACCGCGCTCCCCGGGATTCGCCGCTGTTCGCAGCCAGCAGCGCGCCACCTCCGAGGTGGAGCGCGAGGGTCAGGATCCGAGGCGCGATCACGGTTTCGCCGGTCAGGCCCACCAGCGGGCCGTAGACGTAGAGGAAGCCCGGAAGCCACTGGTAGGAGCTGGTGAAGGATGGGTGCTCCCACCACCAGACCGCGTGAAACACGCGGAAGTGATCATCGATGCAGACCGGCAGCAGAACCAGGACGAGCGCCGCCCCTATCGCGGCCCGCGTTCCAAGCAGCCCCGCGAATGCCGCGCCGAGGGGGAAGCGCCCGCCGGTCGCCGGCCCCGGAGAACCGCCCGTCAAACGCCCTCGAAACCGGAGCGGATTTCCTTCTCGATGGTCGCGAGGATCGAGATCTCGATCTCACCCACGCTGTAGAGGAAGGTATGCTTCGCCTTCCAGAAGCCGTGCTTCGGCGGGATGTCCCGCTCCTGCTTGCGCTCCACCCGGTAGTCGAGCTTGATCTGCATCACCCCCAGGCGCATCAGCTTCTCGAAGAACTCGGTGATCCTGGCATAGTCCGGCGCGGCCTGGCCCCCCATGTACTTGGCGAGCACGAACTCCTCGAGCGGCAGCTCCTTCCCCTGGGCCTGGCTGGTCTTGTGAAACTGCGAGAGCAGCGGCTTGCCATAGAGCAGGTACTGCTCGGTGCCCCTGTACCACTTGCGCATGGTGCCCGTCTTCATCGGCCCCTCCCGGCCGCCGAAGTAGTCCAGGGCCGAGCGCATCACGCGGCCGATCTCGATCCGTCGTTTCTCGATGGCGGCCAGCGTGTCCTTGCTCGCCTCGCGCAGCGCCTCGGCCGCCGCCTTCTTCTCCCGCTGGCCGATGAGGTCCAGGATGCGGGCCTCGAGCTCGCAGCCGAGCGCCTCGCCGCGGGCGCAGGCCTGCTTGTAGATCTCGCGGGCCTCGGTCTCGCGCTGCATCACGAACACGCCGCGCTCGAGTGCGAGCCCGTGGAGCACACAGGCCATGCGGTTGCCCTTCCGGCAGTCGAGACCGCAGCGCTCGGTGATCGCGAGCGACTTCATGTTCGCCTCCGTGACGAAGGCCGCTGCCTGCTCGGCGTCGCCGGCCATGGCTCGGAAGTCCATCACGGGGCAATCGGTGAACTCGTCCGTGAACCGCAGCTCGGTGTCGTAATACCAGTAGCCCGCGCCCGCCGCCGCGAGCAGCAGCACGACGACCGCGACGATGATCATCCTGATGCGCATTTCATCGCTCCTCCCGGCTGGCAAGAACACCGGATCGCGTCACATACTAGCACCATCATCGCCGCATCCCGAATTTCCGACCCGTGCCGCACGCCTGCCTGAAAGGCTCCAGCAGCGGCGGCGGGAAGCCGCATCGCCGTTTGGCACGAGGAACACGGCGTGATAGAAATGGATTCGGAGTTTTCATGGATGGCCAGATGCGACCGCTGTTCCCTCGGGGGGGGCGGCTCCACTTCGAAACGCAACGCACTCGCGCCAGACTGACCTGCGGTTGCGATCGCGTGTTTCTTGTCGAAATCACAATCGCCATCGACATCGAGAGGGATCCAGGCGCCCTCGAGGAGCTTTCGGACGATGGCCTGCAGCGCTTCACCTGCCCCCGTTGCGAGCAGGCTTTCGAACTCGCCGAGCCGATCCTGATCCTCGATCGCGAGCGGGAGCGGATGGCGCTCTTCGTGCCATACGCCGTCAGCCATCGGGCCCTGGCGTTTGGCGCCGAGCTCGCCGGGGAGATCGCCCGGGCCGATCCTGCGATCCTGCCCCCGGGTGCGATCCAGCCCGCGCTGCTGGTGGGCGTCCAGAGCTTGCGGGAATGGCTGTTCGGTCCCGGCGGCCGCTCCCGGGTCCCCTCGCCACCCAAGCCGGAGCCCGAACCCGCGGCCCCCGGGGCCACGATCGACAGAGGGCTCGGTCGCCGACCCATCGACCCGGCGGCGCCGGCCCGGTCTGGCGCCCTCCCGATCCACGAAGCCTTCGCCGATCTCGCGCATTCGGACAGCCGAATCCCCTCGGCGATCCCGGCGGCTCCCGAGATCGACGACGTCGACGAGGACGAGCCCATGTTCGGGGAGGACTGGTTGGCCCGGGACACCCTCTCGCCGCCGGGGCCTGGAACGGACCCGCCTCTCCGGCCCGGACAGCCCGACGCCATCGTGCCCCCAATGGAAATCCGCGCGACATCCGATCCCGCCATCGATTTCGCCGAGCTGCTGGAGGAGGACGATCTGGACGAGGACTTGATCGTCGACGACGAGGACCGCGACCGGGGCTTCGAACCGGACCCCCTCATCGTCGAGGACGACGACGATGACGATTCCGCCGAGGTTCTCCTCGAAGACGACGGTATCCTCGGGAATCCCACGGCAGCGGCCCCTCGGGACCTCCCGGTCCCCATCCTCGAAGGCGCGCCGCGCTGCCTCGATCTCCAGGAGGACGGAGTGAGCCTGTCCATCAGGCTTCCTGCCGCCCGGATCGCGCTGTTCGACCCGTCCGCCGCGGATCTCTGGTTCCAGCTGCTTCAGGTGGACGGCAACCCACTGGTGGCGATCACGCTCGTGTCCGACCCGACGATGGACCGTCCGCACTGGACCGCGTGGCCCATCGATCCGCGGCGCGGGTCCGATCGCGATATCGTCCACGCCCTCCGCAGGTCCTACCGCGCCGATATCCGCCTCTTCGACGCACCCGACCACGAGGCCGCCCGCTTCACCCTCAGCGCGGACCGGGAGCTCAACGTCTCGGTGGTCCTCGAGCGTGCCTCACGGGTCCTCCACGCGGCGCCCACGAGCGACGCCGAGCTCTCGGAGGCTCTCGCCCGGCTGTCCGCGGCGGATCAGCCTTTCGGCGATCCCCTGCCGCCCCTCTTCACGTCCTATGGCCTGCCCCCGATGGAGAACTTCGATCAGACGGCGGCGGCGCTCGCCGAGCTCACCTGCTGGCTCGAGCCCGACCGCTACGATCACCTCGTCCTCGTCCGCTCGCTCCCGCTCGACTACCTCGAGGAGATCGTCGTCGAAGTGCTGGACCGGTCGGTCAGGCACGGCGTCCGCCTGCCCGAGCGCCTCAAGGACCGGGCCATCGCCCTGGGCCACGCCGCCAACCGTGGCGAACTCTGCCGGGTGCTCGTCGAGAACTTCGACCGGGTGATGACCTCCGACGATAGCCCCGCCGCCGAGACCGCCGCCCGCAACTGGCGCGATCTGCAAACCGACTGCGCCGAGGAGAACGTGTCCTGGGATCCGCGCATCCAGGACCAGGCCGAGGAGTTGATCGAGGCCCACGGCCTGGTCGACGAGGCGGCCCTGCGCGAGGCCCAGGCCGCGCTGGCTGAACCCGACGGTCTCGACACCGACCAGCTGCTGCGGATGTTGCAGCACCGGCGGCTGAGACCGAAGGCCATCATCGCCCTCTGCCAGCGGGCGGAGCCCGCGGCGTGGAAGGACGCGGTGCGTGCCCTGGACCGCCTCGATCCGGCGGGCGTCCTGGACGCCGTCCGGGTCGTCGCCGGGCTGCGTGAAGCGGTCTCCGGCGAGATCGCGGGCCTGCTGGGATCCGAGCGGCCCCACGTCCGTCAGGCAGCGGCGGCACTGCTCGGCGGCCTGGCGTTGCGGCGCACGCTGAGACCGGTGCTCAAGGCCCTCGGCGGCGAACCGACGTCGATCTGGCCGGAATTCGCCCGGTCCGTGGCCGCCACGGGCTCGGCGGCGGTGCGCTCCATCGAGCGCCAGCTCACGGACGAACAGTTCCCCCTCGAGCGCCTCGCACTGGCGGTGCGGCTGCTCGAGCAGGATGCTCCCAGGGCATGCGCGCGCTTCGAAGCGATGGCCGAGTCCGGTGACGAGCGCGCCGCCCGCATGTTGGAGCTGGGCCGCTCGGCGGCGTGCGAGCCGTCCCGGGTGAGCCCTGTCGAACGCTACGGCGAGCTGCTCAGGCGCGCTGTCGCGGGCGAGGCGATATCGGAAAAGGAGATGGCCTCAGCCGTAGAGGCCTTCCGGACGGTTTGAGAACGCTGGCCGGGCGGAGTGGACAACCTGCCCGCTAAGAAGTAAGAAGGCCCTTTCCCGGCAGGATACTGAATGCGAATCGGTGTGTTCAGCGACATCCACGCCAACCTGGAGGCCTTAAGGGCGATCCAGGCGGCCTACGACGGCGAGCGCGTCGATCGCCTCTTCTGCGCCGGCGACGTGGTCGGGTATGGCGCCAGCCCAAACGAATGCGTCGATATCGTCCGGTCGATGACCACCGAGGTGGTCCTCGGCAACCACGACGCCGCTGTCAGCGGATCGATGGACTACTCGTACTACTACGACGCGGCCCGCCGGGTCCTCGATCTTCACAACTCGTTGCTGACGCCCCAAAACATGGCCTGGCTGCGATCCCTGCCCTACTCCCGGCGGTACATGGACCTGGGGATCAAGCTCTGCCACGGATCGCCCATCGACGAGAAGGAGTTCGACTACATCTTCGCCCCGGAGCAGGCCTACGCCCTGCTGCCCCACTACGACACCCTGGATCCGATCACCTTCATCGGACACTCGCACCTCTGCCGCGTCTTCGCCCTGACCCCGCACACGGTCGAGGAGATCTCCCACAAGCACTTCCCGGTCGATCCGCACCGAAAGTTCATCATCTCCGTTGGTTCCGTGGGACAACCCCGCGACTACGACAACCGGGCCAGCTACACGATCTTCGACACCGACACGCGGGAGTTCGTCTTCAAGCGCGTCGAGTACGACATCGAGACCTCGGCCAACAAGATCTTCGAGGCCCGGCTCGAGCGCAACTTCGGCAACCGCCTGTTCATCGGCGTCTGAGCCGGAACGACGGTTTTTTCTTGACCGCCCGGAAACGGCTGCGCTATGCACGGCCGTTCCAACGAGAGCATAACGGAAAGGAAAGG
>CAYZAI010000201.1:0-7377 GCA_964476305.1 uncultured Myxococcales bacterium
TCGACACTTGCGTCGATGACGAGAGCAGATACTCGTGACGGTCGGAGTGAGAGACGGCCGAAGCAGCGAGGGGATGCAATGCGATTCCCGAAGTGGATGATCCTGGTGCTGCCGGCCGCACTGGAACTTTCTGCCTGCTCGCACGTCGCTTCCCAGAGCACCGACGCAGGACCGGACGGCTCGGGTTCCGACACCGATACGTGTCAGGACTTGGAGAGTCCGGAGGGATGCGTCCGTTTCGTCAACGGCAGTTGGCTCGAGTCTGGAGATGGGCTCACCTGGTGTACTCCGTTCGTGTCTGTCCAGGAGGGGATCGACGCGGCCCACGAAGCCGCCCAGGGATCCGACAGCTGCCAGGTCTGGGTGACCAAGGGTACGTACTACATCTATGAGAGCGATGCCTCCGACACTCTGGAGTTGAAGCCCGGCGTAGAGGTATACGGCGGCTTCTCCGGTGATGAGGATTCTCTTGAGAAGAGAGACTGGAAAGACCACGAGACCATTCTAGATGGGCATAGGCACAACGAAAGCGAGGAGCGCGCCTGGCACGTTGTCACCGGCAGCGATGACACCGTCCTCGACGGGCTCACCGTCACCGGTGGATTCGCCCACATGGACAACGAGGATGCCGACTATCCCGATCGGTACGGCGGCGGGATGTACAACTCCGAGTGTTCGGTCATCGTGCGCAACTGCACCTTCACGGGCAACACGGCGCAGGATGGCGCCGGTTCGGCGATGTTGCTCGGAGCCTCGGCGATCATCGAGGGATGTGCGTTCGCCGGGAACACGGCGGATTCCCCGTTCGGAAACGGTGGAAGCGGTGGAGGCTTGTATGTCGGAGGGATGAGCTCGGTATCGGTATCCGACAGCGTATTCGACGACAACGAGGCAGGCAACGGAGCTGGCATCGGACTCTCGCCGGGCGGAGAGCTGTCGGTTGCAGGCTCAACCTTTACAAACAACCTGGCTTCCGGCACGGGCGGGGGGCTCCGGCTGTCCGGTCCGCAGGACGATCAGGGCTGGTTCTGGTGCGTGAATACTCTCTTCCAGGGCAACCATGCCAATACGGGCGGGGGGATCATCACCAGCCTGTCCGGCGCGAACGTGACGCTGGAAGGATGCGATTTCCTCGAGAACTCGGCGGACTGGTCCGGGGGCGGAGCGGAACTGTTCATTCTCGAAGGCGAGATATCCGACTGCGACTTCGAAGGAAACGTGGCTAGCGGCTCCGGAGGAGGGCTGGTCCTCTACGGGGCAGAACCAATTGTCTCCGGGTGCTCGTTCATCGGAAATTCTGCTGCCGATGGCGGCGGTGGGGTGTACCTCGGTAGCGGAGCCGAACCGACTCTGTCCGGTTGCACGTTCGAGGGGAATACTTCTCGGGCTGGGGGAGCAATCGACATTCAGCTTGCATCGCCGACTGTAAGAGGATGTGTCTTCACCGGCAACGACACGCTCACGGACGATCCTGGCAATGGCGGCGCGCTGTACATTCGGGATAGCGATCCCTTTTCAATCGAGAATTCACTCTTCGTCGAAAACCGCGCCGGGGGCAGCCTCGGTGGAGCGATCTACGTCGAAGACACGGAACTGGACTTCCGGAACTGCACCTTCTTCGAGAACGAGGCCGAATACGATCCCGTCTATGCCGGCCTTGGCCAGGGCGGCGCGATCTATGCCTGGGGCAGTGACACCATGTTGCGGAACTGCCTGCTCTGGGGGAACGTTCCCGACGAGATCGGCTACAGCGACGAGCCATTTGTGGTTGCCAGTCACAGCCTCGTCTCGGGCGGCTTCGGCGGCGAAGGCAACATCGATGGGGATCCCCTGTTCGTCGATTCCGACGACGACAATCTGCATCTGGGTGCAGGCTCTCCGTGCATCGACGCTGCGGACGGAACCGTGGCGCCGGAGTTCGACATCGAAGACAACGAGCGCGTCGATGATCCGGATTCGCTCAACTCCGGCCTCGGCCCACCGTGGGCGGACATGGGAGCCTACGAGTACCAACCATAGATCTCTCTACAGCACCGGAGTCGCAGGTGTTGGCTTGCCGCGTCTCCCGGGTCCCAGTGGTCGTGTCCCGAGAATCGCGAGTGTTCAGTTCTCGCTTGGCTGGCATCGGTGCCGGCACGCGGATGAACCGCGGCCTTACGGGCAGTCCTTCCTGGACGCGGAACGCCTCGAACGGCCTGCGGCTGTTGCGACTGCGAAACGCCTAGGTGCTCACGGATCCGGACAGCGCTGTCAGGCGAATCCGTGATGCCCTCGGGGCATGATTCGATGATTCCTCACCCCGGTTTCGCGTCAGCCCTGGGGCCGAAGGATGAGGGCCAATCTCGTGAAACGCATCGAGGTCGTTCGGAGCAATGCGAGCAACTTCGTGTAGGGCCTCACCGGCAGCCGGAGCGCTACGAGCGACCCGGTGTAGAACCTCGAGGATGGGCGGGACACGTACAGGCAACTCGGTGTAGGGCCTCGAAGGTGAGCGGGACACGCATGGTGCGGGCGCCGAGTTTGCCGAGCCGGTGTTGCCAGGACCCGCGGCGTGCTGTCGCCTTTTGTGCTATGCTCGACCCGGCCGACGGCGGTCGGTCGCAAGGAGGCCGGAGATGGACAGGGAAGCGATCATCGGGATCCTCGAGGCCAACCGCGAGACGCTCCGGCGGTTCGGCGTGCGATCCCTCTCCCTTTTCGGATCGACGGTTCGCGGAGAGGCCCGCGCGGACAGCGACGTCGACGTGCTCGTGGAGTTCGAGCCAGGCGTCCGGGTGGGCCTGTTCACGTTCTCGCGCCTCAAGCGCTGCCTCGAGGAGTTGCTCGGAAGACCGGTGGATCTGGCCACGGCGGAGGCCCTGCACCGTTCCCTGAGGCAGGGAATCCTGGCGGAGGCCGTTCGTGCCGTCTAGAAGCTGGAAGCTCCGGGTCGAGGACATTCTCGAAGCCATCGCGGCGGTCAGTGGGATTGACGCCAACGGCGGGGGATGAACCCCTGCCCTGCGGAACCAGCGGGACGCCGGACGCGGATGAACCGCGTCCCTACCGTCCCAGCCGGATGGCGACGAACAGGCGCGCGAGGCCCTTGAGGACCGCCGGGACGCGGCGGGCGAGGTCGATGGAGGGCGGCCGCTTCTCGGCGATCGTCACCGGGATCTCGACGACCTTCAGCCCAAGGCGCTCGGCGCGGATCACGAACTCGGAGGCGAACAGGTCGCGGCCCACGATGCAGGCCTCGGCCACCGGCGCCAGGGCCTCGCGCCGGAAGCCCTTGAGCCCGTGGGTGTCCGTGCCGTGGAAGCCCAGAAGCACACGGAGCAGCCCGCTCATCACGCGGGTGGCGGCCCGCCGTCCCAGCGGCCGGTGATCCTCGGCCCCGGCCATGGACTTGGAGCCCACGACCAGGTCCGCGTCGCCGCGCTCCAGCAGCCCGAGGGCCCGCTCGTGGAAGCCCACGTCGCAGATGTCGATTTCGTCGCAAAGGACGTACCGCCCCCGGGCCGCCGCGATACCCTGGCGCAGCGCCAGCCCGTAGTCCGGCGACGGCGCCGAGAAGGTGCGGACCTCGGGATGGAGGCCAGCGAGCCCGGCGGCGATCTCGGGCGTGCGGTCGGCGCTGCCGTTCTCGGCCAGGATGATCTCGAAGGGGCGATCCAGCCTCGGCAGGCTCGCCAGCAGGTGGTGCACCGCGGCCTCGAGGATCGCCTCCTCCTCGTGCACCGGAATCACGACGCTGATGTCCGGGGCCTTCTCGCCAGCCGTTCCTTCTTCGCCCATGTCCACTCCCTCGCTCAGGCCAGCTCCCGTGCCCGTTCCGCCGCCTCCATGCCCTGGACCAGGGCGTCCTCCATTGCCGCGTACTCCCACCTCGCGTAGCGCCCTGCGGTGAAGATCCCCTGCTCCTCGAGCCAGGGCAGCAGCTCGCCCGTGGCCTCGCGCCAGCCGGCATCGTAGAGCACGTAGGCCCGCGGGAGGAAGCGCGGGCGGACGAAGGCGATGTCCCCCTCCCGTTGGATCAGCCCCATCGCCGTGAGCCCGGCCACCAGCCGATCGCGCAGCCGGTCCATCCGCACCGGTGCGCGGGAGGCCAGCTCGACGTACAGGCTGCCCCGGCCGCGGGGCGCCACCTCTGGCGAGAAGTTGGTGTAGGCCCCGACCCGGTAGAACGGCAGCTTCGGATCCGGGACGTAGGTCCAGTGGTGGTCGTTGCCCGCCGGCTTCGTCAGCGCCACGTCGAGGTAGCGCAGGGACCGGCAGCGCAGCCGCCCCGCCGACTGAAGGATGCGCGTCGGAGGATCGACGAGCAGCGCGGCCAGCGCGTCGAGGGGCAGCGTGGCGATCAGCGCGCGGTAGGGCTCGAACCCCCGGCCCAGGTCGATCCGGCGGCGCCGGAAGTCGATGGCCCGAAGCCTGGTCCGCCACTCGATCGCTCCCGCCCGCGCCGCCATCGCCGCGGGCAGCTCTCCGATGCCCAGCCGCGGGTAGGAGAATCTCGCGTTGTAGCCCATCCCCTCCTGGGCGAGGCCCACCGCACCGGCCACGACCTCCTCGAGGCTCGGCGTGGGCACGAACCGCTCGCACCACTCGTCCGTGAGCTCCCGCGGGTGCACCCCCCACAGCTTGCGGTTGTACGGGATCAGGAAGTGGCGGGCGATTCCGGGTCCGAAGTTGGCCAGGACGAACGCCTCGAGGTCGGCCGCCCGCGCCCGCTCGCCGCCCCGCCGTCGCCAGGCCCAGGCGAACCCCGCGAGGCACTCGGCGATCACGGCCGGCGGCAGCCCGTGAGTGTTTGCCTGGAACGGATAGGGCGTGTGCACGCCGTGGGAGAAGATCCGTGCTCGGCGGTCGATCTCCAGCAGCCGATCGCCGAGAAGGCCCCGGACCAGGCGCCTCGCCCGCGGATCCCGCAAGTGCAGCAGGTGCCCGGTCCGGTCGAAGCGGTAGCCCTCGTCGACGACGGTGTCGGCCAGACCCCCGGGCACGCCAGTTGCCTCGACGAGGCGGTAGCCCTTGCCGAGCCTCAGGGCCGCGGACAGCCCGGCGAGACCCGCGCCGACGACGACGATCGGTTCCCTCGACCTGCGCCCGCTCGCAGCCACTTCAGAACTCCGTGGCCAGAAGCTCGCGCGCCATCCGGTACTCGAAGAAGCCCATCAGGTCCGAGGCGACCACGCGATCGAGGAGCGCCCGCGCCTCGTCCTTGCGGCCCGCGGCCAGCAGATCGACCGCCACGTAGTAGTCGACCTCGACGTTCTGGCCGGTGTTCTTCGCCCGCTCGCGCAACTGCTCGGCGGTGATCCGGCCGGTGAAGAACCGCGCCAGCTCGTCCTGCCAGCTGGTGCCGTCGCTCTGCTCGAGGTAGCCGCTGGCGATGGCATAGGGTCGCCCCTCCTTGCGCCGGGCGAGCCCCTCGACCCACAGCGAGTAGTAGATCTTCCACGTCCCCTCGATCCGGTCCTGGTTGAAGGCCAGACGATAGAAGACACGCGCGTCATCGAGGCGTCCGCGCTGGACCAGGAACGACAGAAGCTCGGCGTAGGTCGCCCGCCGGTCGGGATCGATGCGGATCGCGCGGCGGAAGGCCGCGGTCGAGGCCTCGGTCTGGCCGAGCCGGTCCAGCAGCACCCCCTGCCGCAGGGCAGCCTCGGGCCCCTGGCTCGGAGGGATGGCCGCCTCCTTCCAGGCGGCGAGGGCCTCCTCCCGGTCCATGTCCGCGCCGCCGTCCTCGCCGAGGGCGTCCCGGCTGTCCGCGCGGCGCTCGAACAGGATCGCCTTCCAATACGCCGGCAGGCCGGCGTTCCCGTCCTCGCCCTGGGCCAGGGCCCGATCCAGGGTGGCGATGGCCTCGCGATCCCGGCCCCGCAGGTGCTGGATCTCCGCGGTCTTCAGCAGGGCCACGACGAAGCCCGGCCAGGCCTCGACCGATCGCTCGAAGTGCCGCGTCGCCTCGCCGATCAGCCCGTCGTCGAACTCGATCTCGCCGGTGGTGAACAGCAGCACCGCCGCGGCCATGCGCACGTCACTGTCCTCGGCGGGATCCGCGCCGAGAGCCTGCTTTGCGACCCGGTCGGCGATCCCGGCGACGCGTCGCGAGCTGGCCGTCTTCTCCGCCCGGTGCACCTCGTACATGGCGGTGCGCACCATCTCGAGGATCTGGGTCATCAGCTCCTCTTCGGAGGCCGAGTCGGCGGCCTCGGCGTACAGGTCGATGGCGCTCTCGTGGCGGCCGAGCCGCTCGAAGAAGCGGCCGGCGCAGAGGGCGAACCGGGGGTCCCCGGGATCGGCGGCCCGGGCCAGGACGCACGCCCGAAGCCCGGCCCGCGGATCGTCGGCGCCGATCCGTCCGGCCAGGGCGAAGTTGCTCTCGCCGACGTTGCGGCCCGCGGCCAGATCCTCGAGCAGGTCCTCGTACTCCCCTGCCAGCTCCCGTCCGGCCGGGTGGCGGCGGATCTTGTCGAGGGCGGCCTCGACCTCCCCGGCGAGAAAGTAGACGTGGATCAGGTCCTTGCCCGAACCGCCCTCCCTGAGCAGGCCGCGCAGCACGAACGGCGGAAGCCCTCCGGCCTCGCGATCGAACCTGTCGATCCGCTCGTTCAGGACACGGTGGTGCTCGAGGATCACGTCGGCCAGGCGATCGACGATTTCGCGATCCGGGACCAGCAGCGCCATGCGCAGGTAGTTCTGCTTGATCGAAGAGAGCCGCTCGAGATCGTCCTCGATGGTGTGGCGGACGCGCTCGGACCACTCGGCCAGATCCCGGTAGCGCTCCTGGTGACGCGGATCCTCGGGCTCGGCCAGCATCAGGTAGCGCAAGGCCGCGAGCACGAGCGGTTCCTCGCCGCGGCGGGCGTACTTCTCGGCGATCCACCTCGCCATGGGCACCAGGACCGTGCTGACCCCGCCGGGAACGAAGTCCCCCGGTTCGTGGAGGGCGAGCGCCCAGACGAACGCGTCCAGCCGGTCCTCGAGCCGGTCCTCGCCCATGTCCGCGAAGATCTTCGCATAGTGGGCCGCGAGCCGCTCGCGCAGCGCGATGCGGTCGGGGTGGGCGGCCGGCATCAGGTACAGGGCCTGCTCCAACCGCGGGGCCGACTCGGCGTCGACCTCGGCGGGCACTTCGAACGGCTCGAACCTGGGCTTCGCGGGCCCGGCGGGCTTCCGGATCTCCGGCGGCCGGGAACCGCAGGAGGCGAGCAGCGCGCCCGCCAGAACGAGAGTGATGGCCTTGCCAGCAGACATGGCGGGAGTGTATTGGGTTCCCTCGTGAGGTGCAAGGAGCCAGAGCGGGCGGGGCCCGCCGTCGACGCGGAAGACGACCGGCGACGGCTCGCGGGCAGGAGGCCTCGGCTGGAAGCCCGCGCCGGGATCCTGGCCGCG
>CAYZAI010000201.1:7387-8936 GCA_964476305.1 uncultured Myxococcales bacterium
GGCTGGTTCGGCGGCCGTGGCTTCCTCGAGGTCGAGACGCCGCTGCGCGTCCGCGGGCCGGCGCCGGAGCGCCACATCGACACCGTGCCGAGCGGGGACCGCTTCCTGATCGCGTCCCCGGAGCTGCAGATGAAACGCCTGCTGGCCGCGGGCTACCAGCGGATCTTCCAGATCTGCCGCTGCTTCCGCGACGGGGAGCTGGGTGGGCGGCACCTGCCCGAGTTCACGATGATCGAGTGGTACCGCGCCGGCGCGGGCATCGATGATCTGATGCGCGACTGCGAGGATCTGCTGGCCGCTGCCTCTTCCGGCGCCGGCTGGGCCACGCCGCCCGCCGGGCCGGGCGGGATCGAAGTGGATCTCGCCGCGCCCTTCGAGCGCATCGCCGTGGCCGATGCCTTCGAGCGCCACGCCGGTTGGCTTCCCGGCGCGGATCCCGACCCGGCGCGCTTCGACGTCGATCTCGTCGAGAAGGTCGAACCGGCCCTGCCCCCGAACCGACCCGTGTTCCTGGTGGGCTATCCCGCGTCGCTGGCGTCCCTGGCCCGCCTCGACCCGGCAGATCCCGCGCGATCCTTGCGCTTCGAGCTCTACGCCGGCGGGCTGGAGCTGGCCAACGGCTTCGACGAGCTCACCGACCCGGTCGAGCAGCGGCGGCGCTTCACCGAGGACGAGACCTGGCGGCGCGCCGCTGGCAAGCCCCCCTACCCTGCGGACGAACGGTTCCTCGCGGCTCTCGACGCCGGGATGCCGCCATGTGCGGGCATCGCGCTGGGCTTCGACCGGCTGGTGATGCTGCTGACAGACGCGACGACCATCGACGATGTCGTCGCCTTCCCCGAGGAGACGGCCTGAGGCGGTGCCCCGGGGTTGCCCACGCGGAGGGGCAGATCGCTACTGCGAGACGAAGACGTCGTCGGCGGCCCAGTCGTCCTCGGTGTTGGTCCCACCGTTGTCGTCGTGGACCTCGAACCGGACCTTGAAGTGGGTGGCGCCCGTGGGCGGCGCCTCCGAGAAGTCGATGACGATGTAGCTCCCCTCGGGCATCACCACCCCCGTCCCGGCGCTGTCGGGCGTGGCGTGGGCGGTGGTGCACGCGGAGTCGGTGTACCAGAGCATCTTGAGCCGACCGCGGATCTCGTTGCCGCCGTTCGCCGTGCTGGCCGTGCCCCAGATGCCGCCGACCAGCGATGTCGTGTCGTCGAGCAGCGCCACGCAGTCGACCGACTGGATCGATCGGCCCCCGTACACGGTGGTAATCGTCGAGTTGGTGATCACCTGGCTGCCGGTTCGCGCGGTCGTCCCGGCGGGAGGCGTGTTCGAGAACTCCCCGGTGCCCGCGATCTTCTCGAAGGCCGGCTCGTCCGTCTCGAAGCTGGACTCGTAGAGGAGCGTGGGCTCCGCCGTGCCGGTATCGGTGTCCGCGTCGGTGTCCGCATCGGTATCCGCGTCGGTGTCCGCGTCCGTGTCGGCATCGGTGTCCGCGTCGGTATCCGCGTCCGTATCCGCGTCCGTATCCGCGTCGGTGTCCGCGTCGGTATCCGCGTCC
>CAYZAI010000202.1:0-8847 GCA_964476305.1 uncultured Myxococcales bacterium
GGAGCAGGCCGTGGCCCTGACCCTTGACGGCGAGATCCAGATCTCGGACCTGCTGGGCAACGAGGACAACGATGGGCCGCCGGCCCACACCCTCGACGAGGTCGTCGCCGTGGCCGAGCGGCAGGCGATCAAGGCCGCGCTGGTCAACTGCGAGACCACGGATCAGGCTGCCGAGAAGCTCGGCCTCTCGCCCACCACCATGTGGCGCAAGATGAAGAAGCTCGAGATCGACAACCCGCACCGCCGGCGCTAGTCTGCTGCACGGACGGCGCGGCCTCGAACCGCACCCCGAAACGACAGGAAACAACAGATGACGGCAAGACCACCGGCCGGAAGGACGGTCCTCGACGACCCCCGCCTCGTCTGGCTGCGCGAAAACGTCGTCGGGCGCGAGACCTGGATCGACACGCCCTTCGGCCGACGCCGGCGCGTCTACTTCGACTACGTGGCCGCGGGCCCGGCCTTCGGTCCCATCGAGGATCTCATCTCCGGGCAGGTGCTGCCGCACATGGCCAACACCCATACTGAGAGCAACTCCTCGGGGCGGCGGATGACCCACCTGGTGGACGGCGCCTACCGCGACATCACCACGGCGCTGAACGCCCGTGACGACGACGTGCTGGTCTTCACCGGCGCCGGCTCCACCGCGGCCATCAACCGCTTGATCCTGGCCATGGGCCTCAGGGTCCCTTCCCAGATCGCGGAGGTCTGCGGATGCGCCGAGAAGATCCCGATCGAGTGCCGACCGATCATCTTCCGCTCGATGATGGAGCACCACTCCAACGACATCTCGTGGCGCGAGACCATCGGCGAGACGCGCTTCGTCGGTTTCGACAAGGCGGGCCGCATCGACTGGCGCGACCTCGAGCGCCAGCTCGGCCTGCCCGAGGTCTGCGAACGGTCGATCGTCATCGGCACGTTCTCAGCGGCCTCCAACGTGACCGGGATCCTGAGCGACGTCGACGCACTGGCCCGCGCAATGCACGCCCACGGCGGCGTGGCGTTTTTCGACTACGCGGCCGCGGCCCCACACCTGCCCATCGACCTGCATCCCGGCGGAGACGACGCGGCGCGCAAGGACGCCGTGTTCGTCTCGACCCACAAGTTCGTCGGCGGCCCCCAGACCCCGGGCTTGCTGGCGGCCAACCGGGCGTTGTTCACCAGCCCGATCCCCGTGGAACCCGGCGGCGGCACTGTGCTGTACACCTCGCCCTGGAACCACCGCTACCTCGGCGACGTGAAGGCCCGGGAGGCCGGCGGCACGCCACCCATCGTGCAGATCATCCGCGCCGGGCTCGTCTTCCGGCTCAAGCGCTGGCTCGGGGACGATCTGCTGCTCGCCGCCGAGCGTGAGGTCGTCCGGCGGGTGCGGGAACGCCTGCTGCAAAACCCCGCCCTGGATCTGCTCGGCGACCACGAGGCCGAGCGCCTGGGCGTATTCTCGGTGGTCTTCCACGGCGGCGAGCTGCACCACAATCTGGCCGTGCGGCTGCTCAACGACCGCTTCGGCATCCAGGTCCGCGCCGGCTGCATGTGCGCCGGCACCTACGGCCACGAACTGCTGGGCATCGGCCGCGATGAGTCCGAGGTGATCCGCTGTGCCCTGGATCGCGGCGAGCTGTGGACCAAGCCCGGCTGGGTGCGGATCTCCACGTCGCCCGCCACGTGCCCGGAGGACCTCGATCTGCTGCTCGACGCCGTGGACACCATCGCCGCGGACTGGCGCGAGTACGCGGACAGTTACACCCAGGACGATCTCGGGGAGTTCCAATGGGGAGGTGACGACTTCCGCGAGACCTTCCCGGAACTGGAGCTCGGTTTCCCCGCCGTCTCGGAGCCGCGATGACCGATCCCCGTCCCGGCGCGGATCTGCGGATCGGCCCCTTCGAGATTGCCCCCGGCGCGTTCCTGGCGCCCATGGCCGGCATCACCAACCCGCCGTTCCGCAGACTGTGCCGAGAGCTGGGCGCCGCGCTGACGGTCACCGAGCTGATCTCGTGCCACGCAGTGCTCCACCTCTTCGCGAAGGAGCGCAACCGGCGCCGCGCCCGGGGGACAAAGACCCTGGCCCTGCTGGAGCACGCCCCGGGGGAGCGGCCCTTCGTCGTCCAGCTCTACGGCCGCGATCCGGAGCCCATGGCCGAGGCCGCGCGGATCATCGCCGGCGAGGGCGCGGACATCATCGACCTCAACTTCGGCTGCCCGGCGCGCAAGGTCGTCAAGGACGGGCTGGGCTGCGGCGTGGCGCTGATGCGCGATCCATCGCTCGTCGGCCGCATCGCCGGGGCGGTGAAGGCCGCGGTCGACGTGCCGGTCACGGCCAAGATCCGCGCGGGCTGGTCCGCGGCCGAGAAGAACGCCGCCGAGGTGGCGCGGGTGCTCGAGGAGGCCGGCGCCGCCGCCCTGTGCGTCCACGGCCGGACCCGCGAACAGGGCCACGCGGGCCCGGTGGATCTCGATGCCATCGCGTCGGTCGCGGGCGCGGTCTCGATCCCGGTCGCGGGCAACGGCGGGATCCGCGGACTGGCGGACGCCGAGGAGATGATCCGGCGCACGGGATGCGCCCGGGTGGCCGTGGGCCAGGGCTCGAAGGGCAACCCCTGGATCTTCCGCGAGCTGGCTGGCGGGCCGGGCGCGCCGGGCCTGGCGGAGCGGGTGGCCACCTGCCGGCGGCATCTGGAGCTGTACGTGGAGTGGATCGGCGAATCGCGGGCCGTGCTCGAGATGCGCAAGCACGCCTGCTGGTACCTCAAAGGTTTTGACGGCGCGGCGGCCGTGCGCCGCCGCATGGGCGAGGCCGTGGACGCCGAGGCCTTCCACCGCCTGCTGGACGGGATCCCGCCGGAAGGGGACGCCCCGTCGCCCTGATCTCTCCCGGCGCCGGAGGCCGGGAGCAAGGGCTTTACAAAGCCCGCGGTCCGGCTAGGATTCGGCCAACCAAGGCCGCCGCGCCCAAGGAGACGCCAGTGAACCCCATCGATCCCCCGGTCCGCTTGACCTTCGACGACGTGCTGCTCGAGCCCTCCTACAGCGAGGTGATGCCCTCCCAGGTCGATGTCTCGACCCGGTTCACGCGGGGTCTTCGGCTCGGCATCCCCCTGGTCAGCGCGGCGATGGACACCGTGACCGAGGCCGACACCGCCATCGCCATGGCTCGGGCCGGCGGCATCGGCATCATCCACAAGAACCTCACCCCGGCCGAGCAGGCCGCCGAGGTCCTCAAGGTCAAGAAGTCCGAGACCGGGATGATCATCGACCCGGTCACGGTCCGCTCCGACCAGAAGCTTTCCGAGGTGCTTGCGGCCATGCGCCGGCACAACATTTCGGGCCTGCCCGTGGTCGAGCCCGGCACCAACAAGGTCGTGGGCATCATCACCCACCGCGACGTCAGGTTCGAGACCAACCTGCACCTGGAAGTCGCGCAGATGATGACGTGCAAGCTCGTCACCGCCCGCGAGCATCTTCCCCCCGAGGAGTGCAAGAAGCTCCTGCACCAGCACCGCATCGAGAAGCTGCTGGTCGTCGACGGCGATAACCACCTGGTGGGACTGATCACGATCAAGGACCTGCTGCGGGCCGAACAGAACCCGGACGCGGTCAAGGACGGCCGCGGCCGGCTGCTGGTGGGCGCCGCCCTGGGCGTGGTTGAGCCGGAGCGGGTGGAGCGGGCAGCGGCCCTGGTCGAAGCCGGCGTCGACGCGCTGGTGATCGACACCTCCCACGGCCATACCCGCTCCGTGCTCGACGCGGTGCGGAAGACCAAGCGCGAGTATCCCGGGATCCAGGTGGTGGGCGGCAACGTGGCCACGGCCGACGGGACCCGCGCGCTGGTCGACGCCGGCGCGGACGGCGTCAAGGTCGGCATCGGGCCCGGCTCGATCTGCACGACGCGGATCGTGGCCGGGGTGGGCGTGCCACAGGTCAGCGCGATCCTGGCCTGCGCCGAGGTGGCCCAGGCCCACGACGTCCCGGTGATCGCGGACGGCGGGATCAAGTACTCGGGCGATATCGTCAAGGCCATCGCCGCCGGCGCCGAGTCGGTGATGCTCGGCGGGATGTTCGCCGGCACGGACGAGGCCCCGGGCGACAAGGTGTTCTACCAGGGGCGCAGCTACAAGGTCTACCGCGGCATGGGCTCGATCGGGGCCATGCGGCGGGGAAGCAAGGACCGCTACTTCCAGGCCCACGCCGAGGACCGCAAGCTCGTGCCCGAGGGCATCGAAGGAAGGGTGCCCCACCGCGGTGCCCTCGAGGCGATCATCTTCCAGCTCCTCGGCGGCCTGCGCTCGGGCATGGGCTACACCGGATCGAAGGACATCGCCACCATGCGCACGCGCCACTCGACCTTCGTCCGCTCGACCCCCCAAGGCCTGCGGGAGAGCCACGTCCACGACGTGATCATCACCGAGGAGGCCCCCAACTACCGGCTCGAGCCGTGAGCACGCGACCGGCCATCGTCTTCGCCTCGTACCTCCTCGCGGGGTCCGTCTGGGGTTGCGGCGGCGCACAGACCGTCGATCCCGGACCCCGGGGAACGATGCGCTTCGCCTGCGAGCCGGCGGACGCGGTGCTGGAGGTCGACGAGACCCGGCTCGGACCCGTGGGCATGTTCGCCGAGCGGGGGCTGCTGCTCTCCCCCGGCACGCACCGCGTCGTGCTGCGCGCGGAGGGCCGTTTCCCCGAGTTCCGGCTGGTCGAGATCGCCGATGGCGAGCTGCTCGTCGTCGAGATCGCGCTTCGGCCGGTGCCGGACTGATCCGGTGCGACGTTGAGAATCATCCCCAAGAGCCTGGCGCTGCGGTTGATAGTTCCGCTGACCTTCGTCGTGGCGCTCGTGTCCGGGGTCTTCGGCTGGGTCAACGTCCGTATCCAGAAGGAGCAGTTGATCGAGGAGATGGTCATCGGCATCGAGCAGCTGTCCCTGAGCATCACCGCCGCCACCTGGCACGCGATGCTGCTCGACCAGCGCGAGAGCGCGTACCAGGTGATGCGCACCATCGGCCAGAAGCAGGACGTGGAGAGTCTGCGCTATTTCAACAAGGAAGGACAGGTCACGTTCTCGACCGATCCCGAGTCCGCGGCCCAGGTCGACAAGAACGCCGAGGCCTGCTTCCTCTGCCATGCCCGGGAGCAGCCGCTGGTGCGTGTGGATCGCCCGGACCGTGCGCGGATCTTCGACGGGCCGGATGGCTCGCGCAAGCTGGGGATGGTCACGCCCATCTACAACGAGGCGGCCTGCTCGAGGGCCGACTGCCACGCCCACCCCGCGGGGCAGCAGGTCCTGGGCGTGCTGGACATCGTCATGGACGTCGGCCACGTGGACCGCCAGGTGCAGGGCATCCAGGCCCGCGCGATATGGATGACCGTGGTGCAGGTGGCGCTGATCGGTGCGCTGATCTTCCTCTTCACCCGCCGCTCGGTCACCCGGCCGATCCGACGCCTGATCCGGGGCACCCGGGCCGTGGCCGAGATGGACCTGAATCGCGTGATAGATGTCGGTACCACCGGCGAGCTCTCGGAGCTGGCGATCTCGTTCAACACCATGCGCGAGCGGCTCAAGGAAGCGATGGTCCGGATCAACGCCTTTACCCGCAACCTGGAGGGCGAGGTGGAGAGCCGCGGGCGGCAGCTCGATCTGGCCCAGCGCAAGCTGATCCAGGGCGATCGCATGGCCTCCCTGGGCCAGCTGGCGGCCAGCGTGGCCCACGAGATAAACAACCCGGTCCAGGGCGTGCTGACCTTCTCGATGCTGCTGCAGCGGATGATAGAAGGCGGCCGGATCCCCGAGGATCGCGTGGACGAGTTCCGGCGCTACCTGCAGATGATCACCGACGAGACCGCCCGGGTCGGACGGATCGTCTCGGACCTCCTGTCGTTCTCGCGGCGTTCGAAGCCCCAGGCGACCCCAGCGGATTTGAACTCGATCATCGAGCACACGGTCTCGCTGCTCGCCCACCGGCTCGAGCTCGGCAGCAACGAGCTCAGGCTCGAGCTCGATCCCGCGCTGCCACGGGTGCCCTGCGACAAGTCCCAGATCCAGCAGGTCATGATCAACCTGGTGATGAACGCCGCCGAGGCGATGCCGAAGGGCGGCCGCATCGACGTCCGGACCGGGTTGGCGAAGGAGCGGGGCATGGTGCGGATCGAGGTGGCTGATACCGGCACCGGGATCCCGGACGAGATCCTCTCGCGGATCTTCGACCCCTTCACCTCGACCAAGGAGGAGGGCAAGGGCGTGGGCCTGGGCCTGGCGGTCGTCTATGGCATCATCGACGCCCACGGTGGCGTGATCGACGTGAAGACCGAAGTCGGGCATGGGACGACCTTCACCGTGACCCTGCCCATCAGCGGCCACCCCGTCCCCCGGGACAACGGGGACCGGGACGGGGGCGATCCCGCGTGAGCGCCGCCGGGCAGGGGTCGGGGACGTGGCGATGAGGAGGATCTACCTGGTGCCGTTCGCGGGAGTGGATAGGATGGTGCTCGACGCGATCGAAGACTGCGTGCGACGGGGCTTCGGTGCCGAGATCGGCCGGCTCGGCGGGGCGCCGGTACCGCCGGGAGCCTTCGTCGAACAGCGCCGCCAGCACGACTCCGCGACCCTGCTTCGGTCGCTGGTGGAGCGGGCGCCCGGCGACACGCTGAAGATCCTCGGCGTGGCCGAGGAGGATCTGGGGACCCCGGTGCTGAGCTTCGTCTTCGGCCAGGCCCAGCTCGACGGCCTGGCGGCCTTGATCTCCCTGGCCCGCCTGCGCCAGGAGTTCCACCACCTGCCGCCGGACCCGGGGCGGCTGCTCGATCGGGCCTGCAAGGAGGCGCGGCACGAGCTCGGGCACACCTTCGGGCTCGTGCACTGCGCCGACGCCCGCTGCGCGATGTCGCTCTCGACGACGGTGCGCGACGTCGACTCGAAGGACGTGGAGTTCTGTGCGGCCTGCCGCGAGCTGCTCGGCGGCGCGCTGCGAGCCGAGGGGGATGAACCGACCGGGGCGGAAGCCGGAAGGGAGGAGCGATGACCAAGGAGAAGTGGCAGATCCTGGTGGTGGACGACGAGCTCGTGATGCGCGAGTCGATGGCCGCGTGGCTGCGGGAGGACGGCTACGCCGTGGATACCGCCCCCTCGGGGCGCGAAGGCCTCGAGCTGTCCGCGAAGACCGACTACGCGGTCACCTTCCTCGATCTGAAGATGCCCGGCATGGACGGCATCGAGACGATGCAGGCGATCCGCAAGCTCAGGCCCGAGGCGCCGGTTGTCATCATCACCGCCTTCGCCACGGTGGACACCGCGATCACCGCGATGAAGGAGGGCGCTCTGGAGTACGTGGTCAAGCCCTGCAACCCGTCCGAGATCTCGCTGCTGGTCTCGAGGGTGATCCGGCTGAAGAGCCTCGAACGCGAGAACCGCATCCTGCGCGAGCAGCTCTCGGACAAGCGCAGCTTCCGCGGGATCATCAGCAAGAGCCCGCGCATGAACGAGGTCTTCCGGCTCGTGCAGGACGTGGCCAGCCTGCGCTCGACGGTGTTGATCCAGGGAGAGAGCGGCACGGGCAAGGATCTCATCGCCCGGGCGATCCACCTCTCGGGGGACCGGGCCGAGCAGCCGCTGGTGGCGGTCTCGTGCGCAGCGCTTGCCGAGACGCTGCTCGAGAGCGAGCTCTTCGGCCACGAGAAGGGCGCGTTCACCGGCGCCGCCGAGCGCAAGCGCGGCAAGTTCGAGCTCGCCGACGGCGGCACGCTGTTCCTCGACGAGATCGGCGACATCTCGCCCAAGCTCCAGGTGGATCTGCTGCGGGTGCTCCAGGACAGGACGTTCTTCCGCGTCGGCGGCCAGGAGCAGCTCTCCGTGGACGTGCGGGTCATCGCCGCCACCAACGCCGATCTCCAGGCCGCGGTGCGCGCCGGCACCTTCCGCGAGGACCTCTACTACCGGCTGAACGTGATCAACATCCGGCTGCCGCCGCTTCGGGAGCGCCTCGAGGACATCCCGCTGCTGGCGAAGCACTTCGCTGAGCGCGTGGCGGCCGAGCTGTCCCGCGAGGCGCCGGGGATCACCGACGAGGCCATGGCCAGGCTGCTCGCCCACCGCTGGCCGGGAAACGTCCGCGAGCTCGAGAACGCGATAGAGCGGGCGCTGGTCACCTGTCGCAGCGGGATGCTGACCATGGACGATTTCACATTCCTCGACCTCGACGCCCGCGGACCGCTGCCGGGCAGCGCCTCCCTGGCCGACCTCGAGCGCGCCGCGGTGGAGGCCACCCTGCGCCGCACCGGCGGCAACATCAAGGACGCCGCCGCGATATTGGGCATCGACCGCTCCACGCTCTACGACAAGATCAAGAAGTACGGCATCGAGAGGGGATAGTCTCGGGATGCTCCCGCGGTCCGGAGGCCCGCGGCAACGATGTCGCCGAGGGCGACAAGGCGCAGGGCCTGGACGCCGCGGGCGCCGTCCATCGCGTCCACTCCGTCCACCTCCCGGTGCCCCGCCTCCCGCGGTCCGGACCCCATGCAGTGACGCGGTTGTGCGCGAGTCAACCAAGCCTCCGTTCTCGAAACCCTGGACTCTTGAGAATCCCCAGCCGCCCAGGTAGGCTTTCCAGGATGTGGTCGGACTTTCGCAGAATACAGTGCCCTTTGACTCTGGTCGAGAAGGGCCGTTCGTATTTCCTATGCACCGAAATAGATGATGAGGTGATCATGTTGTTGAATCATTTCTCAGCAGGAAGAATGGCTGTGTTGATGGTTGCAGGCCTGCTTATTCAGTGCAGCCAGTCGCCGCGTTCGCATAGGGAAACGGACCTGGCATTGGAAATAAACCTTTTTTGGAAATCTTATGGCTATAAGCAT
>CAYZAI010000203.1:0-8784 GCA_964476305.1 uncultured Myxococcales bacterium
ACAGCGACAGCGACACCGACACCGATTCCGATTCCGATTCCGATTCCGATACGGACACCGACACCGATGCCGATTCCGATTCCGATTCCGATTCCGACGCGGACGCGGACAGCGATACCGACACGGAGACGACCACCGAGACCGAGAGCCGGCTGTCCGGCGTGGTGTACGGTCGAAGCTTCCTGCCCGACGGGGGCGTGGTCGACGAACCCCTTCCCGGGATGCGGGTCTTCCGCTTCTTCATCTTCCAGTGGCCCGATTCCGAGATCGAGGACTTCACCGATGACGCGGGCGCCTACGAGCTCCACGGCATCCCGCTGATCGATCCCGCGCCCCACGTGCAGCGCTCGTCGCCCATCGTGGTCGACGGCGACGAGACGTACTACGGCGTGGTGGAGACCGAGGAGCTCGCGCCCGGCGACAACGTCCGCGACATCCACCTGCCCGCCCGGGAGCACATCGACGGTATCGCAGCCACCGCGGGCATCGACGTGGTGCAGCCGAGCGGCATCTTCCTCGTGAGCACGCCGCCCGAGGCCGGGCTGCTCGGCGGCCCGCCGGAGCCCGACGCGGGGACCTGGGATCTCGCGGATCTCGGCGGCGGCGAGCGCGCGTTCTTCAACGTCCCGGACGAGTGGGACAACGGCTACGGCTTCGCGGAATTCAACGCCAACGGCTGGGAGACCGGGCTGGTGCACGACTGCCAGTACCTGCGCCGCACCGGCGAGTGGAACGACCACGGCCCCGGGGTCTACGCCGACGATCACGTGAGCCGCCTGCGCATCCATTGCTCTCCCGCGGTGATGCTGAACGAGGTCCACTCGTGCCCCGCGGCCGATCTCAACGGCGACGGCGAGATCGACGGCGGCGACCGCTTCGTCGAGCTGGTGAGCACCACCGGGGAAGGCTCCTCCCTCGCCGGCTGGACCCTCGAGGACGGGGACGGCGCAACGCTCCACGAGTTCTGCCCGGGCGCGGCGCTCGAGGCGGGCGCGGCCCTGGTGATCTGGGACCGGGCCCCCTGGCCAGCCCCCGGCGACGGCGCGTGCCACCTGCCAGCGAGCCCGGGGACCCTGGATCTCGAAGCCGCGGGCGGGATGCTGGTCCTGCGGGACGTTCTCGGGCGGATCGCGGACGAGGTCGTCTTTGCGCCCTGGGACTCACCCTGCGGCGTTTCCCTGGGCCGGCCGATCCCCTTCGACGTCACCCTCGAGCCCCACGACGGGCTGTGCCAGACGCCGCCCTGCGAGGACGCCAGCCCGGGTCTCGATGCGGACGGCGCGGCCTTGACCCCCTGTGGCGGGCTCGACCTCCCCGTCACCATCGTCGAGGTCCACCCCTGGCCCGCCACCGACGTGAACGGCGACCTGTCCGTCGACGACGGCGACGAGTTCGTGGAGCTGGTGAGCACCTCGGACGCGCCCGTCGACCTCACGGGCTGGTCCCTCGAGGACGGCGGCGGCTCCCCGCTGCACGTCTTTCCCCCCTTCGTCCTGGGCCCGGGAGCCGCGCTGCTGGTCTTCGGGGGCCAGGCCCCACCCCTGGCCGCGGTGGACGGCGCCTGCACGGCTTCGGCGAGCGCGGGCCCGATGGCGCTGCCGGACCCGGCCGGCGAGGTCGTTCTGAAGGACGGGGATGGCGCGGTGGTCGATCGGCTCGCCTGGAACCCGGCCACGTCCGGCGACGGGATCTCGGTCGCGCGGCCGTTCCTCGGTTCGTACGCGGTCATGGATCACTGCTCCGCCAGCGACCAGGACCCCTGCGGGAACCTCTCACCGGGACGCCCGACCACCTCGGCGGAGACCTGGGTTCCCTGCCTGGGCGTGGAGGTCTCGCTGTCGGGCATCGTCGACGACGACGGCACCCCCATCGAGGGCGCGGTGCTCGCCGTCGAGGAGCACCCGGAGATATCCTGTACCACTCCGGCGGACGGCAGCTACCTGCTGGAGGGCATCCCCAGCAACGAGGTCATCCACGTCGTCGCCACCCCCCCCGACGCGGATCACTGGGGACGGGTCGCGGCCTTCCAGTTCTTCGGGGCGGACGTCTCGGAGGACATCAAGCTGGTTCCCCAGTGGATGATGGAGGCGACCGCCGACCTCCTTGGAATCACTATTGATACCGAGGAGGGGGTCCTGACGGTCCGCGCCGTTCCCGGGACCACGGTTTCCCTGCCCTCGGCGCCCGGGGCCATGGCGATCGTGAGCGATGGCTCCGTGTTCTTCCTGGGTAACACCATCCTGGACGGCGGCGACGGCGTCTCGTTCGCCAACGTCCCGGTCGGGACCGTCGAGGCCCTGTTGGAACCGCCCGTGGGGGTCGTCTGCGAAACGGACGGGGTGAGCAGGGATTCTTTCCCCGAGGCGATGATCGAGGCGGGGTATCTGTCCGCCATCGAGTACCAGTGCCAGTAGGCCGGCCCCGGCCGGAGGAGGGGACGAAATGACGACATTGCGATGGCTCTCGTCGATGCTCTTCGCGGCGGCCTGGCTCGCGGCCTGCGAAGGGTCGAACCAGGCGGGGGAGGGGTCCGACGCGGACACCGACGCCGATTCCGACGCCGACTCCGACGCGGATTCCGACGCCGACTCCGATGGGGATTCCGACGCGGACTGGGGTATACCGGTGGAGGGGTGCGATTTTGACTACGACGATATCTTCACCGCCTGGGAGGCGAACGATCTGCTCGGGGAGATCCTGCCGAACCTTCCACTGACCCCCCCGGACGAAGTGGCCTCCATCGCCCACGCGGAACCCGACCCCCCCTTCGTGTTCACCGTGCCCGCCGAGGGGGTGAGGGATGATATCGTCATGCCCGGGTATTCCGACGACATGCCCCTGTTCTCCCGGGGCGGACCGTGGATCGACGAGACGCGCTGCTACGAGCTGCCCGTGGGCGCGTTCCTGATGACCGAGGCCCAGGCCCACGCCATGTACGTGGACATCGCCGAAAAGACAACAGGTATCACCGTTGATACAACGACGGAAACCCGCACCGTACTCGGAATCCGGGGTGCGTACCCCGGCATCCTGGCCTGGCACGGCAACACGCCGAATCGGTTCAACGACACCCTGGTGCTGCTCTGGATCGACGCGGACGACGCACCCCACGTGCGCGAATTCGCGGCCCACACCGACGTGGGCGCCCACGACTTCGGAGTGGATTCGTCGTCGAGCCTTCGGCCGAACCGCCGCTACCATTACGTCAACGGCTGGCACGGCAGCTACAACGCGTTGCACATCGACGAGGACGGCTACCGGGTGCGCAACGACACCAACGCCAACGGCCACTGGGACAGCGACCGCAACGGCTGGCTGCCGCCCGCGGGTGACGACTACGATCGCGCGGGGGGCGGGCACAACATCCACCTGGCCTCGGTGGACGCCCCCCTCGGATCGGCGGCGGTGGGGGTCTGGTCCGCGGGCTGCCAGACCCTGCCGGGCATGGCCAACTGGACCGAGTTCATCCTCGGCGCCTGGACCGGCCTGGGTGACCACGTGGGCTACCACCTGGTGGACGCCCGCGACATCGCGCCGGAGATCTGGTTCCCCTGCGAGCCGGACGGCACCCCCGCCTGTCCCTGGCCCCTCGGCGCGCTGCCGTTCGAGGGCGCCGGCGACACCTCGCTGTCGGCGTCGAGCGAGTTCGACGTCTACAACTGCTCCACCGCGGACGAGTCCGGGCCCGAGGACGTCCATGTCTTCGCCATCGACGAGTCCGGCACGCTGACCGCCACCGTGGACTGCGAGGACCCGGTCGTGGACGTGGACGTGCACCTGCTGGACGGCGACGATCCGGACGCGTGCCTGGCCCGGGATCACTGGTCGCTGAGCTACGCGATCACCCCGGGCCGCTACTTCGTCGTCGTCGACACCTGGAGCGACGGCGCCGAGGACCTTTCCGGCCCCTACACCCTCTCGGTCTCGCTGCAGTAGCCCGGGCCGTACAGCGCGGGCGGGGCTTGCCTCGCGGTATAACCATGGTTATACTCAAGCCATGAAGACCGCGATCTCCATTCCCGACAGGCTGTTCCGGCGGGCCGACCGGCTCGCCGAGCGCCTCGATCTCTCCCGGAGCGAGCTGTACGCCCGGGCGGTGGAAGCCTACCTCGCCGAGCACTCCGCGGACCGCGTCCGCGAGGCCCTCGACACGATCTACGGCACCGAGGACTCCGGCCTGGACCCCGCCCTGGCCGCGATGCAGCGGGGCGCCATCGGGGACGGGGACTCCTAGATGCGGCGCGGCGAGATCTGGTGGGCGGCCCTCGGCGAGCCATCGGGATCGGCACCGGGCTACTCCAGGCCGGTGCTGGTCGTGCAGTCCGATCCGTTCAACGAGAGCCGCATCCGCACCGTGGTCGTTGCCGCGCTCACTACCAACGAGCGCCTCGCCGCGGCCCCGGGCAACGTTCTCGTCGGGAAGCGGGAGACCAGGCTCCCTCGCGCGTCCGTGGTCAACGTCTCGCAGCTCCTCACCATCGACAAGTCGCACCTCCACAAGAGGATCGGGCGCCTCTCGCCGGCCTCGATGGAGGCGGTCGAGGCCGGGATGCGGCTCGTGCTCGGGCTGTAGGCGACCGTCGTCAAGGCTGGAGACGGGCGGCAGCCAGCCAGGTGTCGAGAACCGACAGAACCGTGTGGAACGCGGCAACCGGCCGGGTTGCAGCGCATCCCCGTCGCGACTAGTCTTTGCCCGGAGGTGGCTCGGCCAATGGGCGATCGGGAACACGACCACGTCTTCGGCCAGGACCAGCCGGTGGCGGCCGAGGGCCGCACCCTGGTGGTGGTGGCGCTCACCGCGATCACCATGGTCGTCGAGATCGCGGCCGGCCTGCTCTTCGGCTCCATGGCCCTGCTGGCGGACGGGCTGCACATGGCCTCCCACGCCGCGGCCCTGGGGATCGCGGCCTTCGCCTACCGCTACGCGCGGCGCCACGCCGCGGATCGGCGCTACAGCTTCGGCACGGGCAAGGTGAACGCCCTGGCGGGCTACAGCGGCGCGGTGCTGCTGTGCGTCTTCGCCCTGGGCATGGCCGGCGAGAGCGTCGAGCGCTTCGTCCACCCCGTGGAGATCGCCGTGGACCAGGCCCTGCTCGTCGCGGTCCTCGGCCTGCTGGTCAACGGCGCCAGCGCGGCGATCCTCGGCCGGCGCGGCCACGGGCGCAGCGGCCACGAGCACCACCACGACCACAACCTGCGCGCGGCCTACCTGCACGTGATCGCCGACGCCCTGACCTCGGTGCTGGCCATCGCCGCCCTGCTCGCGGCCAAGCACCTGGGCTGGACCTGGCTCGACCCGGCCATGGGCATCGTCGGCGCGGTGCTGGTGGTCAGTTGGTCCCTGGGCCTGTTGCGGGGCTCGAGCCGCGTGCTGCTCGACCGGCAGGCCGGCGAGGCCGATCTCGCCGCGGTCCGCGCGGCGGTCGAGGCCGACCCGGGCACCCGGGTCGTGGACCTCCACGTCTGGACCATCGGCCCGGGCCGCCGGGCGGCGATCCTGTGCATCGAGGCCGAGGCGCCCCGGGACGCGGACGCCTACCGCGCCCTGCTGCCTTCGGATCTCGGCCTCGAGCACGTCACCGTCGAGATCGACCGCCCCGGATGACGGAGCTGCGCAAAGACGGGTGGATCTGTGCCAGGATGTGCCAATGCCCGCCGCTTCGCCGACCTTTCAACACTTTGTTATGATTGTCGTTTCTGTTCATCTGGCGCTTGCCGGGCACTGGCACGTTTCGTGCTCATTATATAGTCTGGTTTGGGGGAACAAGACGCGAGGAAGAGGCGAAACATGTACTCGACGAGGATGTTCGGACTTGTGATCGCGGCCCTGGCCCTGCCGCCCGTGGCCTGTGACCGGGTGGACTGCGATTGCGCTCCCGACAGTGGCACCGACGCCGACACCGACGCCGACACCGATGCCGACACCGACGCCGATACCGATGCGGACGCGGATGCCGATACCGATGCCGACACCGACGCCGACACCGACGCCGACACCGACGCCGACACCGACACGGATACGGATTCGGATACCGATTTCGAATGCTACGACTGGGCTGAACTGGTCGAAGACGGACCGTTCCATTCCTGCGCGCTCAGACCCGACGACACCATCGCGTGCTGGGGCCTGGGCAGTTCCGGCCAAACCACCCCTCCTTCGGGCACTTTTTCACAGGTGTCGGTGGGCGGCCTGCACACCTGTGCCCTGCACATGGACGGCACCGCGGAGTGCTGGGGGAGCAACCTCGAGCACGAACAGGCGGGATATCAGTGCCCCGATGAAGGCGATTTCAATGACTACTACAACGAGGTCGGCCAATCGATGGCTCCCGAGGGCATCTTCTCGCAGATATCGGCCGGACTCTACCACACGTGCGGCCTGCGGACCGACGGGAGCGTCGAGTGCTGGGGCTCGGACTACTACGGGCAGTCCACACCGCCGGCCGGGTCGTTCGCCCAGGTCTCGGCGGGGAACTTCCACTCGTGTGCCATCCGCGACGACGACGGGACCGTCGCCTGCTGGGGTGACGACGAGTGGGGGCAGTCCACGCCACCCTCGGGCGTTTTCACCCGGGTCTCGGCGGGAGGATTTCTCAGCTGCGGCGTGAGGGACGACGACCAGGTCGCCTGCTGGGGCAGCGACTGGCTCTACCAGCAGCCGGTCGGTGCGTTCCAGGACGTGTCCGCCGGGTTCCAGTTCGCGTGCGGCATCCGCGACGACGGCACCGCGGCCTGCTTGGGGGACAACTGGTACGGCCAGTCCTCGCCACCCGGGGGCGCGTTCGCGACGGTCTTCACCGGGATGCGACACGCCTGTGGCGTCCGCCCGGACGGTTCCTTCGCCTGCTGGGGTGACGACGCCCACGGTCAGTCCACACCACCTTCGGAGTAGGCTGCGGACGTGCCGGCGGGCGACGGCTGATGCCGCGTGACAGCGGCGAAACGCTCAGAACAGGAACTGGCAGCACATCTGGGTCCAGGTGCCGCACGAGGTCGTCAGGGCCGGCGTGTAGAGCAGCGGGCAGCTGTCGCCCCAGGTGACGCAGATCCCGCCCTGCATGGCGCAGGTGTTGTCCGGATCGACGGGCGTGCAGCACAGCTCCCAGAGGTTCGAGCAGGTCCCGCCCTGGTTGTTCTCCTCGCCGTCCGGGCAGCCCAGGCCCGTGGTGCAATCGCCGCCGATGTCCGCGCAGGGCTGGCGCGTGTCCTCGCAGCAGTAGGCCGTGGACCAGTTGCAGTAGAAGTCCGTGCGCCAGGTCTCGTACGACGCGCAAGCCGTCTTGCACGCCATGTCCGGCTGGTCGCCGCAGTAGTCCTGGATCCCGTCCTCGGCGCCCACGGGCTGGCAGCAGATCTCGCCGGGTTCGTCGAGGCACGTGTAGTCCCAGTTGTGGATCGCCTCGGGCGGTTCGAGGGACTCGGAGCACGAGTATTCGTCGCCCTCGGGCTCGCAGGTCCAGGGACAGGCGGGCGGCAGGCAGCACATCTGGAGGAACTGTTCGCAGTCGTGGGTCGAGTTGTCCTCCCAGCCCGTGGGACAGCTCTCGAGGAGCGGCGTGATGCACACGCCGCCCATCTCGGCGCAGGAGGGCGCCGTGTCGTGGCAGCAGACCGCGTTGGCATGCTGGCAGTAGTACTCGATGGTGAGCTCCTCGAAGGGTCCGTCACAGGACTCGACGCAGGCGTGGTCGGCCTGGTCGTTGCAGTACTGGTCGAGGCCACCCTCGGCGCCCAGGGGCTGGCAGCAGATGCGGTCTTCACTGTCGCAGGTGTAGCCCGGGTTGTGGATCGCCGTGGGCGGGTTGAACGTGTCCGAGCACGTCGTCTGGCCGACGAAGTCCGCGCACCACCAGGGGCAGGTGCCCTCGGGCTGCCAGGTGTCCGAGTCGCTGTCCGAGTCCGCGTCGGCGTCCGCGTCCGTGTCCCCGTCCGCGTCCGCGTCCGTGTCGGCGTCCCCGTCCGCGTCCGTGTCGCCGTCCCCGTCCGCGTCCCCGTCCCCGCCGTCGGCGAGGTCGATGGCGGGCGGGATCTGCTTGCCGCAGCCCACCGGCAGCGCGCCCAGGACCAGGACCAGAATCGCTTTCGTCAGCGCTCGGGTGTCCATCTCTTCGCTCCTCGTGATTGACGCCTTTTCGAAGCCCCGGCCGATGCCGGGCCCAACGCATCTTATCCCCGGACCGGGCCGGCGGTCCATCGGGATCGTTGACCGTTGTACAATTATAACTACAATTATAATTGTAC
The DNA here is from genome assembly GCA_964476305.1 of uncultured Myxococcales bacterium. GTDB lineage: Bacteria > Myxococcota_A > Polyangia > JAAYKL01 > JAAYKL01 > CAYZAI01. Next base: position 8,242 of record CAYZAI010000203.1, read on the forward strand.
TACGGGAGGAGCCATGGGACAGATGACCATCTACCTCGACCCGGAGACCGAGAAGAAGGTGCGGCTCTTCACCCGGGCCGAGAAGATCTCGCGCAGCAAGTGGATCGCCCGGCTGATCGACGAGAAGCTCGGCGGCAGCTGGCCCGCGGGCGTGGCCGAGCTGGCCGGAGCCTGGAGCGACCTGCCGCTGGCCGAAGAGCTGCGCGAGGGGTGCGGCGAGGATCTTCCGCGGGAAGAACTCTAACCCATGTACGTGCTCGATACCAACACGGTGATCTACTACTTCAAGGGTCTCGGCCGCGTGGCGGAGCAGTTGCTGGCCAAGTCCCCGGCGGACATCGGCCTCCCGTCCGTCGTGATCTTCGAGCTGGAGACCGGGATCGCCCGGTCGAGCGCTCCGAAGAAGCGAACGCGGCAGCTCGGGGAGTTCGTCGCCGCCGTGAACGTGCTTCCGTTCGGCCTCGTCGAGGCGCGGGCCGCGGCCCGGATCCGGGCCGAGCTCGAGACCCGCGGCGAGCCCATCGGCCCCCACGACACGCTGAT
>CAYZAI010000204.1:0-8768 GCA_964476305.1 uncultured Myxococcales bacterium
GACCTCGAGCAACGGCCGGTTGCCCTCCACCAGGTAGTCGATCGCCTCGATCGGGATCATGGTGTCGACGCAGCACACGGGCATATGCTCGTTGACCTGGGCGATGACCACCTTGGCGTGCTGCAGGGCGGCCTTGGTGGCGTCGACGCTGACCCCCAGGCTGACCATGCCGACGGCGTCCGGCGGCGAGACCTGGATCAGCGCCACATCGATCCGCAAGGTGCCTTCGGCCATGGCCTGGGGCATCTCGCTGATGTTCATCGGCGTGTAGTCCGCGATGCCCGCGGCGACCGCGGCGCTCAGTCCGCGGCCGAGGTAGAAAGTGTTGTTGTGGAAGTTGCAGACCAGCTCCGGCCGGGCTAGCGGCGATTCCTCCTGGACCGAAGCGAGGTGGATGATCTCCAGGTCGCGGAACTCTCCGGCCAGCCCGGCGAGCGTCTCGGTCAGCAGGGTCGGCTCGGCCGCTCCCGAGTGGACCAGTATGGTCTGGCCGTTGCGGATGACCAACAGGGCCTTCTCGGGCAGGACGATCTTGTCGGCGTATTCGCTCTGCCAGGGCATGCTGGGCATCGGCCGGCCTCCAGCCTGTGGGCTCAAGACCGAGGATAGCAGGCCGGGTGTGTCGATTCAACGCGGAAACACGCGGAAACTCGGCGAAATTCGCCGAAACTCGCCGAAACTCGCCGAGGGCTCGCAGCGCCTGCGGGATCAGTCCTTCCGGAGCTCCTCGAGACCGGCGTAGTGCTCCAGCGCTTCCGGATTCCGCAGGGCATCCCTGTTGAGGACCACCTTCCCTTCCACGATCTTCTTCACCGCGATCTCCACCTTCTTCATGTTCAGGGTGTAGGGGACGTCCGGCACAGGCAGTATCTTCGCCGGGACATGCCGAGGCGACGCGTTCTCTCGAATCAGCCTCTTGATCCTGGCGGCGAGCTCCTCCGTCAGCACGGCGCCCTCCGCCATCTTCACGAACAAGATGACCCTGACGTCGTCTTTCCAATCCTGCCCGATCACCAAGCTGTCTTCGATCTCGCCGACGCTCTCTACCAGGCGATAGATCTCGGCCGTCCCGATCCGCACACCGCCCGGATTGAGGGTCGCGTCCGAACGCCCGAGCATCGTCACTCCGCCCCGGTCGTTGATCTCGACGAAGTCGCCGTGCCTCCAGACGCCGGGGAACACGTCGAAGTAGGCAGCGCGGTACTTCCCCCCGTCCGAGTCGTCCCAGAAGCAGGTGGGCATGGAAGGCGCGGCCGCCGTGCACACGAGCTCGCCCTGTTGGTTGATGACGGCCTCGCCTCTGTCGTTCCAGGACTCAACCTTCATGCCGAGGCAGCGGCACTGGAGCTCTCCCGCGTACACCGGTCCCATGGGGTTGCCGCCCGCGAAGCAGCCGTTGATGTCCGATCCCCCGGAGATGGACGCGAGTTGGAGGTCGCCCTTGATCTCGCGGTAGACGTACTCGAAGCTCTCCACCGAGAGGGGGCTCCCCGTGGAAAGGACCGCCTTCAGGGGAGAGATGTCGAAGCTCCTCCCTGGGGCGACGCCGGCGTTCTGAAGGGCGGCGAGATAGCCGGCGCTGGTTCCGAAGACGGTGATGGACTCGTCCTGCGCCATCTTCCACAGGGCGTTCGGATGAGGGTGGAACGGGTTGCCATCGTAGAGGACCAAGGAGGCGCCGACGGCCAGGGAGCACGCGAGCCAGTTCCACATCATCCAGCCGCACGTGGTGAAATAGAAGATCGTGTCCTCGCGCTTCAGATCCGTGTGCAGCATGAGCTCTTTCATCTGGTTGACCAGGATTCCGCCGGCGGGCTGGACCATGCACTTGGGCAGCCCCGTGGTCCCGGAGGTGAACATGATGTAGAGAGGGTGATCGGCGGGGAGCTGCACGAAGTCGACATCGAGATCCCTCGCCCCGGACTTGAACTCCTCGTAGGTCACCGCCTTGGGAATCCTTCCGATGTCCGGGTTCTTGTCGATGTACGGCGTGACGACGACCCTCTCGATGGAGGGCAGTTTCTCGAGGATCTCCGAGACCCGGCCCAGCGAATCGAAGCTCCTTCCCTTGAACGCGTAGCCGTCCGCGGTGAACAGCACGCGCGGTCCGATCTGACCGAAGCGGTCGAGCACGCCCTTGATGCCGAAATCGGGGGAGCAGGAGGACCACGTCGCGCCGAGGCTCGTGGCCGCCAGCATGGCCACGATGGTCTCCGGCATGTTGGGCATGAAGCCGGCGACCCGGTCGCCGGGGCGGATGTCGAGATCGCGGAGCGCACGCGCGACCATCGCCACCTCGTCGCAGAGCTCGGCGTAGGAGAGCCTCCTCCTCTCCCGGTCTTCACCCCGGAAGATCAGCGCGGTCCGGTCGTCCCGGTACCTGAGCAGGTTCTCCGCGAAATTGAGCGAGGCGCCCTCGAACCAGCGAGCCCCGGGCAAACGGTTGGGATCGTCCACCACACGGCGGTACGGGGCGGAGGCTCGTACGCCTGCGAAGTCCCACATGGCCGCCCAGAACTCGGGGATGCTCCGAATGGACCACTGGTAAAGATCGTCGTACGCAGCGAGCTCCAGGCCGTGCTTTTCGTTGACGCCGCTCATGAACCGGTACATTTGGCTGCTGCGGATTCGATCCTCGGACGGCTGCCAGAGCTTTTTCGTCATGTCCCTCTCCGTTTCGAGTCTCGCCTCAATCCGTATCACCATACCCTCCGCTTTTCAACGGACCGTTGTCGTCGTGCCGGGAAGGGACGGCTCTCCCCCACGGCCCGGTCGCGGCCGGCTCGCTTGACAACGCCGTGCCCATCGGGCAGGTTGGGCCCGGTCGCTGGAGGTGCGATGTACGAGGTGACGGTCAGCGAGACGATCTCCGCATCGCACCACCTGCGAGGCTACCGGGGCAAGTGCGAGAACGTCCACGGCCACAACTACCGGGTGGAGGCCACCGCGAGGGCCGACGGCCTGGACACGACCGGCCTGAGCCTCGACTTCGGGGTGCTGCGCGGGCACCTGCGCGAGGTGGCCGCCCGCTTCGATCACCGCGATCTGAACGCCTGCGACGAGTTCGCCGGGTGCAACCCGTCGAGCGAGAACCTGGCTAGGGCGTTCTACGAACTGCTCGCCGCCCGGCTGGTCGGGCTGCCGGTACGGCTGCACGAGGTGCGGGTCTGGGAGACCGAGGGCAGCTCCGTCGCGTACAGGCCCGGACCGGCGGACGACCAGGCGGACTAGGCATCCGGGCCTGTCGCCCGATCGGCGCTCCTAGAACGTCGCCAGCAGCTTGGCCTTCTGGTCTTCAAGGTCCCCGCCGTCGAAGCAGTAGTCCATGGTCAGGAAGCCCTGCCGGAACTTCGTCACCTCCTCGCCTACGTTCTTGCCCCGGACCGCTTCCGCGAAGAGCGCGGCGAATGCCCGGAAGTCGGCCTGCTTCATCCCGAACCGGGTCATCTCGGAGACTCCCAGGCGGAGCCCCGAACTGGCCGTGAAGCTCTCGTCGCTGGGAATAGCCTGGTAATTCACGACGATGTTGTTCTGCTCGAGGTCGCGCGCGACTTGGCAACCGTTCGCGTATCCGACATCGACGACCACCTGATGGGTCTCCGTGAAGCCCAGGACGGGATCGCCGGCCACCTCGAGGCCCTGCTCCTTGAGGGCGACGGCAAAGGCCTTGGCGTTGGCCACGACCTGGGACTGGTACTCGTCCTTGAACGCGTTCATCTCGATCGCGGCCATCAGCAGGCCGAGCAACGTCCCCAGGTGGTGGTTGCTCGTCATGCCCGGGAACGCGCGCTGTCGGACGGCGTTCCAGAGATCGTACTCCGGCGTGTTCTCGTGGAAGTTCATCCCGATGACGCCGCGCTGCGTCCCGAAGTACGTCTTGTGTGTCGAGCCGGTGACGATGTCGGCGCCCTCCTTGAACGGCTCCTGGAAGTGGGGTCCGATGAGCCCCAGGACGTGCGCCATGTCGTACATGACGATTGGCGACTCCTTCCGGCCCTTGAGGAGCGCCCTGATCTCGGCCACGGGCTCGCGGTGAATCACCATGCTCTTGCCGAGGATGATGATCTCCGGGTTGACCTGATCCAGGATCTTGGCCGTCTCCTCGAGATCGACCCGGTACGGGTTGTCGCTGCGCACCGGGAAGTTCACGACCGCGTACCGCTCGGTGACCGGATCCCTGGCGATGTAGTCGCGCAGCGCCCCCATCGGCTGGGCGCTCAGGTGCCCGCCGTAGGTGATGTGATTGGTCATGGCCAGGCGGATGCGGCCGGCCTCGGCGCGGTGGTTGACGCGGTTCCTCCAGTTCACCATGGCGCTGAACACGGTCATGTTGGCCATCTGGCCGCTGATCGCCCGCGTCTCTACCAGGGGGCAGCCGAGGAAGGCGGCCATCTCGGCCACGAGCCGGTCCTCGACCCAGGCGATGAAATCCGTGCCCTGGTAGTAGAAGACCTCCTGGTCGAGGAACGCCGGGAACTCCCGGTGCTCGGCGTACCGCCCGGCAGGGTCCGAGACCTGGAGCATGCGCACGAGCGGGGAGGGGGTCATCTCGGATGGGATCAGGTTGACGCAGCGATGCTGGCGCCACTCGTGGTTCTCGAGCGCCTTGCGCAGCAACAGCCGGGCCTTCTCCAGGCCCTCGCCCACCGCGGGCGCGGGCATCGGCTTGTGCCACGTGGACGGAATCGGACGGAAATAGGGCGGCGCTTCCGATCGCCCGTGGCACTTGACGATGCGGGCGCCGAGGCGCCGCTCGCGAACCAGCACCTCGACCGTCTGACCGGGCATCAGGGCGGCGTCCACCAGGGCCAGGGCCACGGCCCGGCGCTCGGTCCCCGCGGTGATGCTCATGGTCGAGCCCTCACCCTCGATCTTCCAGCAGGGCACCATGGTGCCGCTCGTCACCATGCCCACATTCTTGTCACCGATGAACACCCGGTCGCCCTGGCGCGCGATCCCCCTGTCCTCGGTGGCGACGGGGAGGATCCGGCGCGGGAGGATATCGGAAGGCTGGTAGGTACCTTTCTTGAGCTTCCTCACCTCCCCGAACTGCCGCGCCAGCGCCTCGCGCCCGATGTAGTCGCCCTTGCGCTCGGAAAAGCTCACGGCGATGCTGGTCAACGGAAACGCGAACGCCGGGATCTCCCGTCCTTCCGTGTCGATGCCGAATTCGTGACCATAGAGCGGCAGGCCGCCCTCGAGGCGGAGGGTGTCCCTGGCGCCGAGCCCGATCGGGAGCACGCCCCGACCGCTGCCTGCGTCGTGGAGCTTCGACCAGATCGCCACTGCGCGCTCCGCGGGTACGAAAAGTTCGAAGCAGATCGGCTCCGCCGTGTAGCCCGTTCGCCCGATGAGGACCTTCGTGCCGGCGACGGTCGCCTCCGTGAGCGAGTTCCTAAACGGCTTCGGCAACGACCCTTCCTCGAGCAGTTCCTTCAGGATCTGGCCCGAAAGCGGTCCTTGGAACGCCATCATGGCCAGCCTCTCGGTGTGATTCTCCATCACCAGCCCGGGAAAGCCGCGCGCCTGCTCCTGGAAATGGTTCCAGTCCTTCTCTGTGTTGGACGCGTTGACGACCAGCAGGTAATCGTCCTCGCCGAAGCGGTAGAGATAGGCGTCGTCGATCAGGCCGCCGTCCTCGTTCGGGATCAGCGTGTAGTGTGCCTTCCACGGCCTGAGCGCCTCCGCGTTGTTGGAGAGCACGCGCTGCAGGAACGCGATCCTGTTCGGTCCCTTGAACCGGAAGCGACCCATGTGGCTGACATCGAACAACCCGCCGAACCTGCGCGTGGCGAGGTGCTCCTGGAGGATGCCGGCCTGGTACTGCACGGGCATGTCCCAGCCGCCGAAATCCACCATCTTCGCCCCATGCTCGCGGTGCCACTGGTTCAAGGGGGTTTTCTTCAGGCTGCTCGACGTCACGTTCGTACCTCCTTGTGTCCGTAAAAGCTCTCCCATGGGCTCGGGTACCGTCCTTGCCGCGGCCCAATATCCTGCCGCTTCGCGACACTGTCAATGCTGCCCGTCGCCGGGCCCGCGCGGCCGGATTCCGGCCCCAAGAAGCCGCTTGCCCTGCCGGCGATTGGCAACTATACACTCCGGACAAGAAGGTGGACCGGAACGGCCGCCATTCGCGAGATCGGAAAACGACGGCACCCGAGAAGACGGCGCCCATTCCACAAAGAAAGGAAGTGCGACCGATGACGGCTCCCAAGAAGATCACCGTTCCGTGGATCGCCGCCTCCAGGAGCAAGAGGCGACGGATCGTGATGCTCACCGCCTACGACGCCACCCTCGCGCGGCTGGCCGATTCGGCGGGCGTCGACATGGTGCTCGTCGGTGACTCCCTGGGCATGGTCGTGCAGGGGCACGACACGACCATCCCGGTGACGCTGGAGGACATGATCTACCACTGCCGGGCGGTATCACGGGGCCTGGAACGCGCCCACCTGGTGGGCGACATGCCGTTCATGACCTACAAGCGCTCCCCGGAGCAGGCCCTGGACTCCGCCGGGCGCCTGATCCAGGAGGGGCGTTGCGAGTCGGTCAAGCTGGAGGGCGGTGTGGAGATCGCCGAGACCGTGGAGCGGGTCGTCGCGGCCGGCATCCCGGTCGTAGGCCACGTCGGGCTCACGCCCCAGTCGGTGCACGCCCTCGGCGGCTACGGGGTGTGCGGCAGGTCGACCTCGGATCGAGCCCGCGTCCTCGACGACGCCCGGGCCGTGGCGGAGGCCGGCGCTTTCTGCCTGGTCATCGAGAGCGTCCCGGCGGAGTTGGCCGCGGAGATTACGAGCGCGATCCCGATCCCCACCATCGGCATCGGCGCCGGCCGGCACTGCGACGGCCAGGTGCTCGTGATCTACGACATGCTGGGCATGAACGAGAAGTTCCAGCCGCGCTTCGTCAAGCGCTACGCCGACCTGGGTCTCGTCGTGCGCGAGGCGATCGGCGCGTACGCCGACGAGGTGCGCGAGGGCGTGTTCCCGGGCCCGGAACACTCCGTTTTCACGGACGCCGGGCGCGTGGAGGATGTCTCTGACCCCCGGAAGGTGCCCGGGTAGGATCTCCTCGCCGACCGCGACGGCCCGTCGTCCCCGAGCGGCCGCCCAAGCGCGCTGCCGTCAGGCCGGCAGGGTCCGGCGGAGCTTCTCGACGTACTGCCCGCAGTTGGAGCCGATGGCGTTCTCCGCCAGGGCGCCGATGGAAAGGATCGTCGTGTAGCCGAGCGCCTCGAAGCGCTCCACCACCCGCGCGCAGGCCTCGTCGTCGGCCGGGTCGATCAGGCCGGACAGGCCGGACTCCGTCGCGGCGAAGGTGGGGTTGATCGGCGTGAGCTTGATCGCGAAGCGCTCCGGGCTGAAGTGCGGCGCGAGGAGCTCCGGCTCGAGGGGATAGCCCGTTGCCGGCGCGAAGTTCAGCGTCACCAGGCGGTCGCCCGGCTCGAAGAAGCTGTCGGCGAACGCCGCCATTTCCTCGAGGCCCCAGGTCCGGATCGGTATCAGCCGGCGCCTCGCCTCGGCGTCCGTCGTATGCAGCGAGAACTGCATCTGGAACCGGCCTCGACCGAAGCGCGCCTTCTTGACCCGGGCGAGCGCGGCGAACCACGCGTCGCGCCCGACCGGAGCCACGGTGGACACGCAGGGCATGAGCCCAGGAAGCTCGAGAGCGCCGGGCAAGCGCTCCAGCACGTCGATCACCGCGTCGTTGAACGCCGGATCCCCCATCCGGGCGAACTGGATCTTGACCCGGCGGGTCTGCGCCCTGCCGTCGGGCCAGCGGCTGCGGACCAGGTGATCGATCTGGGCCAGGATCTCGTCCGCGGTCAGCCTGCCGCGGAAGTCGCCGCCGGCGTCGCAGATCGGGCAGCCCACCGGACACCCCTTCAGCGTGGAGACGACGAGCACCCATTTCTCTGACCGGGTGACTGGCGGCTGCACGGACTCGACAAACTCCACACGGGAGCCGTCGTCCAAGGTACCGACGAAGACGCGCGCCAGGGTCTCGTCACCGACCACCTGCTGAACCGCGAGCGTCACGGGGTCGCCTCCGTCGGGGGAGCGGAGAGCCTGTCGTCGGCGAGACACCGGGCGGCTCCTGTCCACGCGGTTTCCTGGCAGCACATCGCACAACTCCTCGGATGCCCCACCCCCGGAACACCGCATCCTACGCATTGCAGTACAGGTCGTAAACAGTGAAAATGAAGCGCCCCGATTCGAGAATCCTGTCGAAGGGGGAGGCCGGCGAGCCGCGCGGGAGGCGTGCTCAGTGCTTGAACGAGCGCTGGCCGGTGAACGCCATGGTTGCCCCGTGCTCGTTGCACGCCTCGATGACCTCGTGGTCGTTGAGGCTGCCGCCCGGCTGCACGATGGCGCTGACGCCCTCGCGCAGACCCACCTCCGCCCCGTCGCGGAACGGGAAGAAACCGTCCGAGACCATGACGGACCCGGGCAGTCCGCCCTTGCAGCTGCTCACCTCGGCGTCGATCTCGGCCTTCCTTTCCGGGTCCTTCAGCTCGTTGTAGGGCGTCTTGAAGCGCTCGAAGCACAGGCGATCGGCCAGCTTGCGGTAGGCCTTGTCGCGGGCGATCTCGGCCACGCCCACCCGGTCCTGCTCGCCTGTCCCGATGCCCACGGTCACGCCGTCCTTGACGTAGAGCACCGAGTTGGAGCTGACCCCGGCCTCGACCATCCAGCCGAAGAGCAGATCGTCGTACTCCTCCTTGGTGGGCGCGCGGTCGATCTTGTAGTGCTTGCCCTTGTACTCCGTCT
>CAYZAI010000205.1:0-8744 GCA_964476305.1 uncultured Myxococcales bacterium
CCGCCCCGCGGTACCCCGACGCGAGCAGCTCCCGGGTGCAGTCGAGGCCCTCGGCTGCGTGCCGCTCGTCGAAGTGCAGGTCGAGCAGCACCAGGTCCGGCGCCTGCCGATGGACGCATGCCATGGCCTCGGCCGGATTGGCGGCGGTCTCCGCGTCGAAGCCCGCCCGGCCAAGGGTCCGGGCCATGCTCCGCAGGAACGCCTCGTCGTCATCGACCACGAGGATGGTTTTCGTGATGGGACGCCCCTTTATTTCGGGAGGGACTCTGTCGACGGACTACCTGGCCCTGCGGCGCGCGGGGGGGCTCAGCGCGGCCTGGAGGTAGCGGCCGGTGTGCGAGGCGGGGCAGCGCGCGATGTCCTCCGGCGTGCCCGTGGCCACGACCTGGCCTCCGCCGGCGCCCCCCTCGGGCCCGAGGTCGATGACCCAGTCCGCACTGCGGATGACATCGAGGTTGTGCTCGATCACGATCACCGTGTTCCCCTGGTCCACGAGCTCGTGCAACACCTCCAGCAGCTTGCGCACGTCGTCGAAGTGCAGGCCGCAGGTTGGTTCGTCGAGCACGTAGAGGGTGCGGCCCGTGGCCTTGCGGCCCAGCTCCCGGGCCAGCTTGATGCGCTGGGCCTCGCCGCCGGAGAGCGTGGCCGCGTTCTGGCCGAGCCGCAGGTACCCGAGGCCCACCTGGCGGGAGGCGGCCAGCTTCTGGCGGATCTTGGGGTGGCTCTCGAACAGGTCGTGGGCCTGGTTGCACGTCAGGTCGAGGACCTCGGCGATGTTCAGCCCCTTGTAGCGCACCTCGAGGGTCTCGCGGTTGTAGCGACGGCCGCCGCAGACCTCGCAGGTCACGAACACGTCGGGCAGGAAGTTCATCTCGATGCGGATCAACCCGTCGCCCTGGCAGGCCTCGCAGCGCCCGCCCTTGACGTTGAACGAGTAGCGCCCCGGCTTGTAGCCGCGCGCCTTCGACTCGGGCAGCTCGGAGAAGAGGTCGCGGATGAACGTGAACACGCCGGTGAACGTGGCCGGGTTGGATCGGGGCGTGCGGCCGATGGGGCTCTGGTCGATATCGATGATCTTGTCGATGTGCCTGGCACCCGTGATGCGGTCGAGGGCCGGGCTCTCGCCGCCGAGGCGGTAGATCTCGCGCTTGACCGCGGGCAGCAGGGTGTCGGCGATCAGGGAGCTCTTGCCAGAACCCGAGACCCCGCTGACCGCGACGAACAGCCCGAGAGGGAAGCGGACCGCTACCCCGGCCAGGTTGTTGGTGCGCGCCCCCTCGAGCACGATGGCGCGGGACCCGGCCTGGCGCCGGCGCGCCGGCCGCCCGATGCGCAGGCGCCCGGAGAGGTAGCCGCCGGTGAGGGAGCGGGCGTCGGCCTCGATCTCGTCGGGCGTGCCGGTGGCCACGACCTCGCCGCCGCGCACGCCGGCTCCGGGGCCCATGTCGACGATGTGGTCCGCGGCGCGGATGGTCTCGGCGTCGTGCTCCACCACGATCACGGTGTTGCCCTGGTCCCGCAGGCTGCGGAGCGTTCCGAGCAGCCGGTCGTTGTCGCGTTGGTGGAGGCCGATGGAGGGCTCGTCGAGCACGTAGGTCACGCCCACCAGCGCCGCGCCGATCTGGGTCGTCAGCCTGATGCGCTGGGCCTCGCCACCGGAGAGGCTGGACGTGGCCCGATCCAGGGTCAGGTAGTCGAGGCCGACCTCGTCCAGGAAGCGCAGGCGGGAGCGGATCTCCGCGAGGATGCGCTCGGCAACGGCCTGCTGGCGCGGGGTCAGGGACAGATCGGCGAAGAACCGCAGGCCCTCGCGCACGGTCCGGGCCGCGAGCTCGGCGATGTTCAGGCCGCCGACGGTGACGTGCAGGCTCTCGCGGCGCAGCCGGGCGCCGCCGCAGGCCGAGCAGCGGGTCTGGCCCATCCAGCGGTGGAACTCGTCCGAGAGGAAGTCCTGGACCTCTGCCTGCTGCCCATCCCGGCGCCGGCGATCGTACTCCTTGCGTCGGCGCTCGAGGTTCGGGATCACGCCCTCGAAGCCCCGCCGGAACGAGAAGCGGCTGTCGTCCTTCTCGACCGTGAACTCGATCTCCTCGTCCGTGCCGCGCAGCAGCAGGCGGCGCCGGTCCTCGGGCAGGTCCTTCCAGGGGGTGAAGGGGTCGATGCCGTACTTGGTGGCCACCGCGTCCAGCAACTGCTGGTAGTAGGGCGTGTTGCGCCGGGACCAGGGGGCGATGGCCCCGTCGCGCAGGTTGAGGGTCGGATCCGGGATGATCCGCGCCTCGTCGAAGAACAGCACCCACCCCAGGCCGTCGCAGGCCGGGCAGGCTCCGGCCGGGCTGTTGAACGAGAAGGCCGACGGCGAGAGATCCACGGTGTGGGCGGTCACCCCGCAGTCGATGCACGAGCAGGTGTCGGTGAAGGTCAGGTCGTCGCCTTCCAGCGGCGAGATCGTCACCGCGCCTCCGGACTCCCTGAGCGCCAGCTCGATGCTGTCGGCCAGGCGGTTGCGCGCCTTGGGCTCGCTGACCAGCCGGTCCACGTAGACGCTGACGTCGTGGGCCGCGCGGCCGCCCACGTCGATCTTCTCGGAGAGGTCGTGGACCTCGTCGTCGATCATCACGCGGACGAAGCCGTCCCGCCGCAGGCGCTCCAGAAGCGGCCTGAGGCTCCCCTTCACCTGTCTCGCGACCGGGGAGAGGACGCTGAGCCGCGTGCCCCGGGGCAGGGCCAGGACCCGGTCCACCATCTCGTCGACGGTCATCGAGAACACCGGCTTGCCGCAGCCCGGACAATGGGGCTGGCCCGCCCGCGAGTAGAGCAGCCGGAAGAAGTCGTGGATCTCGGTGGCGGTACCGACCGTGGACCTGGGGTTCTGGCCGGCTGCGCGCTGATCGATGGCGCTGGCGGGGGAGAGCCCGTCGATGGACTCCACCTCGGGTTTGGCCAGCTGGGAGAGGAACTGTCGCGCGTGGGGGGACAGGGACTCCGCGTACCGGCGCTGGCCCTCGGCAAAGATCGTGTCGAAGGCCAGGGACGACTTGCCCGAGCCCGAAGGACCGGTGATCACGACCAGCCGGTCCCTCGGGATGTCGATGTCGACGTCCTTGAGGTTGTGGGTGCGGGCCCCCCTGATCCGGATGCTGCTGGCCACGCGATCCTCCCCGAGAAAAAGAGCTAGCCTATCCCGTGGTCAGCCGCGAGTCGAGAGCCGATCGCCAGCGCCAGTCGCATGCCGGCCGGGTCGGCCACGCCGCAGCCCGCGCTGTCGTAGGCCACTCCGTGGTCCGGGCTGGTGCGCACGAAGGGCAGGCCCACGGTGACGTTGGCAAAGGCACCGATCCCGCCGAGCTTGATCGGGATCATCGCCTGGTCGTGGTAGGCCGCGACGACCGCGTCGAACTCGCCGGCCAGCGCCTGGCGGAACACGCAGTCCGCGGGCAGGGGCCCCGCGATCTCGAAGTCCGGGTTCTGGGCCAGGGAGGCGACGAAGGGGGTCATCACCCGACGCTCCTCGGCGCCGATCAGCCCGCCCTCGCCGCCGTGGGGGTTGAGCGCGGCCAGGGCGATACGGGGCCGCCGGCCCGGACGCAGGCGGCCCACCACCCGCGCCAGGTGATCGACCGTGCGGGCAAGGCGCTCCGGCGTCACCGAGGCCGGGACGTCCCGCAGCGGCAGGTGGGTGGCCACCAGGCCCACGGCTGGGCCTTCCATCGAGGCGAAGACCATGGTCACGGCGTCGGGATCGAGGCCGCAGCGCCGCGCCAGGTACTCGGTGTGACCCCGGAAGCCCGGCTCCAGTGTCGCGATCAGGGCCTTGGACACGGGTGCTGTGACCAGCAGTCCCGCGTGGCCGGCCAGCACCGCATCGACGGCCGCCTCCAGCGCGGCGAGCTGCGCCCTGGCGCCCTCGGCAGACGGACCGGCGATGGCCGGGCAGTCCGGTCCGCAGTGCACGAACAGGCTCTCGCCGGGGCCGGGCTCGCGGATTTCCGGGACCAGCTCGACGGTCGGGCGGTTCGCCGCCGACTCCAGAGCACGCTCGAAGCTCGACCAGTGGCCGAAGATCACGTGGCGCGCGTCCGGCGGCACGGTGGCGAGTGCGGCGGCGACGATCTCGGGCCCGATGCCCCCCGGATCCCCGAGGGAGATGGCGATCACGGGTTCCACGGAGCGTGCCATAGCGCCGATCGCGCGGCGAGTCCAGGCGCGCGGACGACGTGCACAGGAAACAGCGCGGTTCGTCCTGCGGTGTGTCCTTGCGAAGCGGGCCGGGCGCGGATAGGATCGGACACGCCTCGGAAATGGGAGGAGATGAAAATGAAACGGACCGTCGTGCAGTCGTTCGCGGTCGCGGTCATGGCCGTGGCGTTCGGCTGCGCCAGCCCGGCACCGGCGGGATCGGGCGGCGCGGTCGAGGCTGCGACGGACCAGCCGGAAGCCCGACCGACAACGGGAGGAGACGAAATGCAGAAGATCACACTGACATCCAGCGCGTTCGAGCCGGGCGGCAAGATCCCGGCCGCGCACACGTGCCAGGGCGACGACCTCTCGGTGCCGCTCGCCTGGTCCGGTGTCCCGGCCGGCACGAAGAGCCTGGCGCTGATCGTCGACGACCCGGACGCGCCGGACCCCGCGGCGCCGAAGATGACCTGGGTCCACTGGGTGCTGTACGACATCCCGCCGGACTGCGCTGGGCTGACTGCGGGCGTGAAGGACCTGCCCGCCGGCACCCGCGAGGGGCTGAACGACTGGAAGCGCACGGGCTGGGGCGGCCCGTGCCCGCCCATCGGCCGCCACCGCTACTTCCACAAGCTCTACGCCCTGGACGCGGTGCTGCCCGACCTGGACCGGCCCACCAAGGACCGGCTCCTCGCGGCCATGGAGGGCCACGTGCTGGCCACGGGAGAGCTGGTCGGCACCTACCAGAAGCGCTAGCCCCGGGCAGCCGTGGCTCGCCGGTGCTCCTGCGGTTTGACCGGTGGCTTTGGGGGTGTTATCTTGACCATAGGTCATACCAACAGGTCAAAAGGACATCTGAGATGGACAAAACGGCAATCAGCACCAGCGAACTCAAGGCCAATTGCGCCCGGGTCATCGGGGAGGTGGCGGCGAAACGGACCAAGGTCGTGATAACCAGGAGGGGCCGGCCGGTCGCCGAGATCGTCCCCGTGGCCGAGAGCGCCAGGGACCTCTTCGGCTTCGCGCGAGGCGCCATCGTTGTTCGCGGCGACATCATCGAGCCGATCGACGTATGCTGGGAGGCGGCCCGGTGAGACTGCTCCTCGACACCCACGTGCTGATCTGGCTCGCCGAGGGGCTCTCCGACCTCCCGCCGAAATCGCGGAAGATCATCAATGAAGCCGCAGCGGGCGATGGCCTGTGCGTGTCGGCGATGTCCTTCTGGGAGATCGCCATGCTCGAGCGGCACGATCGCATTGCCCTCGGCCGACCGGTGGTCGCTTGGCGCGAGCAGGTCCTCGCCAATCCGTCGTTCCATGAGATTTCGTTGACAGGCGATATCGGCATCGAGGCCGTCTGCCTGCCCGGCGAGGTCCACCAGGATCCCGCGGATCGGATCCTCGTCGCTACCGCCCGGATTCACGGCCTGCGCCTCGGCACCCGCGACCGTAGGCTTCTGGACTACTCGTCGGCCGGGCACGTTGCCGCGGTCCGGCTCTGAGCCCGCCGGATCCAGATGAGGCGCTAGCCCCGGCCCCGGACGAGAAGGCCCAGGCCGAGGGCCAGGAGGCCCACTGCCAGGTTCAGGCCGGAGACCAGCAGCAGCAGGGCCAGCAGCGGCCCGTGGACGGCGACGACGCGGCCGGCGAGGGCCGCGTGCCAGTCCATCGCCCAGTGGGTTGCGAGGGTGAACGCCGCCGTCGTCAGCACGATGAACCCGAGCCCGTGCAGGGATCCTTCCAGGTCGGCCCGGCTCAGGTTCATCGACGCCCCGATTGCCACGGCCAGGTACACGAACAGCCACGTTCGCCAGTCGGCCAGGCGGTCGCTCTTGGTCAGGGACTCGAAGACGTCGACCGCCTCGTGGAACACCGAGATGGCGAGCGACCCCGACGAGCTCCACGTGCCTGCCGCACGATCCGTCCCGTCCAGCAGCAGCCAACCGGCCCCGGAGAGCAGCGCGGCGCCCAGCAGCAGCGGAGCCGCGCCGATGAAGAAGTTCCCGATTTTCTGGTAGAGGCTGCCCCGGTCCCACTCGTGTTCCACGTAGCCGATGGCCCCTGTCTTCAGCGTCGGGTCGAACAGCCTGAGCTCGGTCACCCGGTGCCGGAAGACCACGCACATCGCGGCGTGGCCGAGCTCGTGAACCGCGGTCCCGAGCCATCCGAAGGTCGCGAGGTAGACCCTCGGTCCCATGAGCAGCAGCAGGTTCCGCTCGGCGAAGGACGAGGTCGCGCTCGTGAGGGCCAGGGCAAAGACCGGCGGGCCGAGCACCAGGCCCAGACCGGCGCCAGCGGCGAGCAGCGCCGAGCCCAGGTATGCGGCAATGGCGCCGAGGGTCTCCATCACGAGGGAGTGTCCCACCGGCGGCCTGCCCGGGCAAAGAAGCGGCATGTCCAAGAACGGGTCTTCGTTTCCGGCCGTGATTGCGCTAGTATCCCATCCTGGATGACGGGAATGCACCACGACGATGACCGGGAACGGCCGTTCCAGATCCCCGATGGCCGCGGGATCGACATCTCGGTCCGCTCCGACGTCTACCGCACGGTGGACTACTACCGCGCCCTGCTCGAGCACGCCAGCGATGCGCTGATCACGCTGGGGGCCCACGGCCGGATCATCGATTGCAACGTGAGGGCCGAGGAGCTCTTCGGCCGCCCGCGTACCGAGCTGTTCGGCAAGCGGCCCCGGGAGTTGTCCCCGCCCGCACAGCCGGGTGGGCTCAGCACCGTCGACGTCGGCGACGGCCTGCTGGCCGCCGCCATGGAGGGGCGCTCGCAGCTTTTCGAGTGGCGCTTCCTGCGCAAGGACGGCGATCCCTTCGATACCGAGGTCGCGCTCCATCGCATCGACGTGGGCGGAGAGTTCTTCCTGCACGCCGCGATCCGGGACGTGACCATGCAGCGCCGCAGCCGCCACGCCATCGAGGAGAGCGAACGGCGCATGGATCTCGCGCTCCAGGGCGCCGCGCTGTCCCTGTGGGATCTGGAGCCGGCCACGGGCAGGATGCACTTCGACCGCCGGCTGGCGCGGATGCTCGTCCTGCCTCCGGCGGACATTCCCACCAGCATCGAGGCCTTGCGGGAGCGGATCCACCCCGACGATCTGGCGGTCGTCATCTCGGCGATGGATGACCACCTCGCCGGACACTCGCCCGCCTACCTGGCCGAGTACCGGGTGCGCAACGGCCAGGGTCGCTGGCACCGCATCCGCTGCCGGGGCCGCATCGTCGAGCGGCTCGAGGACGGGACCCCGCTGCGCGTCGCCGGCGTCCAGGAGAACCTGGAGCCCGACACCCCTTCGTACCTCCCGATTCGCTGAGCGACTTCGCGGCCGGGATGCGGCCAGACCTCTTACGGCTGCGTCTGCGCGGCGGGATCGGCCTCGTCCGGCTGGCTCGCCTCGCGCTGCTGCGGTTGCGGTTGCTGCTTGGCCGGGGCCAGGATCATGGTCATCGTGCGGCCTTCCATCCGGTAGGGCTGCTCGATGATGGCGATGTCCTTGCAGACCTCCACCACCTTGTCGAGCTGCCTGGCCGCGGTCTCGGGGTGCGCCAGCTCGCGGCCGCGGAAGCGGATGGTGAGCTTGGCCTTGTTGCCTTCCTCGATGAAGCGGCGGACGTGCTTGACCTTGAAATCGAAATCGTGGTCGTCGGTCTTGGGCCGCATCTTGACTTCTTTGATCTCGATGATCTTCTGCTTCTTCTTGGCCGCCGCGGTCTGTTTCTTCTGCTCGTACTTGAACTTGCCGAAGTCCATGATGCGGCAGACCGGCGGTTCGGCCTTGGGGTTGATCTCCACCAGGTCGAGCCCGAGCTCGTGCGCGATGGCCAGGGCCTGGTGCACCGGGTAGATGCCGAGCTGCTTGCCCTCGGGGTTGATGACCCGGACCTCGGATCGACGGATCATCTCGTTGATGCGCGTCTGGGTCGGACGCGGGGGTCGCTGGAATCGGCCGTTAATGTTCCACCTCCTTTGTATTCGCCCCTGTCGGGCGAAGGCCAAGTCAGGACGCCGGTACCTCGAAACCGACGTCGGGCTCGCGTCCGCTTGCGGCGGCCCAGTCGAGGAACTCCCCGAGGGCCGTGAAACCGACGTCGCCGTCGGCCCGCGTGCGCAACGAGACGCCGTGCCTATTCACTTCCTCGTCGCCTATCACCGCCATCGCCGGGATGCGTCGCAGCCGCGCGGCGCGGATCTTGGCGCCGAGCTTTTCGTTCTCGAAGTCGACACTTGTCCGGATCCCGCGCTCCTCGAGGGCTGCGGCCACCTCGCGGGCGAAGGCCACGTGCGCTCCTCCCACGGTCAGCAGCACGACCTGCTCGGGGGCGAGACACATCGGAAAGGCGCCGGCGTGGTGCTCGACCAGCACGCCGAAGAAGCGCTCCATCGAACCGAGGATCGTCCGGTGCAGCATCACCGGGCGGTGGCGCTTGGAGTCCTCGCCGATGTACGAGAGATCGAAGCGCTCGGGCAGGTTGAAGTCCACCTGGGTCGTCGAGCACTGCCAGAGCCGCCCGATAGCGTCGCGGATCTTGACGTCGATCTTGGGCCCGTAGAACGTTC
>CAYZAI010000206.1:0-8711 GCA_964476305.1 uncultured Myxococcales bacterium
GCAGGTGAACCAGACCTGCGAGGGCTGCGGGGCGGCTGGGGCCTCGGGCACGTGCATCGCGGGCGGCTCGTACACCTGCGACGACATCACCTACCTGGAGTGCGAGGAACGGACCTGCGGCGGGACGGACTACTACTGTCTGGAAGACGTCGTGGACGGTTGGGGCTGGACGGACGACCCGGCGTGCGACGACAGCGACCTGTGCAGCTACAACGACATCTGCACGGGCGGGGTCTGCGACGGCACGACCATTACGTGCACGGACACGAAGTGCATGACCGTGACGTGCAACGGCACCAGCGCCTGCACCGAGACGCCGAAGCCTTCGTCCACCTCTTGCGGTGAGACGGACTGCCCGGCGGACTACTGCAACTCGAACTCGTTCTTCTATTACCCTGACAACTGCGAGCAGTACTGCAGCGGCACCGACGACACCTGCAACGGCTGCACCTGCACCTCGACCGAGACCGGGTGCGCCGTGGGCCCGGCGAACCAGTGCTGCACTGTCGGTTGCGACGACCTCACGGGCTGCTACACCGACTTCGGGACCTGCTCCGACGTCTGCGGTACCACCAACCTGGCCGTCGGCCGGACCTGTACCGGCTGCGGCGACAATCTGGCCGAAGGCACATGCACCGCGGGCACCTCCTACCCGTGCGGCACGGCGACCGCCTGCCAGACCCGTAGCTGCGGCGGTACGACGTACCGTTGCACCAACGCGGGTGGGACCTGGCAGTGGCGGGTGAGCGCGGCCTGCGACGACAGCGATCCCTGCACCTATGACGACGTCTGTGCGGGCGGGGTGTGCCAGGGCATCGCCATCACCTGTACGGATACCACGTGCATGTACTGGGATTGCGATGGCACGAGCGCCTGTGCCGGCACGCCCAAGCCGTCGTCCACGTCGTGCGGCACCACGGGCTGTGGGCCTGACTACTGCTCCTCCGGCGTGTTCTACGACAACCCGGCGACATGCACCCGCACCTGCAGCGGGGTCGATGATACCTGTACTGCCTGCACCTGCACCGCTGCGCAGACCGTCTGCGCCGCGGGCGCGACGAACCAGTGCTGCGTGGCCGGGTGCAACGCCGTCACGGGATGCTACACCAGCGCCGGAACGTGCACCGACATCTGCACCGCGACCACGGTGACCACGGGCCGGAACTGCACGGGCTGCGGGGCCAACCTGGCCAACGGCACGTGCAGCTCGGGCATCGCCACCACATGCAGCGACTCGAACTCCTGCCAGGAGATCACCTGCGGCGGAACGACCTACCGCTGCACCAACGCCGGCGGCACGTGGGAATGGCGCACGAGCCCGGCCTGCGACGACGGCAACCTGTGTACCTACGACGATTCCTGCTCGGGAGGGACGTGCCTCGGCACGAGCATCACCTGCACGTCCACGACCTGCCTGACCCGGGCGTGCAACGGCACCAACCTCTGCACCGAGACGCCGAAGTCCTCGTCCACGTCGTGCGGCACAACGGCTTGCCCGGGAGACTACTGCGACAGCCTCGACTACTACAACTACCCGAATACCTGCACGCGCTACTGCAGCGGCACGGGCGACGTGTGCAACGCCTGCTCGTGCTCCACGACGCCGACGACCTGCGGCGTGGGCGGCGGGAACGAGTGCTGCACGGCGACGTGCAGCCCGACGCTCGGGTGCCAGACCGTACCCGGCTCGTGCGGAACCGGCGACACCTGCGGCGAGAACCTGCTGGCCGTGGGCCAGACCTGCGAGGGTTGCGGGGCCGCGGGCGCCGCGGGCACGTGCGAGGCCGGCGACACGTACACCTGCAATGACGTCACGTACTCGGAATGCGAGGCGCGAAGCTGCAACAGCACGCTGTACTACTGTCTCGAGGATCTGATGTACGGCTGGGGCTGGACGGACGATCCGACCTGTGACGACGGCGACCTTTGCACCTACGCCGACCTCTGCTCGGGCGGGGTCTGTGACGGCATGACCATAACCTGCACGTCCACGACCTGCATGGCCCGTACGTGCAACGGCACCAGCGCGTGCACCGAGACGCCGGAGCCCTCGTCGACGGCCTGCGGATCGACGGATTGTCCGGCGGACTACTGCAACCTGGGTGACTTCTACTACTACCCGGAGACCTGCACGCACCACTGCAGCGGGAGCGGCGACGTGTGCAACGGCTGTTCCTGCACGGCGGACGAGGCCGTGTGCGATGTGGGTTCGGGGAACCAGTGCTGCGCGGCCGGCTGCGACGAGCTCTCCGGTTGCTACACCGAGGCTGGGGCCTGTGCCGACGTCTGTGGCGCCGTCACCCTGACCACGGAGCGGACGTGCGAGGGATGCGGGGGCAACGGGGCCGAGGGCGCGTGCAGCGCGGGCGCGTCCTACACATGCAGCGCCGCGACCTCCTGCCAGACACGCAGCTGCGGCGGCACGACCTACCGCTGTACCAACGCCGGCGGCAGCTGGCAGTGGCGGACGGACCTGGCCTGCGACGACGGCAACCAGTGCACGTACTCCGACGTCTGCGTGGGAGCGACCTGCCAGGGCACGGTCATCACCTGCACCTCCAGCGCCTGTATGACCCGGGCCTGCAACGGCTCCAGCTCCTGCACCGAGACGCCCAAGTCCTCGTCCACGTCCTGCGGCACCACGGGTTGCGAGGACGACTACTGCAACGGTCTCGATTTCTACGACTACCCGGCGAGCTGCACACGGCATTGCAGCGGCACGGACGACACGTGCAACGCCTGCAATTGCACCGCGACCCCGACGACGTGCGGGGTGGGTGCCAGCAACGAGTGCTGCACGGCGGCGTGCGATGTGGACCTGGGCGGCTGCCTGACCACGAGCGCCGCGTGCACGGATACCTGTTCGGCGAGCCAGCTCATCACCGGGCAGACCTGCTCGGGCTGCGGCCCGGCGGGCGGCGAGGGGATCTGCTCGGGCGGTTCGGTGTATACGTGCAGCGCAGCGAGCCACAACATGTGCCAGGCCATGGCCTGCGGCGGCACGACCTATCGCTGCACCAACGCCGGGGGTACCTGGGCGTGGCGCACAGGGCCGACGTGCAACGACAGCGACGATTGCACGTTCAGCGACGCCTGCTCCGGCGGCGTCTGCACCGGCACCGCGATCACCTGCACGTCCTCGGACTGCATGACTTCGACCTGCAACGGCACCAGCACCTGCACGGACACGCCGAAGCCGTCGTCGACGACCTGCGGCACCACGGCCTGCCCGCCGGACGCCTGCGACGGGCTGACCTGGCAGAACTACGGCGCCCAGTGCACCAGGTTCTGCGACGGTATCGGCGACTGCGGCACCTGCTCGTGCACTCCGGCCGAGACCACGTGCACCGCCGGGGGATGCTGCACCGCCGTCTGCACACCGGTCTCGGGTTGCTCCACGGCGGCCGGGACCTGCGGCGCCGGCGAGACCTGCGGGACCAACGTGATCACGCTGGAGGCCACGTGCGGCGGGTGCGGGGCGGCCGGGGCCACGGGCAGCTGCGGCGGTGGCGGGACCTTCACCTGCGACGCCACGAGCCACACCGAGTGCGAAACCGTGAGTTGCGGCGGCACGACCTACAACTGCACCAACGCGGGCGGGGTCTGGCAGTGGCGGACGAGCGCGGCGTGCGACGACGGGAACAGCTGCACCTACAACGACGTCTGCGGCGGTGGCACATGTCAGGGTACGGCCATCACCTGCACGTCCACGGACTGCATGTTGAAGATGTGCAACGGCACCAGCGCGTGCACCGAGGTGCCCAAACCCTCGTCCACGGTGTGCGGGTCAACGGCCTGCCCGGCGGACACCTGCGACAGCCTCGACTACTACGACTATCCGGCTTCCTGCACGCGCTTCTGCAGCGGCACGGGCGACGTGTGCAACAACTGCTCGTGTTCCGCGACGCCGACGACCTGCGGCGTGGGCATCGGCAACGAGTGCTGCGAGGCGGCGTGCAACGCCGGGACAGGCGGGTGCTACACGACGGACGGCCCCTGCGCGGACACGTGCTCGGCGAACCAGATCGTCCTCGGCGAGTCCTGCTCGGGCTGCGGTGCGGCCGACGCGGCCGGGACTTGCGGCAGTGGCACGGCCTACACGTGTGACGCCGGGACCCACACGCTGTGCCAGTCCCTGAGCTGCGGCGGCACGACCTACAACTGCACCAACGCGGGTGGGACCTGGCAGTGGCGGGAGGCCGCGGCGTGCAGTGACGGGAACGACTGCACGTGGGGCGACGCCTGTTCGGGCGGCGCCTGCAACGGCACGCCGATCACCTGCACCGACACGGCCTGCACGACAAAGACCTGCAACGGCACCAGCACCTGCACCGAGGCGTGGAAGCCCTCTTCCACGGTGTGCGGGTCCGGGAGTTGCGGCGCGGACTATTGCGCGTCCAACGTATTCTACGACTACCCGCCCGACTGCACGCGCTACTGCAGCGGCACCGACGACAACTGCAACACCTGCACGTGCACCGCGTCATCGACGACCTGCGCCGTGGGCGGCGGCAACGAGTGCTGCACCGTGACGTGCTCGGGCGGCGCTGGCTGCGGCACCGCGGCGGGGACCTGCGCGGACTCCTGCGGAACGAACGCCCTCACCACGGGCCGGACCTGCTCGGGGTGTGGACTCAACCTGGCCAACGGCACGTGCGCCGGCGGCGCGACCGCCACCTGCAACGCTTCGACCCACACCCTGTGCCAGACCACGACGTGCGGCGGCGTCACGTACCGCTGCACCAACCAGGGAGGCACGTGGGCCTGGCGCACGGCCACGGCGTGCGACGACGGGGACGCCTGCACCTGGGGCGACGCCTGCTCCGCGGGCGCCTGCAACGGCACGCCGATCACCTGCACCTCGACGGATTGCATGACCCGGACGTGCAACGGCACCAGCACCTGCACCGAGACGCCGAAGTCTTCGTCCACGACCTGCGGCACCACGGGCTGCCAGGCGGACGTGTGCAACGGCACCAGCGCCTGGTGGAACTACCCGGCTTCCTGCACGCGGTACTGCGATGGTTCCGGGACGTGCGATGCCTGCACCTGCAACTACGCCTCCACCAACTGCACCGCGGGGGGCTGCTGCGAGGCGGCCTGCGCAGACGCGACGGGGTGCTACACGTCGGCGGGCTCCTGCGGCGGGACGGACACGTGCCTGGCCAACACGCTGACCGTGGGCAACTCCTGCACGGGCTGCGGGGCCAACGGGGCCACGGGAACCTGCTCGGGCGGAGCAGTGTACACCTGTAACGCGACCACGCACCCGTTCTGCGAGAGCCGCTCGTGCGGCGGGACGACGTACTACTGCACCAACGCTAGCGGCACGTGGCGGTGGCGGACCACCACCGGCTGCGACGACAGCGATCTGTGCACCTACGACGACGCGTGCGGCGGCGGCGTCTGCAACGGCACGGACATCACCTGCACGTCCACGACCTGCATGACCCGGGCGTGCGACGGCACCAGCACGTGCGATGAGACGCCCCAGCCGCCGTCGACGACCTGCGGCACGACGGGTTGCTCGGCGGACTACTGTGCCTCGAACGTGTTCTACAACTACCCGGCTTCTTGCACGCGCTACTGCGATGGCACGATCGACGAGTGCGAGACCTGCACGTGCTCCGCGTCGACGACGACCTGCGCGGTGGGCGGCGGGAACCAGTGCTGCACCGTGACGTGCTCGGCCGGGTCTGGCTGCGGGACCGCGGCCGGGACCTGCGCGGACACCTGCACGGCCACCACGTTGACGACGGGCCGGACGTGCTCCGGGTGCGGGGCAAACCTGGCCGCGGGCACGTGCGGCGGCGGCTCGGCCATGACCTGCGGCCCGGCGGCCTCCTGCCAGACGATGTCGTGCGGCGGCACGACCTACCGCTGCACCAACGCGGGCGGTACGTGGGAATGGCGCACGGGCACGGCCTGCAACGACGGGAATGCGTGCACCTACAACGATGTCTGCTCGGGCACCACGTGCTCCGGGACGCCGATAACCTGCACGGACACGACCTGCGCGGATCGGGAGTGCAACGGCACCTCGAACTGTACGGTGACGTACGAGCCGTCGTCCACGACCTGTGGCACCACGGCCTGCTCGGCCGACTACTGCGCTTCGAACGTGTTCTACAACTACCCGGTGAACTGCACGCGATACTGCAGCGGCACGGGCGACGTGTGCAACGCGTGTACGTGCTCCCCGGCGACGACGACATGCGCGGTGGGCGGCGGGAACCAGTGCTGCACGGTGACGTGCTCGGCCGGGTCGGGTTGCGGCACCACGGCCGGGACGTGCGCCGATGTCTGTTCGTCGAACCTGCTGACCATGGGCAGGACGTGCTCGGGGTGCGGACTCAACCTGGCCAACGGCACGTGCGCCGGCGGCGCGAGCTACACCTGCAACTCCACGACCCACACCCTGTGCCAGACGCTCTCGTGCGGCGGCACGAACTACCGCTGCACGAACGCGGGCGGCACATGGGCCTGGCGCACGGCCACGGGCTGCGACGACAGCAACGCCTGCACCTACAACGACGTGTGCTCGGGCAGCACTTGTGCCGGGACCGGGATCACCTGCACCACCGACGCCTGCTACACGCGGACGTGCAACGGGACCTCGAGCTGCACCGTCGTCGAAAAGACCCATTGCGGCGACACGATCTGCAACTGCGGCGAGACCTCAGCCACGTGCGCGGCGGACTGCGGCACGGTCTGCGGCGTAGATGTCTACGAGACGTTCGACACCTCCACGCTGCCAAACGGATGGTCCTTGTACGACGGCGACGGCTACGGCTACGACTGGAAGTGGAAGAACACGACGCCACCGCCTGGAGGCAGTGGCGGGTACTGGGAGATCTACTTCCTGACACGGTGGGAATATGACGGAATTGTCACCTCCAGCTACTCCAATGCCAACTGTGATGCGGTGTATCTCGAATTCGATCACAACTACCAAGACTACTCCAGCGACGATTACGCCTATGTGTATATCTCGGTGGACGGCGGCGGCTGGCAGCAGGTTGTTTCCTACTCTTCTAGTACTAGTGGACATGTCGTCTTGAATCTGACTTCGTTCCTCGGATCGAATTCGTCGTTCACGATAATGTTCTACTATGTGGGATATGATGATTTGTACTGGAGAATCGATAATGTCCGTATCTCGGATACCTACACAGAACCTTCGGTCTGGACCTGCGATTCTTTGTACTACGACGCGAACGACGGTTGTGATTGCGGCTGCGGCATCATTGATCCGGACTGTGGAGGCTCGAACGTCTCGTATTGCGATTATTGCAATGATATCGGCTCGTGCAGCTCGTCGAGTTGTCCGGGCACCATCCACACGACGCAGAACTGGACCTGCCAGTAGGGCGACTTCTCCAAGAAAAACGTCGCTCCGCATCTCCGTTTCATTTTCATAAATTTTCAAGTCGGGTATAATCTAACTTCTAGAAGAGCATCCGCCTCGCTCCAAAACGAGATCAGGTGCTCGGGAGGTTTCCATGCCGTCCTTTGAAATCAAGAATGTCGCCTTGCTGGCAGTGGTGCTGTTGGGGTTCGGCTGCGCCGACATTTCCGCGAAGAGCGATCCGTTCGATACCGACACCGGGACGGACGGCGACACGGACGGCGACAGCGACGCGGACAGCGACGCCGACGGCGACGCCGACGGCGACGGGGATACCGACACGGACAGCGACTCGGACAGCGATGCGGACAGCGACGCGGACAGCGACACGGACAGCGACTCGGATACGGACACCGATACCGACACGGACACGGACACGGACACGGACACCTGGGACACGGATACGACGGAAGATCCGATCCCATGCACGGAGGAGAACGGGGGGGAGGTGTGCGGCGAGGAGGTCCCGTGCGTGGACGGGTACTGCTGCGACGGACCGTGCGACGGGGAGTGCGAGGCGTGCAACCTGTCCGGGCTGGAGGGGATCTGCTCGTTCATCGACATTGGCGAGGATCCGGAAGAGGAGTGCGAGGCGGAGTCGCCGGACACGTGCGGAACGACGGGGTCGTGCGACGGGTACGGGGCCTGCGAGTTGTACGACGACACGACGGCGTGCGGGACGGAAACGTGCCCGGGAGCGTACTGCGACGCGGGCTCGTACTGGCAGT
Source organism: uncultured Myxococcales bacterium (assembly GCA_964476305.1). Taxonomy (GTDB): domain Bacteria; phylum Myxococcota_A; class Polyangia; order JAAYKL01; family JAAYKL01; genus CAYZAI01. The sequence goes on from CAYZAI010000206.1 coordinate 8,137, forward strand.
ACCCCGCGGACTGCATCAGCTACTGTGACGGTGAGGAGACCTGCGACAACTGCACGTGCATCCCGTCGGCGGAGACGGTCTGCGCGGTGGGAGGTGCCAACGAGTGTTGCGAGTCCGGGTGTGACGCGGTGCTTGGGTGCCTTACGACGGCAGGTGCCTGCGACGACATCTGCACGGCGGAGATCTTGACGCTGGAGAGGAGTTGCGAGGGCTGCGGTGACAACCTGGCCGAGGGGGCATGCAGCGCGGGCACGGACACCGCGTGCGACGCGGAGCATTCCTGCGATGAGCTGACGTGCGGCGGCATCGATTACGTCTGCACGAACGCGGGCGGGACGTGGGAGTGGCGTGAGGACGCGGCGTGCGACGACGAGGACCTGTGCACGTACGACGACGTCTGCTCGGGTGGGGTGTGCCAGGGGACGGCGGTGGACTGCACGTCGACGGAGTGCATGACAGTGACGTGCAACGGCACGTCTGCGTGCACGGAGACGCCGCAGCCGTCGACGGCGGAGTGCGGCACCACGGCCTGCCCGCCGGACGCGTGCGACGTGCTGGACCACCACGACTACGAC
>CAYZAI010000207.1:0-8685 GCA_964476305.1 uncultured Myxococcales bacterium
TTCACACGCGGATGTTCCTGCGCACCACCGAGTTCCTCTGGCAGGAGGGGCACACGGCCCACGCCACCCACGAGGAGGCCCTCGCCGAGGTGGAGCGGATGCTCGGGGTCTACGGCGACTTCGCCGAGCAGATGATGGCGATGCCCGTGATCCGCGGCGTCAAGACCGAGTCCGAGAAGTTCGCCGGCGCGGTCTCCACGATGTGCATCGAGGCGATGATGCGCGACGGCAAGGCGCTCCAGTCGGGCACCAGCCACGACCTGGGGCAGAACTTCGGCCGCGCCTTCGATGTGAGGTTCCAGAGCGAGCAGGGCCGCGAGGACTTCGTCTGGCAGACGTCGTGGGGCGTGTCCACGCGGCTGATCGGCGGGCTGATCATGACCCACTCCGATGACACCGGGCTGATCCTGCCGCCGCGCCTGGCCCCGGTGCAGGCCGTCATCGTGCCGATCCACCGCAAGGCCCACGAGCGGGAGCGGGTGATGCCCGCGGCGGAGAAGCTGGCCGCCGAGCTGGCCGCCCGGGGCGTGGCGGTCGAGGTGGACGACCGCGAGGGCAAGCGCCCGGGCGAGAAGTACTTCGAGTGGGAGCGCAAGGGCGTGCCGATCCGCATCGAGCTCGGCCCGCGGGACCTCGACGAGGGCGCCGTGATGACGCGCCTGCGGGTTTCGGACGACAAGGTCAAGCGACCCCTGGGCACGCTGGCCGCGGATCTGCCCGGCGTGCTCGACGAGTTCCAGGCGTTCCTGCTCGAACGGGCGCGGCGCTTCCGGGAGGAGCACACGGTGACCGTCGATTCGTGGGACAGGTTCAACGAGGTCTTCGGCGACGGCGCGTCGAGCTTCGCCTGGTGCCACTGGGACGGAACCCGCGAGACCGAGGCCCTGGTCAAGCAGGAAACGGGCGTCACCATCCGCTGCGTCCCGCTGCCCGGCCACGGGCCCGACCCCGAGCCCGGGGTCTGCGTGCGCACGGGCAACCCCTCGCCGCGCCGGGTGCTCTTCGCCCGGGCCTACTGACTCGCTTCAACCGCTTTCGGATGTGAACACCGGAATCCCGGCCAGCCTGGCCGCTGCCGCGAGCCGCTCGTCAAGGGTGGCGAGCCCGAGGCCTCTTCTCGCGGCGAGATCCAGATAAGCGGCGTCGTAGGCGGAGAGATCGTGGGCCCTCGCGGCGGCCGCGAGGGGGACGAGGCTCGGTTGGCCCGCGCGGGCGTCGGTTCCCAGGGGCAGCTCCGACAGCATCTCCAGCAGCCGCCTGGCGTCCGCCGAGGTCAGGCGCCCGCGCTTCGACGAGACGGCGATCGAATTGGAGACCTCGTACCAGAAGATGGCGGGCACCCGGATCTCCTCGGCTTCGGTGCGCCGGAAGAACTCGTCTGCCACGGTCGACCGCTCGTCCGGCAGCGCCCAGGCGAGCGCCAGGGATGCGTCCATCACCCAGGCCATCAGTAACGCCGGCCTTCCTCGATGAGCTCCCGGATGTCGACGGGGCCATCGACCCGGAACCGAATGGCGTTCATTTCCGCGAGGAGAGACAGCATGTGGGCCCGCTCGGACTCCCGCGCCGGAACGAGCCTGGCGACGGGCTTGCCGCGCCGGGTGATGACGTAGGATCTGCCCTCGGCCGTGCCCCTGAGCAACTCCGGGAGCTTGGTCTTCGCTTCGAAGGCGCCGACTTCGATTTCGTCCATCATCGGATTGCTCCAACCGGTCTGTTCGTGAAAAGAATAAACCGGACTGTTCATCATCTCAACAGGTCTTTTCGGGGCCGGGAGACTCCTGCGGTCATTCAGTAGAGATCGAAATGCAGCAGGCGGCACTCGATGGGGCCGTTCCACAGGGTGTCCCGGCGAGAGGGGGCGAGACCGATGCGGCCGGCGAGAAACTTGGATCCGGTGAGCACGTGGGCGGTCATGCCGCGACAGCGCTGCTTGAGCAGGTCGCCGAAGCGCCGGTAGAGATCCGCGAGCTGCTGCATCTCGCCGAGGCGTTCGCCATAGGGCGGATTGGTGACCAACCGGCCGTGGTCCCGCGTCGCGAGATCCCCGATCTCGGTGCGCCGGACCCGCACCACGTCGTCGACCCCGGCCCCCCGCACTGCGGCCACCGTGGCGCGCACCGCCACGTCGGATACGTCCGAGCCGACGATGGGACAGCCATCGACCTCGCGCACCGCGGCCCGCGCCTCCTCGCGCACATCGTCGAAGAGCCGGGAGTCGAAGGACGGGTGTCGCCGCAAGCCGAAGGGTCGACCGAGCAGCCCCGGGGCGGTGTTGGTGGCGATCAGCGCCGCCTCGACCAGCAGCGTGCCCGAGCCGCAGAACGGGTCCACGAGGGGGCCGGTGCCGTCCCAGCCGCTGAGCAGCAGCATCCCCGCGGCCAGCGTCTCCTTGAGCGGCGCCTCGGTGCCGAAGGTCGGGCGGTAGCCGCGACGGTGCATCCGTGCCCCCGAGGCATCCAGACTGAGGGTGCAGCGATTGCCGCTGAGCCTCGCGTTCAGTGCGACGTCCGGGTCGTGGGCGTTCACCGAGGGCCGGCGGCCCGTACGATCGCGGAACCAGTCCACCACCGCGTCCTTGACGACCCGCGAAATGAACTGCGTGTGATCCAGCGCCGAGCGGTGGCTCACCGCGTCCACGGCCAGCGTGCGGTCCAGGCTCAGGTGCTCGTCCCAGTCCACGGCGCGCGCCCCGTCGTAGAGCTGCTCGCGATCGGCGGCGGGGAACTCCGCGAGGGGCAGCAGCACTCGGTGGGCGGTCCGCAGCCAGAGGTTGGCGCGGTACAGCAGGCGCCGATCGCCTTTGAACGAGACGCCCCGCAGCCCGGCCTCGATGTCGCGCGCCCCGAGAGCGCCCAGCTCGCGGGCCAGCACCGGCTCGAGGCCCGCGGCCGTGGTGGCGAACAGGGGGATCCCCTCCGGACGCCGCTCGCGCCTCCGCACCGGGGCCACGCTAGTGGCTCCGCTTTTCGCGAAGGTTCTTGGCGGCCCGGGCGATGGCCTGGGGCACGTCCCGGCTGCGCTCCAACGAGCGCAGGTCGCTCGGCCTGAGGTGGTTCAGGTACTTGAGCGCCTCCTGGAGCGGCGTGCGGGGGTTCATCGACAGGTTGAGCTTGACCTGGTAGTGCTTGGTCCAGTCCCTCTTGCCGCAGATGAAGCGCAGCGCCTCCTCGGGCAGGGAGCGGGCCTTGGTGAACCGCATCACCTCGTTGTCCCCGAGCCCCGGGGACTTGAGCACGGCCAGGATCACCATCTTGTTCGAGTCGCGGATCAGCACGGCCCGCTGGGTCGCGTTGCCCAGCATCGCCAGGCGCACCTTGTGCGAGACGCTCATCTTGCCGATGTCCGTGTTGGCCGCGGCGATCTTCTGTGCGTGATCCCCGCTGCTGTCCTGTCCGGCGGCCCTGGAGTCCAGGAACTCGTCGACGAACTCGGCGTCGAGGGCCGCGAGGTCCGCGTCGTCGAGCAGGTCGCTGAAGAACAGGTCCTCCGGGGTCGGGTCTTTGCCGGCCGGGGCCTCCTGCCGCCCCGCGATGGCCGCCTTGACTTCGGCGAAGGCCGGAATGCCCGAGAGCTCGATCCCGTGTCGCACGGCCAGCTCGATGATGCGGTCCACGGTGGACATCCGGACCGCCTTGTTGAAGTAGAGCGCCTCGATGATCCCGGGGCACCGGAGCATCCGCTGCTCGTTGGCCGTGACCACCTCGAGCAGGCGTTCGGACCGGAGCTCGCGAGCCATGTGCACCACGGCCTCGTCGGGCAGGCCGGGGGTCAGGATCAGCTTCTGCAGCGCCGCATCCCGCCCCACGAGGAGGCCGGCGAGCAGTCCGAGCACCGAGGGGTGGAGCTGCTGGTCGATGGTGCCGAGCAGCACGTTCTCGGGCATGCCGGCCAGGGTGCCGCGGGCCTTGTCGGCGATGTCCCGCGCGGGGTCCGCGGACAGGATCGCGAGGGCGCTCACCATGTCGGCCGGCGGCAGCGGCGCGAGACCGGCGGCCGCCATGTTCTTGAGCTGTGCCGGCGTGTCCGGGGCGCAGATCTTCCGGACTTGCGGCGAGAGCTGTTCGAGCAGGGCTGCGGTGTCCATCTGCGTGCTCCTCGGAGGATCGGCCCCCCCTCGCGTGTCCTCCCGCGCCGGCTTCACCCGGCCGGTGGCGGGTCGTCCGCCGGGGGTTCCGGCGGCTCCTCGTTCGGGTCGTCGGGCATCCGGCAGGTGCCCTCGAAAACGGCGCCCTTCACGATCTGGAACGACGGCGTGGTGACCGTGCCCACCAGGCGTCCGCCCGGGTGGAGCTCCACGACCCGTCGGGCGACGACCTCCGCCCGCACCACCCCGCCGGCGACGATCAGCGACCCCACGTCGAGCTTGCCGCTGACGTCGCCGCCGTCGGCCACCACCAGCGTGTCGTCCGAGCGAATCTCGCCCCGGAAGCGGCCCTCCACCCGAACCGTGCCGAGGAACGCGAGCTTGCCTTCGAACTCGCTGCCCGTCCCGAGCAGCGATCCGGTCTCAGCGATCGCGCCGATATCCGTCATCGTCCGCCCTCCCGCTCCGCCCGCCCCTCGATGGGATCGGCGGAGGCCTCGACGCGGTTGCGTCCCTTGTGCTTGGCCTGGTACAGGTTCCGGTCCGCCAGCGCGATCAGATCTGCGGCTGTCGTCGCCGCGCCGTCGCTCCAGGACGACACGCCGACGCTGATCGTCACCTGGATGCGCTCGCCGTCGGGGGTGACGATCTCGAGGGCCTCCACCTCGCGGCGCAGGCGCTCGCCGAGAGCCAGTCCGTTCAGCGGACCCGTGCCGCGGGCGATGACGGCGAACTCCTCGCCGCCGTAGCGCGCCAGCAGATCCTCGCTCCTGAGCCTGTCCTGCACCAGGTGCGCCACCGCCTGGAGCACCTGGTCGCCGGCCGGGTGGCCCCAGCGGTCGTTGACGTTCTTGAAGAGATCGAGGTCGAAAATCAGCAGGCTGAACGGCGATCCGTGGCGCCGGGCGAAGGACAGCTCGGCGTCCAGCCGCTCGTCGAAGTGCCTGCGGTTGAACGCGCCGGTCAGGCCGTCGCGGACCGTGGACTCGTACATCTGCCTGCGAAACTGCTCATCGATGGGATCCTGGAGCACGAACTGGAGCACGGTCCCGCGGCCGAGCAGCATCTTGTCGCCCTCCCGCAAGGTCCGGCGGTCGATCCGCTCGCCGGCGACGAACACGCCGTTGGTGCTGCCGAGATCGACGAGCACGTAGCCGCCGTCCTTCTCGCGATGGATCTCGGCGTGGCGCCGCGAGATGCCGTCGTCGCGGATCAGGCCACTGCAGCTCGGATCGCGACCGAGCACGGTCACCTCGGCATCGAGCGGGATCGTCCTGCCCATGTCCATGCCCGCGATGACCACCAGGGCGGCCTGCCGGCCCGCATTCCCGCGCAGCCGATCGGCCAGCGTGAGTGCCTCGAGCTGCAGGGTGTGTTCCGCAGTGCGTCTTGATTTCCTGTTTCCGTTCGCCATTGGTTCTTTCCCGATCCGCCGTTTTTCCGGGATGCGGCGGAACCGGGACATGATAGTATCCACTGCCGAAGATGGACAGCGACAATCGGAAGAAAAAGGACGACGCTCTCGAGATCCTCTCGCGAGTCGAGAACGATCTCGGTGTGGGGCCCGACGAGGGGCCGGGCCGGCCGGCCATCGAGCGCATGGCCGACCGCGTCGAGCACACACTGCTTCGCGCCTCTGCCGGCGACGAGGATCTGCGGCGACTCTGCACGGAAGCCCGCTTCGGGGGCTTCCGTGCCGTGTGTGTCCTGCCCCGCGACGTCGCGGCTGCCCGCTCCCTGCTCGAGGGATCGCGGGTGCTGGTGGTCACGGTGGCCGGCTTCCCCCTGGCCGGGCTGTCGCCGGAGATGCTGGCCGCCGAAGTGCGGGCCCTCGTCGCCGCGGGTGCCGACGAGGTCGACATGGTGATCGACATCCGGGCCCTGCGCTGCGGCGAGGCACGGGCGGCCCGGGACGGCGTGGCCCGGATCGTGGAGGCCGCCGGGGGTCGCCCCGTCAAGGTCATCCTCGAGACGGGACTGCTCGACCCCGGGCAGATCGCGGCCGCGTGTGCTGCCTCGATGTCCGGGGGCGCGGCCTTCGTGAAGACCAGCACCGGTTTCGGACCGCGCGGGGCCAGTGTGGAGGACGTGGAGCTGATGCGGGCCTGCGTCGGCGAGCGGATGGGGATCAAGGCGTCGGGCGGCATCCGCGACCGGGACTTCGCCGTGCGACTGGTGAACGCGGGGGCGGACCTGATCGGCACGTCCTCCGGCCCCGCCTGCGCCGGCTGAAGGGCACGCCCGTCATCCTTGCCCGGCCGCCGGAAACGATGGTAGATTGAACAAAAGCCGGGGTCCACGCGTTTCCCCGGGGAGTCGAGCACGCGGATGTCGCAGGAGATCGGAAAAGTTCTCGATGGCAAGTACGAGCTCGTGCGCCTGCTCGGGGAAGGCGGCATGGGCGCCGTGTACGAAGCCCAGCACCAGCTCATCGGCCGGCGGCTCGCGGTCAAGTTCCTGCACCCGCAGTACGCGTCCAGCCCGGAGGTCGTGACCCGCTTCCACCGGGAGGCCAAGGCCGCGGCGAAGATCGGGCACGAGAACATCATCGAGGTCACCGACATGGGGCAGGCCGAGGACGGCTCGCCCTACATCGTGATGGAGTTCCTCGAGGGCACCGATGTCCGCGGGTTGCTCGACGAGATCGGCGTGATCCCGGTCAAGCGCGCGGCCCACATCATGGTGCAGGCGCTGTCCGGGCTCCAGGCGGCCCACGATGTCGAGATCATCCACCGCGACCTGAAGCCCGAGAACATCTTCCTGCTGCGCAAGGGCAACAACCCCGACTACGTGAAGCTGCTGGACTTCGGCATCTCGAAGTTCAAGGCCCTCGAGACCGACAACGCCCGGGCGCTGACCCAGACCGGCACCGTGCTCGGCACGCCCCACTACATGTCACCGGAGCAGGCGCGCGGCGATCAGAACATCTCGTCGCGCTCGGACATCTACGCCATGGGCGTGATCCTCTACCAGATGGCCACAGGGCACCTGCCGTTCGACGCGCCCAACTACAACGCGCTGCTGATCAAGATCCTGACCGAGGATCCGCCGCGGCCCGAAGTGCTGAACCCCGATCTGCCCCAGGAGCTGATCGACACCATCGACCGCGCCATGGCACGCAACGAGGCCGACAGGTTCGCCACCTGCGACGAGTTCCGCCGCTACCTGCTGCCGTTCGCCCCGGGCTCGAGCGACATCTCGTCCCACCTCAGCATGTCATCGCGCACGGCCATCCGCGAGGCGCTCTACAACACGGCCACGCCGTTCGAGATGGCGCAGAGCGGCGTCGGCAAGAAGAAGATGCCGAAGCTGCCGTTGGTTCTGGGAGCCGTCGCGGCGGTGGTCGCCGCGGGAGTGGTGGCCGCGGTGCTCCTGCTGGGTGGCGGCGGGAAGCTCGACCCGGAGGCGCAGCCGGGCCAGGCGGCCGGGGCCGGCGATCCGGCGATCGCGGCCCCCGCCGAGGGGGCGGAGGCCATCTCGACGGACGGCATGGGCACCGGCGATCCGGTGGTGGACGAGGTGACCGTCAAGGTGGCCGCCAGCGCCCCGGGCGCGATTGTCAAGATCGACGGTGTCGAGGTCGGGCCAGCCCCGTTCCAGGGTCCGTTCCTCCACTCCGAGGCCCTGCGCATGGTGGAGGTCTCGGCCCCGGATCACGAACCCGAGAAGCGAGCCGTGAAATTCGAGACGGATCTCGATTTGGTGTTCGATTTGCAGCCCGCCGCCGAGCAGGCTGCGGGCAAGACCGCCAAGGGCGGCGCCAAGGGCGGTGCCAAGAAGGGCGGTGGCGATGCCGAGCCCGAGGCGAAGCCCGAGCCCGCCAAGGAGCCGGTCGAGGTCAAGGTCCCGGCCGCCAAGAAGGGCGGGAAAAAGGGTGGGGGAAACCGGTACCTGGATTACAACGACCCCTGGTGAAGGGCCTGCCTGCAAAGTTTGGTGTTCCCTGAAATGTTTGCGTAGCCGGCGCCGGGGGGTTGGGGCCGGGTCCGCCGCCGCAACTGCCCGGACCTGCGCGGAAGGCGCGGGAACGGATTCTGGGTGCGGACCCTTTCCCGTGGTATGTCCCTTGCAATAAATATCAAAAAATGGACGGCGAGAACCGTTCGTCGTACGAAAAGGTCGAGCCTCTCGGCCGGAGAAGAGGGTTTTCGATGATGGGTGAATTCCGACGGAGTTCCTGGTTGGCGACGGCCGCGGCGTCCGTGGTCGTGTTCGCAGCGGGGTGCGACGAGCAGCTGGTCGATGGCGCGTCGCCCGTGGACGCGGCGGAGGCCGCGGCAGCGGAAACGGTCACGGAGGCGGTGGCCACGGCTGAGATGGAGGCGGCGACGGTGACCACGGAAGCGACGGCCGCGGCGGAGGCCGTTGCCGGAGGACGGGTCCTCGGACCCGCCGCAGGAGCCGTGTCGCCCGCGGACTGGGCCGACCCCGACAAGGGCGCGATGTTCCTGCGGGACGAAGAGTGCTGCACCGAGCCGGGCCAGGCGGACCAGTGCTGGATGCAGGACGCCGATGCGGATGGTGCGGCCTGCGAGGTCAACAGCGACTGCCCGTCCGGAAGCTGCGACACGACCCTCGATCTGTGCAATTGCTCCAAC
>CAYZAI010000208.1:0-8642 GCA_964476305.1 uncultured Myxococcales bacterium
CGGCCTGGGCCACGGCCGGAGTCGGAGCGACCAGAATCGTCAATGCGATAGCCGCCACCGTTCCCAGCGCCTTCGAGCCAATCACAGCGTTTCGCATCGTTTCTCCATGATCAACGAACCGCGCCCGACATCGCCGGTATCGATGTGGTCGCGGTCCAATCCGAGATTCCCGCGCGAGCCCGGGGTGACTTGAATGGAAGATTGAACCCTATTGAACGAAAATGTCAAGGCGGACGAAGGGTTGCCGGTCTTCAGACAACCTGGAAAAGGAACGCGAGACACATGTATCCTCCAACGAGGATGAAGACAATGGCGGTCAGACGGCGCATCCACCGCTCGATGGCGGACAGGGCGGAAAAGGCCCGGGACAGCCGGTTGGCGGCGAACGCCAGGAACCACGAGAACACCACCACGGGCAGCGCGGTGCCGACGCCGTAGATGCTCGGCAGAAGGAACGCCGATCCGTGCTTCACGGCGAGCGGGATCAGGCTGCCGAAGAACAGCGCCGCCGACACCGGGCAGAAGGTCAGGGCGAAGACAACGCCGAGCAGGACCGCTCCGGCCAGACCCAGCCTGTCCGCCCGCGCCCGCAGTCGCTCCATCGCCCCGGAGCCGCGCCCCGTCCATGGCCAGGGGATGAAGTCGAGCAGCAGGATCCCGACAACGACCAGCACGGGGCCCAGGATCCGGTTCATGTTCCGCTGGAGGAACAGGGAAACCGCCGGAATGGAAAGCAGGCTCTCGATCACCAGCAGCGCCACCAGGAAGTACGCCAGCGACCGGCCGAGCGTGTAGAGCAGACCGGCGAGGAGCACCCGGGTGGGCCGGTCCACCCGCTTGCCCACGTAGGAGATGGCCGCGATGTTGGTCGCCAGCGGGCAGGGGCTGACCGAGGTCAGCACCCCCAGCCAGAGCGCCGTGCCGATGCCCAGGAGATACGACTCCATCGCTATTTCCCGAACGCCTCGAGCGTTTCCCGGATCTGCGCCACGGTGTAGTCCGCGAGCTTCACGGGTTCGTGCGCATAGTCCCAGACCTTGGTGCAATTGACCCACTTGGTCTCCCTGCCTGCCTGGATCGTCGCGACGACCATGGTGCTGGAGGCGAGCTGGTAGCGCTCGACGTAGCTCGTGTTGGCGTCCTCCTCGAAATTGATCTCTTGAAAGACGACCTTGCCCTCCATGATCTCGGCGGCGAAGCGCTCCTCGACGGTCTGCTCGATGGTCGCCTGCATCCCTCTGCAGGTCGGGCAGCGTCTATCCCCGTGGAAATAGGTGACGACGACCCCGTTCTCGATGCCGATCGCGCTTATGGCGGCCCGGGGTGCCTCCGTCCCCGCCTCGGCGACCGAGCGCTCGTCCGTCGCCCCCTCAGGTGTGTTGCAGCCCGCGACCGCCAGGACGCCGGCGCTGAGCAGCAGCGTGAAAGCGGTGATTCTCTGCTTGTCGGTCATTCTTGCTCCTTGGCCGCGACGGCCGAGATCCACGAGGCGATCTCGGCGCTCGAGGGAATGCGCCCGCTCGCCTTGACCTCCTCGCCTATCACCAGAGCCGGTGTCATCATCACGCCGAAGGCCAGGATCTCGTCGATGCCCTCGACCTTCTCGATATCGGCCGCGATGCCCGAGGCGGCCACCGCCTTTTCGGCCTCGGCGAAGAGCTTCCTGCACTTCGCGCAACCGGTTCCCAGGATCTTGATCTTCATGTCCGGACTCCTTCCTTCGGTTCAGGGCAACGCCCCGTAGGCCAGGCCCGCTATGGTCGACAGCGCGATCACCAGGGCGATGAACACCAGGGTCCTTCTGGTTCCCATCACGCTGCGGATGACGAGCATGTTCGGCAGCGACAGCGCCGGGCCGGCGAGCAGCAGCGCCAGGGCCGGCCCCTTGCCCATGCCCGACCTGATCAGTCCTTCCAGAATCGGCACCTCGGTCAGCGTGGCGAAGTACATGAACGCTCCAACCACTGACGCGAAGAGGTTGGCCAGCAGCGAGTTGCCGCCCACGGCCTCCTCTATCCAGGTGTCCGGGATGATGCCGGGCGAGGAACCGCCTGGTCCGCCGAGCAGAAAGCCCGCCACCAGCACGCCGCCGAGCAGCAGCGGCAGGATCTGCTTGGCGAAGCCCCAGCTCGAGTCCACCCACGTCGACAATTCGCCCCCGTCGAACCAGGCGACGAGGCTGCCGACCAGCACGAGCCCGAAGCCACCGGTCACGAACCACTTCGCCGAGTGGATCGCCGCCCACGCGCCGTCATCGCCTTCCCCGGGCTTGCCCCAGTTGGCGAAAACCAGGATGCCGATCATCGCCAGGAAGTACAGGCCATCCTGCCACAGTGCGCGCCCCTTGACGTCGTCGGGCATGACCAAGCGGCCGGCTTCCTGTCGCGCCTCCTCCTCCTTGCGGAAGACGAGGTGCATGAGCAGGCCGATGACCACGGCGAACAGGATCGCGCCCACGGCCCGGGCGATACCGAGCTCGGGTCCGAGCACGCGGGCCGTGAGGATGATGGCCAGGACGTTGATGGCCGGGCCCGAGTAGAGGAAGGCCGTGGCGGGACCGAGGCCGGCGCCGCGCTTGTGGATGCTGGCGAACAGCGGGAGCACCGTGCAGGAACAGACGGCCAGGACCGTCCCGGACACCGCGGCCACGGGGTAGGCCACGAGCTTGTTCGCCTTCGGTCCGAGGTACTTCATCACCGCGCCCTGGCTCACGAAGACACTGATGGCACCAGCGATGAAGAATGCCGGGACCAGGCAGAGCAGCACGTGCTCCCGCGCGTACCACCTCACCAGCGACAGGCTCTCGTGGACCGCGCCCCAGAACCTGTCGCTGCCGACGGGCAGGAACCAGCAGCCCGCGAACACGGCCAGGACCAGCGCCAGCTTCCAGTGTTCCTTCATCATCGACGGGGTGACTCCTCGAGCAGGGAGGCAATCCGCCGCCGAAGCTCGTCGCGCGTGTTTCTGAATGCGTTCCAGCGATCCTCCCCGCAGCCGGTGATGGCCGCCGGATCGGGCAGGCCCCAGTGCAGCCGCGTCGCCCTGCCGAGGAACACCGGGCACTCCTCCTCGCCGCACAACGTGATCACCGTGTCGACCCCGGCCGCCGGGATCTCGGCGATCGCCTTGGAGCGGTGACGGGAGATGTCGATGCCGATCTCCGCGAGGACCGCGACGGCTTCGGGCCGCACGCTCGTGGGGCGCGAGCCCGCGGACCACACCCTCACCTCGGGCGGCAGGATTGCACGGGCGATGCCTTCGGCCAGCTGGCTGCGGGCCGAGTTGGCCACGCACAGGAAGAGGATGCCCTTCAAGCGGCCGTCTCCACGCGCCACAGCCTGCTCCGCAGCCACAGCGCGACGTTGACGAGCGCGATGAGCGCCGGCACCTCGACGAGGGGCCCGATGACCGCGGCGAAGGCGGCCCCGTGGTTGATGCCGAAGGTCGCGATCGCGACCGCGATGGCGAGTTCGAAGTTGTTGGAGGCAGCCGTGAACGAGAGCGTCGTGGACTGGCCGTAGGTCGCGCCGACCTTCTTCGACATGAAGAAAGAGAGGAAGAACATGACGGCGAAGTAGATGAGCAGCGGGATCGCGATCCGCACGACATCGAGCGGGAGTTGCACGATGTACTCGCCCTTGAGCGAGAACATCACGACGATGGTGAAGAGCAGCGCGATGAGCGTGATCGGGCTGATCTTCGGGATGAACTTCGCATGGTACCACTCCTTGCCCTTGAGCTTGACGAGCGTGAAGCGCGTGATCACGCCGCCCAGGAACGGGATGCCCAGGTAGATGAAGACGCTCTTCGCGATCTCGCCCATCGTGATGTCGACCGCCACCCCCTTCAGGCCGAACAAGGGGGGCAGCACCGTGATGAACACGTAGGCGTAGACCGAGAAGAAGAGCACCTGGAAGATCGAGTTGAACGCGACGAGCCCGGCGCAGTACTCGGAGTCGCCCTTGGCGAGATCGTTCCACACGATGACCATGGCGATGCAGCGCGCCAGCCCGATCATGATGAGTCCCACCATGTACTCGGGCTTGTCGTGCAGGAAGAGCACGGCCAGGCCGAACATCAGTATCGGGCCGACCACCCAGTTCTGGACGAGGGACAGCCCGAGCACCTTGAAGTTCCCGAAGACCGGGCCCATCTCCTCGTACCGCACCTTCGCCAGCGGCGGGTACATCATCAGGATCAGGCCGACGGCGATGGGGATGTTCGTCGTGCCCACGCTCCACTGGTTGACGAAGGGCACGACACCCGGCACGAGGCAGCCGGCGCCGACCCCGATCGCCATGGCGGCGAAGATCCAGAGGGTGAGGTAGCGATCGAGGAACGACAGTCGCGAGGTGGTTGCGGTCATCGGCGGTTTCCTTCCGTCCCGGAGCCGCAGGAACCGCGGCAGCCCTTGGCTCGCTCCCAGCTCTTCAGGGACGCGAGGTCGCGGGCCGCGTCCGGGCTGCGGGACAGGCCGTCGCGCAGGGACTCGAGGGCAGCGCGCTCGAGCGCCCCGAGATCCGGGCGCAGGGAATAGTGGGACCAGGTGCCCTCCCGGCGATCGACCACCAGGCCCGCGTGGCGCAGGGTGGCCAGGTGCCGCGAGGCCTTGGACTGGGTGATGCCGAGCACCTCCATCAGATCGCAGACGCACAGCTCCGGCCGGTTGGCGAGCAGCCACAGCATCCGCAGGCGCGACTCGTCAGCCAGGGCCTTGAAGAAACCGGCGACATCCTTCATCGGTGCCTCCCTCTCTCTGGTAACCGTATAACCGGTTATTCGAATATTGTCGAGGAGAAGAGGCGTTGGCGCGGCCCGGGGGCTGCGCCGATATCGGACCGATCCGACCGATCATCCCGATCCCGCGCTCGTTCGTGAATCCGTGCTTCGAGAATACTAGAAGCGCAAGGCGAGGCCGACGTTGATATCGATGTTGAGGGCGAAATCGGGGATCAGGATGCCTGCGATAACCCCGAAGTTGAGGCCGAAGTTGTTCACGAACCAGTAGTAGCCGTCGAGCCCGAGCTCGATGCCGAAGGGCCCGGCGCGGCGGAAGTAGGCCTTCTCCTGCGGGTTGTCGCCGTTCCAGGAGCCGTCGCTCTTGAGGTCGGCCTCGTCGCAGACGACGATATCGTTCCCGTCTCCATCCACGTCCTCGACCGCGGTGCAGTCCTGGTAGGGGACCTTGTGGTAGTAGTTGGCCCAGCCGAGGCTGAGCAGGGCGTGGAGCTGGAAGCCATCGAAGCCCTCGCCCGCGATGCGGTAGGAGGCCGAGGCGTAGATCGACGGCGCCACGGGCGGGACATCATCCGGATAGTTCATCTCCATGGGCAGCCCGCCGCGGAACTTGAGGCCCAGCTCGAGGCCGTCCACGGGCAGGTAGAACATCGGGTTGATCGCGAACTGGAGCTTGCCGAAGGTGAAGCCGGTGCCGATGGACAGCTTGCCATCCGAGACCTGGTTGTAGGGCTGGGCGTCACCGCCGGCCACGAGGCCGAGGTTGATGCCGAAATTCACCGGGATGCGGATGGTTGGATGAAAATCACCCGCAGGTCCACCACCACCACCCTCGCCCTCGGTGCACATCTCGTCGACGCAAGCCATCCCCGCGCAGCACTCCGAGTCCGAGTCGCACAGGTCGCCGAACTTCTTGCACGTCGAGTTGCAGTCCGGGTTCCAGGGCGGGCACTCCTCTTGGCACGCGGAGGGGGGGGCCTCGTTGGGCAGAGTCGGCGGCGGCACGGTGAGCATGCTCACGATGGTGACCTGGTGCGGCTGCGCCTCCGTCCCTTCCGTGCCGAGCAGCCGGTTGGCCGGGTCGAGGATCGCGACGTAGTACTCGACGCCCGTGGGATCGAACGTCTGAAGAACGTCGCAGCCGATGGTCGCGGCCCAGCCCGTGAGGTGCTGCTGCATGGGCACCTGCTGGAAGATCCGCTCTCCCACGGTGCGGTAGAACAGCAGCACCTGGCCGACCGAGACCGACGGGTTGATATCGAGGTAGATCGGGATCGGTATCATCCGCGCCTGCTGGGTCACGGGCGTGTGCCGGACGAGCTGCATCTGGGGCTGCGGCTGGGGCTGCGGCTGGGGCTGTGGGTACTGGGGCTGGGGCTGCGGTTGCGGCTGCGGGTACTGGGGCTGTGGCTGGACCGCTTGCTGACAGGCGCCCGGCGTCTTGGCCTGGCTGCGCGCGAGGCTGAACAGGGTCTCGACCTCGGGCGTCGAGTTGAGCGGGTCGAGCATGATGGACTGGTCCGAGCACAGCGCCCGCTTGAAGTACTCGAGGCCGCCGGCGTTGTTCTGGTTGCCGCCCACCTCGACGATGCCCATGTTGAGGTACGTCCGCGCCAGCACCGGCCCGGTGATGGAGTACTGCCGGCAGGCGGCTTCGGCCTGTTTGAGCAGGCCGAGGGCCTCGCTGAACTGCAGGTTGCCGTACATCAGCATCGCCTGCTGGTTCATCTGCAGCACCGTCGTCTGCGGGTTGGCCTGGGCCCGAGCCTGGCCTCCCGCGAGCAGCAGAACCCCCAGCACCATGGCTCCAATGGCCATCAACCCGTTGTTCGGCAGTCGTTTCATCTCGTTTGTTCCCTGATGTGCCCGCTCAGTTGTTCGCCCGGACATCGGTCCGCACGAATTCCACGCGTCGGTTGGCCGCCCGCCCGTCTTCCGTCAGATTGGAATCGACCGGCTTCTCCTCGCCGAAGCCCACGGAGGAGAGTCGTCGCTTCTCGATACCACCCTTCTTGACCAGGTGATTCATCACGGCCTTGGCGCGATTGGCGCTGAGCTTCTTGTTGTACTTGTCGCTGCCGCGGCTGTCCGTGTGCCCCTCGATGCTGAGGGTGATCTCCGGATTGTCGGCCAGCACCTGGGCCACCGTGGCCAGGATCGGGAAGGAGTCCTTCATGATCTTCGCCTTGTTGTAGGCGAAATGAATCGTCTGGTTGATCCGGATGTGGGTTTCCGTGATTTCGACACCTTCATACTTCTTCGGGCAGCCCTTGTTGCCGGCATCACCCTTTTCGAACGGGCACTCGTCCTCGAGGTCGAGCACTTCGTCCTTGTCGTTATCCGGGTCGGGACAGCCGTCGTCGTCCTCGTACCCGTCGAAGTCCTCGGGGTCGCCCGGGCACTTGTCGCGGGTGTCGGGGATGCCGTCGGCGTCGTTGTCCGGGTCGGGGCAGCCGTCGTCATCGAGGTGCCGGTCCATGTCCTCGCCGTCGAGCGGACACTGGTCGATGGAGTCGGGGATGCCGTCGCCGTCGCTGTCCTGGTCCTCGGGACAGCCGTCGTCGTCCTCGTACCCGTCGAAGTCCTCTGGCTCGTCCGGGCAGCGATCCACGTCGGCACAGACCGCGTCGCCATCGAGATCGATGCAGCCGGGAGGCAGCGGTTCGGCTACGACCACCGCCGGCCCGGCGCACTTGTCCGGCGGGGACTTCTCGTCGGCACGGGCCAGGTTCTCGGTGGCTATCCGGTAGTGGTACTGGGCCCGTCTGCCCATGCCCTGTTCGATCTCGAGCTCGGCGAAATCGAGGTGGGCCTTGGCCAGGGCCAGCTCGCGGGGCGCACAGACGTAGGCGCCGTTGCGCTCCACTTGCTCGATCTTGGCGCGGGCTGTGGTGATGCCCCCTCTCAGCTTGGCGGTCTCGGCGCAGCCGAGATTTCCGAGGGAGAGGGCGACGAGGGCCGCCAGCCAGAAACGACGATCGGTGAGAACGGCCGACATCTAGCGCCCCCTCTCGCGATCCCGCTTCAGCGAGATGTCCCGTGCCGTTCGCGCGAACTTGCGTGCCTCCCGGGCGAAGCGGACAGCGGCCTCGTAGTCCGAGTAGCCCACCTCCTCGCGCGCCTTCCGCTGGTACTCCAGCGCCGAGTAGTACTCGAAAGGCGCATCGCACGTAGGCTCGCCGATGCCGACCTTGTAGCTCGCGCCCGCCTTCTCGGAAGAAGCCAGCTCGGTGCCGGGATCCGGGGCCTGGTTCATGGTGACCGGCGAGAGCCGATCGAGCTGCTCGTCCGTGCACATCGCTCCGGCCATCTCGGCCTCGGCGATGGCCTGCGAGGCCTCCACGATGACCACGGAATACTCGATCGGGGCGCAGCCCATCCCGAGCGGGAGCGCCATCACCAAGGCTGCCAGCGTACGTGGACCCATTGCGTTTCGTCCTCCGAGCGGCCTGCGTATTCGATCGGACAATTGATCGTCATGTGGTACCAAACTCGGTTCCAAGCGTCAACTCCAAGTGCGTAAAGGGAAAAAGGGTTATTCCAAGGACAGTTCGGCCCGTTCGGTGCGGGCGTCCCGGATGATCCGCGCAATGTGCCCTTCGGACTCGAACTCGGCGATCAACTCCTCGGTCAGCTCCACGTCGAACCGCGCTTCGAGGGCAGCGAGCAACTCGAGGCGTCCCAGGGAGTCGAGCCCGGCGAGGAGTGCGGCCATGTCCCCGGGAGGGTTGGAGACCTGGCCGGGGACCACCGCGGCCACCAGTTCGGCCACCTCCGCCGCCAGGAGGTCCTGCTCCGCCAGCGGTGCCGTGTGCGGGGAGGCCGTCATACCGGCGGCTCCAGGGCGGCCTTGGCCGCCTGCCAGACCTGCTCCAGCTCGTCGGCAGACAGGCCGTCGAGGCGCC
>CAYZAI010000209.1:0-8608 GCA_964476305.1 uncultured Myxococcales bacterium
CAGGCCGGTCGGCTTCAGCGGCGCGACGGTGGTCTCGGCGCGTCCGACGACCTCGTCGCTGGCGCCGCCGCCGACGTCGTCGCGGTCGACCGCGACCAGCTTGTAGTAATAATCGCGACAATTGACGACGCTGGCGTCGGTGAACTGCACGCTCACCCGGCGGGCCGCCTTCAGCCCAGCAGGCCGATGGCGCGAAGGAGCAGGCCGAGGCCGAAGCTGGCGGCGTTGGCCGAAAGCGAGGCGGCCACGGCCCGGCGCCAGGTGATCGGCTGCGCCAGGGCGAAGAAGGTCGCGCTCTCGATGGCGGCCACCAGGAGCTCGCCGCTCACGATGTAGGTCGTGTAGTCGCTCACGACCTGCGGCCAGAGGACCCACAGCGACGGATGGGTGACGCAGGTCCCGGCCGCGCCGGCGACGGCCAGCCGCCACAGCGGCGCGCGCGCCTTGGGAGCGGGCCCTGCCGGCAGCCGTGCCACCGCGGCGAACACCGGCACCTCCACCGCCAGCGTGAACGCGAACGCCTGGAACCACAGCGGCAGGATCTTCAGGAACAGCTCGAGGGTCATGGGCTCGGATGATCACCGGCGCCCGCGGGGGATGCCGGCGTCCCCTTCACGCGAAGTGGGGCATGGCCGGGCCCGGGGGCGGCAGGGACGCCATCCCGATGTCGGCGCGACCGGCGGCGGCGTGGCGCTCGTCGTGCACCACGGCCAGCAGTTCCCGCGCGTCGGCCAGCTCGAGATCCTCGAGGGCCTGCATGTAGCCGTCGGCGATCCCCTGGACGTGGGCGAACCGCGCCCCGTCGGCGCCGCCGAAGCGGGCGTCGAACAGCTCGGCGAGGTGCGTGCGGAGCCGATTCAGTGCGTCGTTCTTGCTCATGGTCCGGGTCCTCCCTGGGATCAGGTGTACGGGAGGGGGCCGCGGCGGCGCAACTTTTCGGCGGGGGCGCGAAGTGGTCAGTCGGCGGCGAGCACGGCGCGGGCCGCGGCGAGGCGCACGGCGACCCTGGCATCGGCCAGCAGGGCCACGAAGCCCGGACGCAAATCCGTAACGCCGTGCACCCTGTTCAGCGCGGCGAGGATCTCCTCCTCGTCCCCGGACGGGACGAGCAGCTCCTCCAGCTCCCCGACGGCCCCGGGCTCGCCGAGGACGGCCAGCAGATCCCTGGCCTCAGCGGTGCGTGACGGGCTCACCTCCCGGACGCGCTCCAGCGCGGCGATGATCTCCGCCCCGGGGCGATCCCGGGCCGTTGCCAGGCGCGAGGCCGCGGTCAGGGCGACCTGGGCATCCTCGTCGTCCAGGGCCCGGATCAGGGCCTTCCGCCTTTCGTCGGCATCGAAGCCCGCCCTCTCCATGTGGGCGAGGGCCGTGGCGCGGACCAGCGGGTCTTCGTGCCCGAGGGCCTCTTTGAACCGGGCCGGCCCGGGGGCGATCCCGAGGCGCGAGAGCTCGGTCAGGGCCACGACGGACGACTGGTCGACGGGGCCCGCGGCCCGATCCGCGACAAGCGAGACGGCTTCTTCCGAGCCCAGCTCCCCGAGGCCCCACAAGGCGGCGTAGCGCACGCCCGGGGCCCGATCCCCGAGGGCGCGGCGCAGGGCCTCGAGGGTGTCGTCTCCGAGGGCCCGGCCCGCGCGGACCACGGCGGAGCGGATCAGGGGATCGGGATCGCGAAGCCCGGCTTCGCGCAGCGCGGCGGAGGCTTCCGGTTCGTCCCCGCGTCCGGCCAGGGCCGACACCGCGGCCAGCCGCACGCCGGGATCCGCGTCGAGCAGCAGGCCGCAGAGCTCGTCGGTCTCGAGGCGGCCACCGAAGGCACGGGCCGCCGCGGCGCGCACCTGGGAGTGGTCGTCCGCCAGCCACCGGTCCAGCTCCCCGGAGCCGGGACGGCAGCCCCGTTTCAGGGCGATGCGGGCGAGATCCGCCGCCGGCCGCGCCCCGCCGTCCGCCAGCCGATCGAGCGCCCGACGGCCCGCGCGAGTGCCGGCGAGATCCTGCACCAGCCCGGCGGCGGCGTTCTTCTCGTCGGCCGCGGCTGCGCGCTCCAGCAGCCGGGCCGCCAGCTCTTCCTCGAGAGCCGCGTCCCCACGGGCCAGGGCCAGGGCTGCGGCGTGGTCCCCCGCGGCGAGGAGCCGATCCATCGGCCCGACGGCGGGCCCGCATCCCGCGACAGCAAGGACGGCCGCCAGAGCCGGGACCGGCAGCGAGGCGCGCGGTCTCACGATGTCCTCCCGCTCGCGCCGTCCGCGAGCCCGGTGGCCAGCATCGCGGCGCCCAGCACGCCGGCCGAGTCCCCCAGCGCGTGGCGCAGGATCGGGGTCAGGAGCTCGTCGGTGAACACGTACCTCGCCACCGCCTCCCGGCCCTCGACGTAAAGGCAGTCGGCACGGGACACGCCGCCGCCGAGCACGATCGCGTCCGGGTCGAGCACGTTGATCAGGTTGGCCAGGGCCCGGCCGAAGTCGTCGAGCCAGGCCTCGACGCAGGACGAGGCGACGGGATCGCCCGCCGCCCGCCGCTCGAGGATCTCCGCCAGACCGAGGGCCGGGCCGCCCCGCAGGTGGAAGTCCCGCTCGACCCATGGCCCGGCCAGGTGGGTCTCCACGCAGCCCTGTTGCCCGCAGTAGCACACGCGGTCACTCTCCGGGTGGAGCACCATGTGGCCCCACTCGCCGCAGATGGACTGCGGCCCCTCGCGAACCGCGCCGTCGATCACGAGGCCGCCGCCCACGCCGGTGCCGAGGATCACGCCGAAGACCAGCTTCGCGCCCCGGGCCGCGCCCAGGCGGGCCTCGGCCAGGGCGAAGCAGTTGGCGTCGTTGGCGAAGGCCGCGGGACGCCCCAGGCGCGCCGCCAGGTCGCGGCGGAAGAACGTGCCGTTCAGGCAGGTCGTGTTCGAGTTCTTGACGCGGCCCTCACTGGTGACGCTGCCGGGCATGCCGACGCCCACCGGGACCGGGCCGCCGGCCGCGCGGTCCAGCGCCTCCACCACGGACAGGGCCTGCCGAAGGACGTGATCGTAGCCCCGGTCGCTGCCCGTGGGCACCCGCAGGCGCTCCTGCACCTCGAGGCCGTCGTCCGGGCCGCGGGCCAGCACGCCTTCGATCTTCGTGCCGCCCAGATCGAGGCCGATGCGCAGGGCCCCGGCCACGGTCAGCTCCGGAACCCGCCCGGGTTGCCGCCGCACATGTAGCAGCCCACGGGCTTCCCGGCGGCGTCGCGCAGCAGGTTGAACGTGCTCACCTCGCGGCCGCAGACGGGACAGGTGATGGTTCCGTCGGCCGGGGGGTCGGGATCCCGGAAGACCGGCACCGGCGGCGCGGCGACCCACACCCGGACGGTCTCCTTTCGGATGCGCTGGGCCGAGCCGAGAGCCAGCAGCCGGCGGTGCACGTCCGCGGCCTCCCCGGCCAGCCGGGACAGCTCCTCGACCGGGCCGAGGCGGTGACCCGCGACCCAGGTCTTGCGACCCACGGGGGCGAGCTCGAGGCCCTCGGCGCCGGGCTTCTCGCCGTCGAGGGCGTCCCGCAGCGCGTCGCGCAGGGACTGCTCGGCCTTGACGCCGATCAGGAGGTCCTGTTGTCTGAGCTCGATCATCTCGCAACAGCAATAGAGCAAACCGCCGGCCGGCGCAACGGCGAGCCGCGCCTCAGCTTGCCGCGCGCTCGAGGATGCGGATCAGCTTGTCGGTCTCGACCTCGGCCGAAAACTTCGCCGCGTGGACATTGCCGGCCTCGATGGTCCGCGCGCGGACTTCGGGGTCGTCCATCAGCTCGATGGCCTTGGCCCAGGGCTCGACGTTGGTGAAGTCTTCGATCAGCATCCCGCCGTCCCCCACCGACTCCACCAGCCCGCCCGTGCGGGAAGCGATCACCGGCACCTGGTTGACCATCGCCTCGAGGGCCACGCGGCCGAAGGGCTCCTCCCAGCGCGAGGGGACGATGAGCGTGCGGGTCATCAGGTAGATCGTCCCGACGTTGGGCGAGCGCCGGGCGTGGACCAGGTTGCCCGAGCGGGAGAGCGAGATGCCGTGGGACTCGGGGTCGATGAACCCCTCCACGAACAGGAACGGCCGGTGGCTGGCCCGGCACGTGACCAGCGTGTGGGCCACGTGCAGCCCCTTGTGTGGCAGGGGGTTGAAGAACGTGACGAACGGGCCCTTCTCGAGGCGGGGATCCGCCACGGGGGGGTCTGGCACGGGGAAGACCACCTCGCACTCCCGCCCCCACAGCTCTTCCAGGCGACCGGCCATGAATCGGCTGTTGGTGACCACCGCGGCCAGGCGGCCAGCCACGCTCGAGAAGAAGGGCACCGTCCCTTCGATGTCATGCACGTAGAGCACGACCGGCAGACCGAGGCGCTCGCAGGCGTCGATCATCTCCTCGATCTCCGCCGCCCCGTGCCCGGGCTCCGGGCACGAGGTGAGGACCACGCTCGGTGCGAACCGCGCCGCGGTCTCGGCCAGGCTGTCCGTGAACCCCTCCGTTACCAGTCGAACCGGCACGCCGTCGGCCCGGTAGTCGTGCCGGCGGGCGCGCCGGGCCGTGTCCGCGGGCAGGGTGCCGAGCACGGTCACGTGGACGCCGCGCCGGTGGAGTCGCCGAGCGAACTCGTGGTTGGCGAGGTCCGCGCCGCTCACTGTTGTGGGGAACCACCAGCGGCGGTGCGCGATCAGGACGCGGAGCCCCTGGGTCGTCGCTTCCATCACGTCGCCGTTCCCACCGGCTTCCGGGCCGCCTCGAGCACGGAGATCGCCGCCTGGTAGCGGCCGAAGGGGGCCGCGACCTGGATCCCTCGGACCCGGCCAGCCACGCGTCCGAGGATCTCGATGGCGATGCCCAGGCCGCCGTCGAAGACGATCTCCGACCCCTGTTCGAGGAGCGCACGGAACCTGCCGCTCATCCGGCTGCCTCCCTTTCCCGCCCGCCTGGGCAGGAGAGAACGACTACCACGGATCGCCCCGACCCGCCAGCGGAGCGGGTCGCCGCGACAGCACGCCCGTCACAGCGGGCGCATGACGTAGGGCATGAAGGTGAGCACGAAGACGAGGACGCACAGCCAGCCGGCCGCGCGGTGGGCCACGGGCAGGTGATCGTCGTCCGTGGGCGGGTGCGAGAGCATCCGGCGGCGCAGCAGCAGCAAGAGCCCGCCCCAGAAGATCCAGTTGAAGCCCACCATCGCCCGCGAGACGAACTCCTCCCCGGCGAGACCCGCGCGCCACGCGCCGATCCCGTACCAGAGCATCACCGCCGCTCCGAGGGCGAACAGGCCGCCGAGGAACAGCCGTGATATCAGCCCGTGGCGCTCGCCGAGCAGGGCGAAGGCCACGTGTCCGCCGTCGAGCTGGCCGATGGGCAGCAGGTTGATCATCGTCACCAGCATTCCGAGCCAGCCGGCCCAGACCAGGGGGCTGCGGTCGACGTAGACGTCGTGGCCCGGCGGGATCGGCCCGGCGACCGCCCACTTGGCCGCCATGTACAGAAGCGATTGGCCCTCCAGGAACCCGCCTCGGGGCAGCGGCCCCACCGGGCAGTCGGCGAGACCGACGAGCAGCACGGGCAGGGCCACGGCCATGCCGCACAGGGGCCCGGCGGCCCCCACCTCCATCAGCGCCGCCCGGGAGCGGATGCGGCCGCGCATGAAGATCAGCGCGCCGAAGGTGCCCACCGGGAAGATCGGCGGCATCGGGATGAAGAACGGCAAGGAAGCATCTACCCGGTTGCGCCGCGCCATGACGTAGTGCCCGGCCTCGTGGCAGACCAGGATCCCCATCAGCGCGGCCATGAACAGAAGCCCGTTCCACGCCTGCTCCGCCAGGGATTTTGCGTGGAAGAACAGCGCCCCGGCCAGGAAGGTCGACAGCAGCGTCGAGAGGAACAGCACCAGGTTGAGCCAGGGGCGCGGGCGGTTCATTCCCCCGTGCCTCCCGCGGCTTCGCGCAGGGCCGCCCGCAGGGCCGCGAGGCTCGCGTCCACCTCGGCCCGCTCCCAGGCCACCACGCAACCGCCCCGGCCCACGCCGGGGTCGTCGATCACCTCGAAGTCGCGGCGCCTGGCCGGCCCGTCGATGCCGCTCGCCGCGCGGTCCTCCGGGTGCACGCGGATCGAGACCGGCGCCACCGGCCCCATCGCGGACAGCGCCCGGTCGTAGATGTCGCCGAGCAGCGTCGGATCTCGCTCGACCGCGTCACCGACGAGCAGCTCCGCGATCCGGCCCGCGATATCCAGCACGCGGCGGCGCTCCTCATGGTCCAGGCCCCGGGCTCGATCCCGTGATGCGAGCAGCGCGGCGATCCCGCCCTGGCCACGGCAGCCGAGCCGATCCGGCCGCCGGGCCACTTCGCCGGCCCTGACCACCCTACCCATCGCCGGCCTCCCCGGCGGCGAGCAGCGCCTTGAGCCGCCGCCGCATCCGGCTGGGCTCTCCGGGCCCGGCGATGGCCTGGGCCAGGCGCGACCACCGCGCGAGCCGCTCCCCAGCTGCCGCGTCCTCGACGCAGCGCGCCACGGCCAGGGCCGCGTCCGGGTTGCGGCAGAACGCCAGGGCC
This sequence comes from uncultured Myxococcales bacterium, assembly GCA_964476305.1. GTDB lineage: Bacteria > Myxococcota_A > Polyangia > JAAYKL01 > JAAYKL01 > CAYZAI01. The sequence continues at coordinate 6,548 of CAYZAI010000209.1, forward strand.
AGGGCCCAGAGCGCCGGATCCGCCGCGAACCTGGCCTCGCCATCGCCCCGAAGCGGCTTCGCGCTCCCGGAAAGGGCGGCTGTGATCCGGCCGAGGGCGTCTTCGTCGAGGACCCCGAGCCAGGCCGGGGCCGCGCTCGTCGGTTCCGGGCCGAGGGCCGCGTCCAGGGCCGTGGCCAGGATCGCTGGGTTCCGCTCCTCGCCCACCGCGGCCATCACCTCCTCGGCGGAGGCCACCATGTCCGGGGCCAGGGCATGCCAGGGGCCGCAACCCGGCCGCTGTCCGTGGGCGACGGCCACCGCGGCGAGACCGAGGGCGCGCCCGCCCCGGGAGAGCAGCCGCTGGACCCGGCGTTTCATGGCCGCGCTCCCGGCGGATCGGAGATCCGGTGCTCACAGGCGACCAGGGCCACGCCCGTCTTCTCCTCCAGCCCGTCGTCGATCCCCAGGCACATCCCGCACTCCCGTGAGATCTCCTGGGGCGTGGGCAGCACCTCGAACGGGATTCCCGCCCCCCGGAGCAACCGCTCGGCGTGCATCAGCACGTGCACGCTCGGGAAGAGCACGAGCTTCATCCCCGCCGCCCGGCCAGGTCGGCCACGGCGCGGGAGACGAGCTCGACCGCGCTTTCGTCGTGGAACCTGCCGAAGGCCACGCGCACCGCGCCGCCCCGCTCGAACGTCCCGAGGTGGCGGTGGGCAAAGGGCGCGCACTGCAGGCCGGCCCTGGACTCGATCCCGTGACGCCTGAGCAGCTCGAGCACCGTGCTCGACGGACCCTGCCCTTCGATTTCGAACGAAAACAGTCCCCCCTGGTCCTCGGGAACGAGGGCGCCGTGGACCTGGACGCCCGGGATCCGGCTCAGCGCGGTCACCGTAGCGGCGGCGAGCCCCGAGATCCGCGCGGGAGGTTGCCCTTCCAGCCACTCGAGGGCCGCGCCGAGCCCGACGATGCCCGCGACGTTGAGGGTGCCGCCCTCCAGCGCGTCGGGCATCCGCGTCGGTTGTTCCATGCTCTCGGAGCTGCTGCCCGTGCCCCCGGGTATCAGCGGTGCGAGATCGATCCCGGGCCGGACATAGAGCGCGCCGGTGCCCGTGGGACCCAGCAGTGCCTTGTGCCCGGTCACGGCCACCAGATCGAGATCGTCGGCTCCGACATCGATGGGAACCTCGCCCGCGCCCTGGGCCGCGTCCACCAGCAGCGGCACGCCGCCGAGTCGCTCGCGGATCGCTGCCACGGGCTGGATCACGCCGTTGACGTTGCCCTGCAGCGCGATGACCGCCAGGCAGGCGCCAGCCGGCGCCGAGATGTGCTCCGGCTCCACGCGCCCGTCGGCCCGGTGCGGCAGCACCTCGATGCGCGCGCCGTGGCGGCGGCACACCAGGTGGAGCGGCCGCATCACCGCGTTGTGCTCGAGGGGAGAGACCAGGACCACGCCCTTCGGTCGGACCAGCCCCTGGATCGCGATGTTGAGGGCGTGGGTGGCATTCAGGGTGAAGGCCACCCGGGACGAGTCCTCGGCGCCCAGCAGGCGGGCCAGACGCTCACGGGCGTCGAAGACGAGGGCCGTGGCGTCGTGGGTGCGGGGGTAGGCCGCCCGGCCGTAGGTGCCGCCGCAGCCGTCGAGGTAGGCGGCCATGGCGCGGGCCACGACCGAGGGCTTGGGAAACGAGGTCGCCCCGTGGTCGAAGTAGCGGGCCACCGCCCCTGGATCCGCCGCGTGCACGGGCGGACCATAGAACGACCGCCCGCCTTTTTCAACGGCTGTGCCTTTACCCGGCGGGCGCTCAGCCGAAACGGGCGGGATCCGCTGCGGCCAGGGCCGCGCGCAGGCCTTCGCGCTCGGGCAGGCGCTCGAGGGCGCGGCGCACGCGGCCGAACGACGTGTCGACGTAGGGCAGGAACGCGGGGTTGCCCTTGACCCGGTCGATGAAGACGAAGCGCCCTCCGTCCTTGAGCTTGCGCTGTACCGTCACCAGGTCGAACTCGCCGCGAAGCAGTGCCGGATCGATCTCGCGGAGCTTCGCATAGCGCCCGATGATCTCCTTTTTCAGGTCCTCGT
>CAYZAI010000210.1:0-8567 GCA_964476305.1 uncultured Myxococcales bacterium
CCGATCCCGTTCGGATCGTAAACGAGGTTGGCTCGCGCCACGGCGCCGTGGGCGACTCGCACCACGGATCCGTCCTTGAGCTCGATAGACAGCACGTCGCCGGTCACCGGACCGAGCATCCCGCGGAAACGGCGCCGGCCGCCCACGGAGATCGTTGTGGAAACCGAGACCTCGCGGTCGCGAAATCGCGCGAAGTCCGCGAGCTTGACGAGCGGACGCTCGATGCCCGGGGACGACACCTCGAGACTGTAGGCCGAGTCGATCGTGTCTTCGGCGTCGAGCACGGCGCCGACGTCACGGCTCACGGATCCGAGCAGACGGTGGTCGACGCCGGAGCCGACCGCCGGATCCGCGCCACGCCTCTCGATCAGCAGTCGCAGGACCAGGCCTCCCCGCTCGCGCCGCAGCGTGGCGAGTACGAGATCACAGTTGTGGCGGTCGAGCACGGGTGCCACCTGCTTCTCGATGTCGTCGATCGTCCTCATCATCGTCCGTTCGGCAAAAAAAAGGCGGGCCCACCAGGGTCCACCTTCCCGAACAGTCCCAATAAGCGACGCACCAATAGCACGGCCGTGACCGCGCCGCAAGTCACAAGAAGGGGAATCCGGGAAGAATGTCCGGGCGGCTTCCAGCGAGCGGTTGACTCCCGACCCGACCGCCTCTATTACAGTACCGGGTGCTCGGCTTGGGGGGCACGCGGCACCGCCCGCGCGAACAAGTGATGGACAACAGCAACGAATTGTCAGGCCTGGAAGTGAGCGAGAAGCTGCTGGCAGCGGCGCGCAACGCCACGCGCATCTGCCTGAAGGCGGAGCCCTCCGACCGCGCGGTCGTGATCTTCGACGGTTCGACGCGCCTGGTCGCCGCGGCCTTCCGCGGAGCCTTTGCCGAGATCGGCACCTCCGCCAGCTTCTTCAACGTCGACGAACTGGGCACGCGCCCGCTGGCCAAGTTCCCGCCCGAGGTCTTCAGGGCCCTGGGCGAGGCGACGATCTCGGCGCTCGCCGTCACCACGAACAGGGGAGAGCTCTCGGCCCGCAAGGACCTGCTCGATTTCATCTCCTCGCACTCGCTGCGCCACGCGCACATGCCGTCCATCTCGGCCGACATCTTCCGCGACGCGCTGGCGATGGACTACAACGAGGTCTCGCGGTTCATCGACCACCTGGTCGGGATCATCGAGAGCAGCTCGTCGCTGGTGATGACCTCCGCGGGCGGCACGAACCTCGAGTTCGGCTACACGACCCCGGTGCCTCTCGAGAAGCTCGACGGGCTGATCAATGCCGGGCGCTGGCAGAACCTCCCGTCCGGCCAGATCCTGATCTACCCCAAGAGCGCCAACGGCATCTTCGTGGCCGATCGCAGCATCGGGGACTGGTTCGAGCACAAGTACGACGTGGTCGCCCACCCGGTCACGTTCGAGTTCGAGGGCGGCGTCGTGCGCGCCCTGCACTGTGACGATCGGCGCTTCGAGCGCGACCTGCTGCTGTTCGTCCGCAGCTCGGACAACTCGGGGCGCATCTCCGAGCTCGTGATCGGCGCCAACCTCGGCCTGACCCAGAACCACGCCAGCGCCCTGTTCGACGGCTACCGCCCGGGCGCCTCTCTCTCCATCGGCGCCCTGCCCACGCACAACCTCGGCTGGAACGCGGCGACCTTCCTGCCCATCGTCGGGAAGCAGAACAGCCTGGTCGTGGGCGGCCGCGAGATCATGAGCGGCGACCGCTTCGCAGCCGACATCCTTGCCGCGGCCGGGGTCTCGGTCGGCGGCTGAGCGGCTCCAGCCTCACAGACGGAACAACGACGGGTCCGGATCGTCGACGGTTTCGGCCTCGGACAACACGATGACCAGGCTGTTCGCGCCAGAACCCCACTCGAGGGTGATGCGCCCGGCCAGCTCTAGCCCGCCGAAATCCCGGTACTCGGAGTAGCGGACCTCGAGCCCGATGCCGTGCGCCTCGGGGAACTCGCGCTCCGCCAGCCTGCCGTCCCCGCCCCACCGCTCGACAAGCGGCTCGCCGAAGAACAGGCAGTCGGCGGTCGCCGGCGGGGGATCGCCGACTCGCCGCCCGCAGCCGGCGAGGTAGCAGCGCGCGATGTCCGCGCCGACCGCCGCGAGATCGACGCGATCCTCCAGCCCGGGAACGTGGGCCCGCTCCTCGTGCTCGGCGCCTCGCCGGATCACGGTGAACAGGTCGATGCCCGGGCCGGCGAACGCCCGCACGACCAGTGAATCGCCGGCGAGGATCATGTAGCCCTCGAAGACCTGCTCCTCGCCCCCGTAGCGGGCCAGGATCTGGTGGCGGAGCTTCAGCCCCTCGCGGGAGGGAGGCGCGGCGACCGGATCGACCGCCACGCCGGGGACCGCGGGCGCTCCGCAGCCGACGAGCAGCGCCACCGCGAGCAACGCGAAGGCCCTCATCCCGCCCTCCTTTCGCGGTCGTGTCGTCCCGGTTCGAGGGCTGGCAGCAGAACCAGCGCGGCCAGCATCGCCGCGCTCACGCCGGCGAGGATGACCAGGCCGAGATCGGCCATGGCCCGCGTGTCGGACAGGGCGAGCACGCCGAAGGCCGCGAGCGTCGTGAGCGCCGACGCGGTCACGGCCGGGGCCACCTCTCCCGTGCGCCGGCCACCCGCGCTGACGACGAACAGGCCGTAGTCGATGCCTAGCCCGAGCACCAGCGTCAGGCCGGCGCCGACCACCAGCGTCAGCGGCCGGCCGAGCAACCCGAACAGCCCCATCGCGACCGCCACACCGAACAGCGCGGGCAGTGCCGACATCAGGCCGAAGCGCGGCGAGCGGTTCAAGGCGCCGAGGACCACGAGGGCGACGGCGAGCCAGATGCCGAGCATCCGCCCGAGATCCCCGAGCATCGCCCCGAGCGCATGGCGCGTTTCGAGACGCTCGGAGACCAGCTCCAGTCCGTCGATTGCCGCGGCGACGCGGGCCAGGGCATCCAGTTCCGCATCGCCGCCCGCCTGGACCCGGGTCAGGACGTGGAAGCGCCGGCCCTCGCCGCGAACAGCGTCCGCGACAACCGCCTCGAGCGCGGTGCCGGAGAAGTCGTCCGGGACGAGGGGCGAGATCTCGAGCCGGCGCCGCAGGTCCCGCAGGTAGCCCGGCGCGAAGCCGGCATCGCCGAACGCCGCGGCGGTTCCTTCCGTGTCCGCCAACAGCCGCCCGGCCGCGATCCGGGCCGCCTGCTGGGTCGCCCGGGCGGGCAGGAACGGGGCGATCGACACGATCCGCTCCCGGCCGATCCCGGCCCGCGCGAGCTCGCGCCAGGCCTCGTCGTTGACCGCGAGTGCCTCCTCGACCGTGTCGCCGGAGGCGACGATGGCCGCCTGGTCCGAGAGCCCCGGAAAGACCTCGGCCAGCTTCGCCTCCCGCGAGGCGAGATCCGGGTCCCGGTAGCCGAGGTCCCGGGGGTCCCCGGACCGGGGAGCGGTCAACCCGAGCACCATCCCGGCGGCGGCGGCGAGCGCGAAGGCGGAGGCGATCGCCGCGCTCCGTCCCCGTCGGGGACCTCCCGTCACAGGCGCGGCCAGGGCCACGAGACCCCGCGACAGCCGGTCGGCGAGTCCCGGCCTTCCCGGGAGCACTCCGAGGATCGCGGCGTGGAACGCGGGCAGCACGAAGAGCGTGGTTCCGAGGGCCGTGGGGATTGATATCGCAGAGAAGATCGCCAGCTGTCGCATGCCCGGAACCGCGGACGTCGCCACGAGGACGAAGGCGGCCACGGTGGTGCCGCACGCCAGTACCAGCGGCCGGCCGGTCGCCGACAACGCCGCGGACATCCGCTTCCCGGATCCGTCACCCTGCGCGTGCAGGGCGCGATGCAGCAGGTGGATCGCGTAGTCCACGCTCACTCCGGTGATCGTCGCCGCGAAACCGAGGGTCAGCGCGTGGACCGGGATCCCGAGCAGGCCGAAGACCCCCACGGCGATCGCGATGCCCGCGGCGCCCGGCACGAGGGCCGCGGGCAGGACACGCAGGCGCCGGAAGAACACGAGGAACACGGCCACCACGAGGGCGGCGGTGAAGAGGAAGGCGCGGCGCACGTCGCCGATGATCGCGGCCCCACTCGCCGCTGCGAAGTGCGCGCCCCCGAGCGACACCACCGGCAGATCCGCTGCCCCGGCGCGGTCCAGCCCGGCGGCCACGGCCCGGTCGAGATCCGCAACGAAGCGCTGCGCCCGTCCCACGTCGAGCGGATCGAACCCGATCTCGACGAACACGAGGGCGTGGTCCCCGCGGCTCGAGACCAGACGGCCGCGTTCGACCCTGGCGCCCAGGGCCCGGCCCGCGCCCTCGAGGGCGACCAGAGCCTCCCGGGCCAGGCCCAGGGGATCGGCCAGCAGGTAGCGGCCGATGACGAGGGACTCTGGCGACGCCAGGCGTTCCCTGAGCGATTTGAGGCGGCGCGTCACCTCTGGCCGGTCGAGTCCGGCGACGCCGGTCCCACCCAGGAGAAAGGCCCGTTCCATGAGCAGCTCCGCGGCCCGGCGAGCGGCCTCGGGGTCCGTGCGCCACGTGACCCGGGTGACCCCTTCGACAGCGGCCACGGCCTCTGCCACGGCGTCCCCTGCGGCGAGCAGCCTGTCCGATCCCGGCTCGCCCGGCCCCACGGCGATGGCGACCCGCCGCATCAGCCCCCACTCGCGGGCGAGCCGCAGAAGCGCGGCGCTCTCGCCTCCCCTTTCCGGCAGCAGCGCGGTGATATCCTCGACGAGCCTCAGGTTCACGGCGCCGGCGACTCCGAAGGCCACGGCTGCGACCAGGGCCAGCCCCGCCGCCCATTTCGGCAGGATCGGCCAACGGGTCCGGATCGGCTGTGGTTCCCTGGCGGTCATCGGCTCCCGTCGCCAGGCCCGCTCAGAAGGAGACGACGGCCTTGGCCGTGTCCCGGCCCGGGTCCGGCAGGGTCCAGGCGGCGGCGGCCCGGGCCAGGCAACGGCCCCCCTCGGCCGACGCGGAGGTGTCGCTGCTCGCCCCCGCGGACAGCACCCGACCGCCGGGGCCGACGTACACGGTCAGCCGCACGCCCGTGGCGCCGGCCAGGCACTCGTCCACCTCGGCCCGGTGCTCCTCCACGGCCGCGGCGAGGCTGGACTCGTCCCAGGGGACCACGGCGACCCGGCCGCTCGGGGGATCGACGGACATCGACCAGGTCAGCTCGGCACGGTCACCACCCCGGGGCCTCGGGAAACGGAAGCGGACCACCGCGTCCACCATGCACTCCTCGGCCTCCACCGAGCCGAGATCCGACGAGAGCAGGAAGGCGGTGGAGACGCCACCGTCGGCGCCGACGGTCACGGCGAACTCGACGCTGCCGGCGATGGCATCCGAGACGTCGAGGGCCAGCCCGTAACACTCGCCGAGCCTGGGCAGGCCGCGCTCGAAGACGCGCTCGACCTCGTGGGTCGGGATGGCGCCGAGCAGCCCCTGCACCTGGGCGCCGTCGTCCGCCAGCGAAGCCTCCTCCGCCGGCTCGCCGGCCACCGCCGTATCCACCGCTTTCGGCGCCCCGCCGCCGCAGCCGGGCAGCAGTCCGGCGAGCATCGCCGCCCCTGCGATCGCTTTCGCGTATCGAATCATTCCTCACCTCCGCCTCCGCACTCTATCCCAGCCGCGAAGCGGAGCAAAGGGGGCGGCATCGGGTCTCTTTTCCTCTCATCGTCCGCTTGAGCCACGGGCGGTACCGCGTTATCTGGTTCAACGGAGGATTCAAGTGGCCGACGACCGTCCCGCGACACCCGAGCGCTTCGATCCCGCCGCCCGCATCCGGGTGCTGGACCTCCCGGAGGGCCAGCGGCGTCGCGCCCTCGTCGCCCGGCTGCTCCGCCGCGGAGAGCGGGCCTACGACCCCCTGTGGCGCTACGTGAAGCGCGTCCACCGGCTCAAGTACCTGGGGCAGGGCGCCCGCGTCGGCTTCGGCGAGTTCGACCTCGGCCTGCGCAGCCCCCACCGCGTGCCCTCCAAGGTGGACTTTCGCGAGGAGCTGATCTTCCACGGCCGCAAGCTGCAGATCCCCTTCGCCTCGGTACGGGGCCTGCTGGTGGCCCACGGCATGATGCCCGACCGGCACGTGCCCGTGTTCACCGTGATGATCCGCGTCGACGGCAGCGACGGCTACCTGCCCCTGCACCGCTGCCAGCTCGACAGCGCCGCCACGGATCTGGCCGAGTTCCTGTCGGCACGGCTGCGGGTGCCACTGGGCTTCGCCTCGCGGCCCCTGGGCATACTGGCGGAGCCCGGCGCGGCGACCTTGACTCACGGTGGCGGCGAGGTCCCGCTCTACGAGCTTCGCAGCGTGATCTCGGCTCGTGGGCCGGACGGCCTGGTCCGGGTCTCGCTCCTGGCCGCGGACCGGCGCATCGACCTGGTGCGCGAGCCCGATCCTCTGGGCTGGTTCGAGCGCTGGGGCATCGTCGCCGGCGAGCTGGTGGCGATCCTCGCTCGCCGCGCCCGCTCCCGCTACGGCCGCGAGTGAGCCGCAGCCCCGCTTTCCGGGCGCGAGGTTGACGCCCGGCGCGGGAAGAAGACAATGCCGGAAAGAGCTGCGGGAGGTGGACGATGCCCAGGCTGGCGGCGCTTTTCCTGTTCATGGTCGTACTGATATCGGCCGTCGCAGCGCGGGCCGACGCCACGGGCACGTTCGGCCATCGAGAAAGGGGGGTGTCGTGAAACGCCGCTGGCTGTTCCTCGCGCTGTTCCTCGCCCCGGCGGCCGTCGCCTGCGACAAGGTGCTGGGTCTGGACGATCTGAGCTTCGAGGACGACGACGATGACGACGGCTCCGACGCGGACGCGGATGCCGACGCCGATGCGGATTCTGATACCGACACCGACGCGGACGCGGACGCGGATGCCGACACCGACAGCGACACCGACAGCGACACCGACGCCGACACGGACACGGGAACGGGGGTCTTTTGCCTGCCCGACGAGGTGCGCCAACCCGCGACCGATCTGTGCTGGATGCGGTGCGCGCTCGGTCAGGAATGGGATGGCGACTCGTGCGAGGGGACCAAGATCACGAAGGACTGGTGCGACGCGAGCGGCGAGACGGCGAGCGGATGCAGCCCGGACAACCCGGGTCAGGACTTCTGCGCCCTGACGCTGGGCGCGGGGTACCGGTTGCCGACGGCCGAGGAGATGGTGGGGTCAAGAATTATCACTATTCACATAGCGCGGGGTGTGGCAGGCGTTTCGGGTTGACTTGCGGCTTTCCCAGCCCGGAGTTACTTTCTGTTCGTACGCTGGTGCCGGTCCGCCGCAGACGGAGAACGAGGCCATGCAGACCGTTGACCTGAAAATCACCCTGTCCGATCAGGTGGCCCGCGAGGCCCGCGACGCCGGACTGCTCACGGACCGAGGGGTTGCGAAGCTGGTCGAAGAGGCGGTCCGGCGCGAGGCCGGCCGACAACTGCTCGAAGCCATGACGAGGTTGCGTGACGCCGGCCTGCCGCCCATGACGGAAGAAGAGGTCGCAGAAGAGGTGCGTGCCATTCGCGCGAGACGGCGAACCGCTTGAGGGCCGTTGCCGATACCAACGTGGTCGTCTCGGGCCTGCTCTGGCTGGGCAGCCCGGGGCGGATACTGGAAGCTGCGGCAGAGGGCCGCATCAGCCTGTTCACCAGTCCCGCGCTGGTCCGGGAGCTGTTCGATGTCCTGAAGGCGCCCAAACTCGGCAGCCGGCTGGAGGCAGCCGGCTTGACCTCCGAAGAGCTGGTGCGGCGCTACCTGGAGGTCGTCATGCTGGTCGAGCCGCGGGCGGTCCCGGACGTGGTTCCCGACGATCCGGACGATGACGAGGTCATCGCCGCCGCTGTCGCCGCCGGCGCGGAAACCATCATCTCCGGAGACGCACACCTGCTCAATCTCGGGCAGCACGAGGGCATTCGCATCGTCAACCCGGCACAGGCCGTTGGAATCCTCTCCGGAGAGTGATTCTTTCGAGAGCCCCGAAGAGCCTGTGGTTGAGGAACCGGTTGCCGGTTCCGCTCCGAGGCGGTTCGTGGTACTCACCCGCGGTCTGGAAAGCACCAAGGAGCGAGCGCGAACATGGCCGAGGAAAAAGGAAAGATCACACCCCAGGCCGAGGACTTCCCGCAGTGGTACCAGGACGTCATCCGCGAGGGCGACCTCGCCGAGGTGGCCAAGGTCGTCAAGGGCTGCATGGTGATCAAGCCCCACGGCTACGCCATCTGGGAGAGGATCCAGGCCGATCTCGATCGGCGGTTCAAGGCGACGGGCCACAAGAACGCCTACTTCCCGCTGCTGATCCCGATGAGCTTCCTGACCAAGGAGGCCGAGCACGTCGAGGGCTTCGCTCCCGAGGTGGCGGTGGTCACCCACGCCGGCGGGAAGAAGCTGCCCGAGGGCGAGGAGTACGCCATCCGGCCGACGTCCGAGACGATCATCGGGCACTTCTTCGCCAAGTGGATCTCGTCGTACCGGGACCTGCCGCTGCTGATCAACCAGTGGGCCAACGTCATGCGCTGGGAGCTTCACACGCGGATGTTCCTGCGCACCACCGAGTTCCTCTGGCAGGAGGGGCACAC
>CAYZAI010000211.1:0-8551 GCA_964476305.1 uncultured Myxococcales bacterium
CCGGAGAGGATACCGCAGGTTGACACCCGGCGCTCCTGCCGAATACTGCCGGGCGGAGCGGACGGGATGCGCGTTTCTGTCGACAGAGGCCGGGCCCGATGGCTGGCCGGGACGCTCGAGCGGTGGTACCGGGAGCACGCCCGGCCCTTCCCGTGGCGCATCGCACCTTCCCCCTACCGCACCTGGGTCTGCGAGATCATGGCCCAGCAGACGACCCTGGCGGCGGCGGCACCCCGCTTCGAGGCCTTCGTGGCGAGGCTGCCCGACGTTCCGGCCCTCGCCGCCTGCCCCGACTCCGTGCTGGCCGCGCTGTGGGCGGGCCTCGGCTACTACGCCCGGGCGCGCAACCTCAGGCTGGGCGCGCGGCACATCGCGGGCTTCTGCGGCGGGCGCTTTCCGGGGGACGCCGCCGGCTGGCGCGAGGTGCCCGGCTGCGGGCCCTACACCGCGGCCGCTGTGGCCAGCATCTGCTTCGGCGAGCCCGTCGCCGCCGTTGACGGCAACGGCCTGCGGGTGGGGAGCCGCCTCCTGGCTCTCGACGATCCGGCCCGGGCCTCGGTCGGGCCGGGTCCGATCCGGGACCTGCTGCAGGCGGCGGTGGAGCGCTCGGAGCGACCGGGGGACTTCAACCAGGCGGTGATGGAGCTGGGCCAGACGATCTGCACCCGCGGCTCGCCGGACTGCGATCACTGCCCGGTGGCCGCCCGGTGCGCGGCCCTGGAGCGCGGCGCGATCCGCCGCTGCCCGCCGCAGCGTCCCCGCCCGCCGGTGCGCGAGGTCGAGGTGGCGGCCCTCGTCCTCCGGGATCGCCGCGGCGCGGTCGGCCTGTTCGAGCGGGGTGGCGGGTTCCTGGTCGGGACGAGGGGCTTCCCCCTGGCGACCGGCGGCTTCGACGCCGGGCCGCTCCCGGTCCGCGACGTCGACGGCCGATTCTCCCACGCCATCACGCGCCACCGCATCGAGGGCTGCGTGGCGGAGATCCGCGGCCCGAGGCCGGTCCTCGCCCGCCTGGCGAAGACCCTGGGCGCCTGGGATCCGCTCTGGGCCGCGCCCGGGGACGTCGCCGCGCGGCTGGCCACGGCCCTCGACCGCAAGGCCTGGGCGCTTCTCGTCGGCGCGGGATAGCTCCGACACTCGACCGCCGCGGCACTCGTGGCCGCGGCAGAGTTGCGGTAGAATCGAACGACCGGAGGAGAATTCCATGGGGGAGGGCGGGGACAGGCTGAAGACGGTGCGCGTGCCCGACAGGTTCGTGCCGATCTTCTCCCGGGCCGAGGAGGCGGTGGCCGGCTACTTCCGCCGGCGCATCGACGATCCGAAGCGGGGCACCATCGAGATCGACGGCGAGCGCTATCTGCTTCTCCGCGCCGCGTCCCTGTCCGTGGAGTTCTTCACCCTGGTGCGCGACCTCTTCGGGCCGGGCAGCCGCGAGCAGGCCGACGACTTCTCGCGCAACCTGCTGTTCGACCTGGCCCACGCGCTGGGTCGCTCGGACGCGAAGCGCTTCCACGAACGCATGAACCTGGTGGACCCGGTCGAGCGCCTGGCCGCGGGGCCGGTGCACTTCTCCCACACGGGCTGGGCCTTCGTCGATATCCTGCCCGAGTCGCGGGCCGTCCCCGGCGAGGACTACTTCCTGATCTTCGATCATCCCTACTCGTTCGAGGCCGAGGCCTGGCTCGATCGCGGTACCGCGGTCGATTTCCCGACGTGCATCATGTCCTCGGGCTACTCGTCCGGCTGGTGCCAGGAGAGCTTCGGCCAGCCCCTGGTCGCCGCCGAGATCCTCTGCCGGGCGCAGGGAGACGACGTGTGCCGGTTCGTGATGGCCCCGCCGGGGCGGATCGAGGGGCTGGTGGATCACACGACCCGGCAGGCCTCCCACCCGGACCAGGGCTCGCGGCGCTACCAGATCCCGGACTTCTTCTCGCGCAAGCGGATGGAGGACGACCTGCGCCGAGCCCGGGACGAGCTGGAGTCGCGCGTCGCCGAGCGCACCGCCGAGCTCGAGCGTGCCAACGAGCGGATGCTCGGCGAGATGGAGGCGCGGGCGCAGGCCGAGCGGCTGCTGCTCCAGACCGCCAAGCTCGAGGCCGTGGGCAGCCTGGCCGGCGGCATCGCCCACGACTTCAACAACCTGATGGGCGTGGTGATCGGCCACGCCAGCCTGCTCGAGCAACGCATGCCCGAGGGCGGGACGGGACGGGCGCACGTCGCGGCCATCCGTCAGGCCGGGGAGGACGCCGCGAGCCTCACCCGGCAGCTGCTCACCTTCAGCCGGGCGCAGATGCCCAGGCTCGGTCCGATCGACGTCAACGGGCTGATCCGCGAGACGGCCGGCATGCTCGAGCGCCTGATCGGCGAGAGGATTGCCCTCGAGATCGCCCTCGGCGGGGACGCTGGGGCGATCCACGGGGACGCGGGGCAGATCCGGCAGGTCGTGATGAACCTGGTGGTCAACGCCAGGGACGCCATGCCCGGCGGCGGCACCTTGCGCATCGGGACCCGGCGCGAGCGGGACGATGGCGGGGGGGCAGGGGATCGGCTGGTGCTGGCGGTGAGCGACACCGGGACCGGCATGACCGACGAGATCCTGGCCCGGGCCTTCGAGCCGTTCTTCACGACCAAGGACCTCGGCACGGGCACCGGGCTCGGGCTGTCGATCGTCCACCGCATCGTCGCCGCGGCCGGCGGCGACATCCGTGTCGATTCCGACGTCGGGCGCGGCACGACCTTCCGGGTCTATCTGCCGCGGCTGGAGCCGGAACGCGGGGCGAGCGCCGCGCAGGAGGGCGTCGAGGCGGCCTGCGGCGGCGGCGAGACCGTGCTGGTGGTCGAGGACCAGCCCGCGCTGCGCCGGATGGCGGTCGAGATGCTCGGCGGGCTGGGCTACGAGGTGCTCGAGGCGGCGGATGGCGACGCGGCCCTGGCCCTGTCCGCGAACCGCGCAGGGGGCATCGCGCTGCTGCTGACGGACGTGGCCATGCCCGGAATGAACGGCCGCGAGCTGGCCGAGCGCCTGCACCGGAGCCGCCCGGACACCCGGGTGCTGTACATGTCGGGCTACGCCGAGGACGAGATCCTGCGCCACGGCGTGGTCCGCGGCGCCATGGAGCTGCTCCGCAAGCCCTTCAACATCCAGGAGCTGGCCGCCCGCGTGCGGCGGATCCTGGACGGGTGAAAGGGCGGGCTCTTCCACGCGACCAGGGCTCTGTCGTATGATACGCCGATTCGGGAACGGGAAGGGTACCCCCATGAACATGCACATCGAGAGCATCGAAATCGACAATTACCGCGTGTTCCGCCACGCCGAGATGTCCGGGCTGCCGCAGCTCGCCGTGCTGGCGGGCGAGAACGGTTCGGGCAAGAGCACGCTGTTCGACGTCTTCTCGTTTCTCAAGGATGCGCTCACGCAGAACGTCGCCAAGGCCGTCGGCCGGCGAGGGGGATACAAGGAACTCGTCAGCCGCGGCGAGACCGGCCCGATCGCGATCACGCTAAAGTTCCGCGAGACCGGCGGCCGCCTGGCAACGTACCGGCTCGAGATCGGGGCGGACAACGGGCTGCCGGTCGTCGAGCGCGAGGTGCTGAAGTTCCGCCGCGGTCAGCGCGGCAAGCCGTGGCACTTCGTCGATTTCACGCGCGGCAAGGGATGGGCGGTGACGAACGAGGCGATGTACGGCAAGCCCGGCGCCAGAGAGGAGCGCAAGGAGTACGCCCTCGACGAGCCGACGGTGCTGGCGATCAAGGGTCTCGGACAGTTCAAGGAGTTTCGCGTCGTCTCCGAGTTCCGCAGCCTGATCGAGAACTGGCACATCTCGGATTTCCACATCGCGGACGCCCGGCCGAGCGCCGAGGACGGCTACGCTGAGCACCTCTCGACCCGCGGCGACAACGTCGCGCAGGTGGCGCAGTTCCTGTGGGATCATCACCGGGATCGTTTCAAGAGGATCGTCGCGGCGATGAAACGCCGTGTCCCCGGCGTGAAGAAGGTCGATGCCAGGTCCACGGAGGACGGGCGGCTCGTCCTGCGGTTCCAGGACGGCGCCTTCAAGGATCCGTTCATCGCGCGGTACGTCTCGGACGGAACGATCAAGATGTTCGCCTATCTCGTGCTGCTGCACGATCCGAAGCCGTTCCCCCTGCTCGCCGTCGAGGAGCCCGAGAACCAGCTCTACCCGGAGCTCCTGGTCGAGCTCGCCGAGGAGTTCCGCGACTACTCGCGCCGCGGCGGACAGGTTTTCGTGTCCTCCCATTCGCCCGAGTTCCTGAACGGCCTCGACCTGGGCGAGATCTTCTGGCTCGCCAAGAAGGACGGGTTCACGACGATCCATCGTTGCTCCGACTCCGACCTGCTCAGGGGGCTCGCCAAGGAAGGCGACCTCCCGGGATCGCTGTGGCGACAGGGTCTCCTCAGGGAGGCATGGAGGGCATGAGCCGGGTCGTCTTCCTATGCGAGGAGCCCTCGATGAAGGAGTTCCTCGACGGGTTCCTGCCGCGCCTCGCGCCGGACATCGACTTCATCTGCGTGAAGCACGAGGGGAAGCAGGATCTCGAAAGGAGCATCCCGCGCAAGCTCCGCGGGTGGAACGAGCCGGGCGCGCGATTCGTGATCGTCCGCGACAACGACGGCGCGCCGTGCAAGCCGCTCAAGAAACGCCTCGAGAGCATCTGCGCGGAAGCCGGCCGATCGGATGTGCTCGTCAGGCTCGCCTGCCAGGAGCTCGAGGCGTGGTACCTCGGGGCGCTCGAGGCCATCGGCCGGGCCTACTCGCAGCCCGACCTCGCCAAGGCGAGGCGCAGGACGAAGTTCCGCGATCCGGATCGTCTCGGCAGCCCGGCGGCGGAGGTCGCGCGGCTGTTCCCGGAGTTCCGCAAGCTCGACGGCGCGCGCCGCATGGCGGAGGCGATGCCGCTCGATATCGCCGACAACCGCTCCCGGAGCTTCCAGGTCTTCGCCGAGGGTGTGCGCCGACTGGCCAAGGCGGCCGCCGCGCGCGGAAAGTAGCCGGCTGGCGGTCGATTCCGATTGTCGGTCGTTCGGAAGAAAGGTTTCCAAGGTCCGCTTCGTCGTTGTCGCCGTCAGTCGCAGGTGTCCGAGCAGGTGTCCGGCTGGTTGTTCAGGAACTGGAAGGATCCGGTGAACCCGTCGAGCTGTCCGAGCAGGGCGCAGGCGTCGCACTGGGGCAGGACGGTGTTGTAGCGGATGTCCAGGTCTCCGCCCACCGAGGCGAGGTCGCCGAGCCCGGACAGGCTCGTCAGGGCGGTGTTGCCGAAGACGATCAGGTCCCCGCCCACCGACGCGACCGCGTCCAGGCCGTCCAGGCCCGTCAGAAGCATGCTGCGGATCTCCAGATCCCCACCCACCGTCTTCAGCGCGCCTAGCCCGGAAAGGCTTGCCAACGCTTCGTCGTACTCGATGACGAGGTTCCCCCCCACCGAGGCGAGGGAGCCGAGCCCGGCCACGTCCTCGAGGCCGGGGTTCATCCGGATCGACAGGTTCCCGCCCACCAGATCGAGGCTGGTCAGCCCGTCCAGGTTCGTGAGGCTCCCGTTGTATGCGACGAGCAGGTACCCGTCCACGGCCGCGAGGCCGCTCAGGCCGTCCACGTCTGTGAGGGCGGCGTTGTACGTGACGTTCAGGAACCCGCCCACCGAGACCAGGGCCTCGAGCCCGGCCAGGCTCTCCAGCGCCGGGTTGTCGTAGATCGTCACGTCCCCGCCCACCGATGAGAGGCTGCCGGCCCCGACCAGGTCCGTCAGGGCCGGGTTGTCGTTGACGAACAGGTCCCCGACCACCGTGGTCAACGCGCCTAGCCCTGCCAAGCTGATCAGAGAGTCGTTGTCCTCGATCTTCAGGTGCCCGCCCACCGAGGCCAGGGCGTCCAGGCCATCCAGATCCGGCAGAGCGGGGTTGCCGTTGATCCACAGTTCATCGCCCACCTCCCAGATGCCGCTTAGCCCGCCCAGGCTCGCCAGTGACGGGTTGAACTCGATGGTAAGGGCTCCGCCCACCGAGCCCAGTCCCTCCAGGTCGTCCAGGCCCGGCAGGTCGCTGTTGGCGCTGATGACCATCCAACCACCCACCTCGGTGAGGCCGTGGAGCCCCTCCACGCTCGTCAGCGCGGAGTTCGACTGGACGAGCAGGTTCCCACCCACGGACTCGAGATTGCCAAGCCCGTCCAGGCTCGCCAGGAGGCCGTTGTCCCAGATCGACAGGCTGCCGCCGATTCGTTCCAGGCACTCCAGCCCCTCGAGGCTGACGAGCGGCGAAGCGTGGATCTCCACCTCCCCCGCGACCTCGGTATACTGCCCGAGTTCGGCCAGGGCTTCGGCGTTGGTCACTTCGAAGTACTCGCCGTCGTAGACCTGGTCGCCGCACCCGTCGGTGTCACCGTCCGTGTCCGCATCCGCGTCCGCATCCGCATCCGTGTCCGCATCCGCGTCGGCATCGGTATCGGTATCGGTATCGGCGTCGGCGTCCGTATCGGTGTCCCCGTCAGCGTCGGCGTCCGTGCCGGAGTCCGGTGTCCCGCCGCCGCCGTCCGCCGGACTGCATCCCCAGACCACCGCGGCCAGGCCGGCCGCCAGAATTCCGGCGAGCATCCTCATCGTCCCACCGCTCTCGCCCGTGACCCGAGCCCCTGGTGGGACACGTTCTCGAAGGCGCCCATGTCTGCCCACGGGGGACCGAGGCCTGTGTTGGGCGAATCCGGATCGTCGCAGCGTTCGTTGCCCTCGAAATCGAGCTCCGGCGCCTCCGAGCCGTCAGCCGCGTCCGCGCAGGGGGAGGTCGCGAGCAGGTGGAAGTCGTACGCCGGGCCGTCCGCGAACAGGGGGTCGGCGTCGATGTTGCCCGCGCCGATCCACCCGCCCCCGACGTTGCTGTAGGTCACATCGGTGATCGCCCCGGCGGTGTCCTTGATGTCGACCGGCGAGTTACCCCGGACGATGCTGTTGGTGGTCTCCGAGCATTCCTCTCCGCAGGGGGGCCCATTGTTGTCCGAGAAAACGCCTCCGGCGCCCCCCGCTTCCGAGGCCGTGTTGCCGAAGATGGTGCAGTTGACGAGGCGGGCCCGGCCGTGCCAGTTGGCGACCGCGCCGTGGAGCTCACCCTGGTTGCCGGCGAAGACGCAGTTCTCGACCACGGGCGCCGAGGCCATGGAGGTCAGCCCGCCACCGGTGTTGTCGTAGAACTCGCAGTCGCGGACGATGATCTCGTGATCCCCTTCCAGCGAGACGGCCGAGTGCACGTACTTGGCCGTGTTCTCCACGAATCGGCACCTTTCGATACTGACCAGGAACGGACCATCTTCGCTGACGCACCCGTTGTCGTGGATGGCCGCGCCGCTATAGGCTTCGTTCCCGAAAAACTCCGAGTCGACGATGGTCGCCGACGTGCATTTCGTGTAGACCGCCCCTCCGTATGACTCCTTGCCGCCGTTGCCTGTGAACACGCAACCCTCGATTCGGAGGCCGTTGCCGCCTCCCGCGGCGCCATCGACGAACACCGCGGCGCCGTTTCCGGATCCCCAGTCGGTGGAGATCAGGTTGTCCTGGAACAGGCACCCGCTGACGAACGGGGCGCCGTGATCGACGTGCATCCCGCCGCCCATTCTCGTGGTGTCATTGGTCACGAACGTGCAGTTCGTCACCGTGGGCGACGCCTGCACGTTGAGCATGCCGCCGCCGCTCTCGGAATTCTCGATGGCGTCGGGATAGGCCTTCCGAGCGCGACCGCCGGTCACGGTGAAGCCGTCGAGCAACGCATCGTCGCTGCCGGTCACGACGTGGAAAACGTGGCACGAGCCCTCGTCCGGCTGCTGCCCGTCGAGGATCGTCTCGTTGGCTGCCCAGTCGCGCTCGTCGAGGGCGGTCTCGTCCCCGGCGAACCCGCCGTAGAGCTGTAGGCCCGGCCTGAGCCGCACCGTGTCCTGTCGGCTCTGCCGGTAGACGTGGTAGCGGCCCTTGGCTACCCAGATCCGGCAGGTCTCGTGGGCGAGCAGCCCGCAGCGTGCGAAAAGGATGCCGTCCAGCACGTCGCGAAAAGCGGTCTCCCAGCTCAGGCCGTCGGGATTGGGAGCCTCGGACGCGGCGTCGACGTAGTACACGCAGTCGCCCTCGGGTATGTGGTCGGCGCAGTGAGTGGCATCGAACGGGTCCTGTACCGGCTCGTTGCTGCACGCGGTATCGGCATCGCCGTCCGCGTCGCCATCCGCGTCGGCGTCGGGCTCGGCTTCCGTCGCGGTGTCGGTGTCCGCTCCCGCATCCTCGGCTCCGCTCTTCCCGCAGGCCCAGGCCAGCAGGACGAGCGCCGAGACGGCGAGCATTCTCGGAAGGGTCATGGCGTGGCTCCTCACCGGACACCCCCGTCCGGATGGGGACTGCGGACCTCAACACCGGGGATTTTAGCAAGTCCCGTGCCTATTTTCTGGAAAAAACCGTCCAGGAGGGGTTCCGAGGACGTCTTCGCGGTGAAAAACCTCGTTCCCAAGGCTAGTTAAGGCGCTGGGGAAATCCCCGAGCGCGTTCGCAAGGGTCTTTGAGGCGG
>CAYZAI010000212.1:0-8544 GCA_964476305.1 uncultured Myxococcales bacterium
GGCATCCGGGGGAAGGTCGAGGGATGCGGCTCCTGCACACCGCCGACTGGCACCTCGGGCGCGCCCTGCACGGGGCCTCGCTGCTGGAGGATCAGGCCTACCTGCTGGACCGGTTCGTCGATCTCGTCCGCGACGAGCGTCCCGACGCCGTGCTGATCGCCGGTGACGTCTACGACCGCGCCGTGCCCCCGGGAGCCGCGGTCGAGCTGCTGGACGACGCGCTCTCGCGCATCGTGCTCGGCCTGCGGGTGCCCGTCATCGCCATCGCCGGCAACCACGACAGCCCCGAGCGCCTGTCCTTCGGCTCGCGGCTCCTGCGCGAGGCCGGCCTGCACCTCTGCGGCGACCTCGGGCGCGCGTTCGAGCCCGTCGTCCTGCGCGACGCCCACGGGCCGGTCGCCGTCCACCCCGTCACCTTCCTGGAGCCGGCCGTCGTGCGGCACAGGCTGGGAGACCCCGGACTCGCGGGAATCGAGGCCGCCACCGCCGCGGTGCTCGACCGGATCCGGGCCTCCCGCGCCGCCGGAACGCGGTGCGTCGTCGTGGCCCACGGGTTCGTCGCGGGCATGGCCGAGTCCGAGTCCGAGCGGCCCCTGTCCCTGGGCGGATCGGCCTGCGTGGACGCGGCGGTCTTCCAGGGGGTCGACTACGTGGCCCTGGGCCACCTGCACCGGCCCCAGGCCGTGACCCCGTCGATCCGGTACGCCGGCTCCCTGATGCGGTACTCCTTCTCCGAGGCGGACCACGACAAGGCGGTCCTGGCGGTCGAGCTGGATGCGGACGGCTCCTGCGCGGTGCGGGCCTTCGCCCTCGCCCCGCTGCGCCAGGTCCGCTGCCTGGAGGGAACCCTGGCCGAGGTGCTGGCCGGGGCCGAGACGGACGGCGCCCGGGAGGACTACCTGTCCGTGACGCTGACGGATCGGGAGCCCGTGTTCGACGCCATGGGCAAGCTGCGACAGGTCTACCCCAACGTGCTCCACATCGAGCGCCCGGCGCTCCAGGGCGGGCCGGCGGCCGCCGGCACCCGGGTCGACCACCGGAAGATCGGCGTCCCGGAGCTGTTCTCGTCCTTCTTCCACGAGGTGACGGGACGCAGCGCGCCAGGCTGGCCCGGGGCACGCCGAGCGACCCTCACGCCGTGACGCAGCGGCCCTATGACGCGCGTCATGGCCGAGGGCCCCCGGGCCGCTATGGTGGTTCTCCGACGTTTTGCTCCGGGCCCGACGGGCGGAACGTCCCTTCAATCGCTGCAAGGAGGTGGACCGTGAAGATCCTGGTGTCGATGAAACGGGTCGCGGATCCGGACAACGCCAACAAGGTGAAGATCAGCGCCGACGGGAAGAAAGTGACCTCCGAGGGACTCGAGTGGAAGGTGAACCCGTTCGACGAGTACGCGGTCGAGGCCGCCCTTCGGATCGCCGAGAACACGGCGACCGGCGAGCTGCGCGGCGAGATCGTGGTCGTGTCGGTGGGAGCCGGCGATGTCACGCAGCAGCTTCGCCAGGCGCTGGCCATGGGCGCCGATCGCGGGATCCTGGTCCAGGGCGATGACGACCAGCTCGACGCCCACCTCGTGGCCCGGACCCTGGCCAAGATCGTCGAGCGCGAGAAGCCCGACTTCGTGCTGATGGGCAAGCAGGCCGTGGACGGCGACTCGAACCAGGCGGCCCAGATGCTGGCCGAGATCCTGGGCTGGCCCCAGGCCACCTTCGCCGGCCGGATCGAGACCCCGGCGGACTGCTCCCACGCACTGGTCACCCGCGAGGTGGACGGCGGCGCGGCCACGGTCAAGGTCGGCTTCCCGGCGGTGCTCACCGTGGACCTGCGCATCGTCACGCCGGAGGGCGTGAAGA
Source organism: uncultured Myxococcales bacterium (assembly GCA_964476305.1). Classification (GTDB taxonomy): domain Bacteria; phylum Myxococcota_A; class Polyangia; order JAAYKL01; family JAAYKL01; genus CAYZAI01. The sequence continues at coordinate 1,854 of CAYZAI010000212.1, forward strand.
ACAACGTCTCCCCGGCGGACAAACCGTACCAGGATGGGCCGCGCTACGCCTCGCTGCGGGGGATCATGAAAGCCAAGAAGAAGCCCATCGACACGCTGACCCTGGACGCCCTCGGGGTGGATCAGACCCTCAGGGTCGAGACCTGCGGCTTCGCACAGCCGCCGGCGCGCAAGGCGGGCATCATCGTCGAGTCCGTTCCCGAGCTGGTCCAGAAGCTCCGGAACGAGGCCAAGGTCCTGTAGGAGGTCACACCATGGGCAACGTACTCGTCATCGCTCAAATCATAGACGGCGAAGTGAAGAAGTCGACCAACCAGACGGCGGCCTTCGCCAGACAGGCGGCCGCACACCTGGGCGGCAGCTACAGCATCCTCGCGCTCGGCGACAGCCTCTCCGGGCAGGCCCAATCCCTGGCCGGCCTGGGCGCGGCCAAGGTCCTGTTGGCCGAGGCCCCCGGCTTCGACCACTGCGTGGCCGAGCAATGGACCCCGGTGATCGAACAGGTGGTCCGTGGCGGCGGGTTCCAGGTCGTGGTCAGCCCGGCCTCGAGTGTCGGCAAGGACGTGCTCCCGCGGCTGGCCTGTCGCCTCGACGCGGGCATGGCCAGCGAGGTCACGGCCGTCTCATTCGAGGGCGGGAGCCTGCGATTCACGCGCCCGATGTACGCCGGCAACGTCAACGGCGTGGTGCGGATTGCGACCCCGATCCAGGTCGTCACCATCCGGCCCACCGAGTTCGATCCGGTAGAGGCCACTGGGGCGAGCCCGGTCGAGAAGGTCCAGGTCCCGGCGCCCCTGCCCGCGGCCGCCCGTGTCGAGTTCGTGAAGTTCGAGAAGGCCGAATCCGCCCGGCCTGATCTGGCCGAGGCGCGGGTCGTGGTCGCCGGCGGTCGTGGCGTCAAGTCCAAGGAGAACTTCTCCGTGGTCGAGCAGCTCGCCGACCTGCTTGGCGGGGCCGTGGGCGCGACCCGCGCCGCGGTAGACGCGGGCTTCATCCACAACGACTTCCAGGTGGGGCAGACCGGCAAGATCGTCGCCCCTGACCTGTACATCGGCCTCGGTCTGTCAGGCGCGCTGCAGCACGTCGCCGGAATGAAATCGTCCAAGGTCATCGTCGCCGTCAACAAGGACGAGGAGGCGCCGATCTTCCAGGTGGCCGACTATGGGATCGTCGCCGATCTGTTCAAGGTCGTCCCCGAACTGGTCGAGGAAATCAAGAAGATCGCCCGCTAGCGCGGCGGATTCCGCGGACCCCGAACCGCCCAAGGAGATCAGTGGATGAAACGCATCGACGCCGACGAGCGCGGAATCCTGGATATCTCCTGGTCCCCTGACAGCCGGTGGATCACCTACGTCCGTGGGGCTGGCGAAGTCTGCCTCGCCGACATCGAGAGCGGCGAGATCCGCGTCGTGGGCCCGGGCTCCTGCCCGTGCATCGCACCGGACAACTCGGTGGTGCTGGAGCGCGACGACGAGATCCTGCTCGCCACCGGTGCCGGCACCAGGACCCTCGTGTCCCGGAGCGATCTCGTGAAGGGCACATCCAAACGCGCGCCACTGCTCAGCCCGGACGGGACCCGGATGCTGTTCGTGGTCTGCAACGTTTTCGACAAGGAGAGCCAGTCCAAGAACGCCTACTCCTACCGCCACTTTCTCGGTTTGATGGACATGGAGGCCGCCAGGTTCCAGCTCACGGGAGAGCAGTGGTACGGTGGCTCCGCGGCCTGGTTCCCGGACGGCGCGGCGCTGGTCCATCACGAGTTCGACTCGACAGGCGGCGCCAGGGTCCACGTGGTCGGCGCGGACGGCGGGCTTCTGGGCGTGATGTTCGGTCTGTTTCCTTCGGTCTCGCCGGACTGCCGGCGCATCGCCTGCAAGCCCAGGGGCGGCGGCAACATCGTGGTCTACACCTCGCGGGAGGGGGGTTGGGGAGAGGGGGCCCTGGACGCCGCGGTCTTCAAGCTTCCCGGGAGCGACGGTCGGATCAGCGCCACGACGCCGCTCTGGCTCGACACGCGGCTGGTCCTCGTCGACGAGGGGGGCCTGCTGCTGCGAGTGGACACCCGCAAGGAGAAGTCCGAAGAGCAAAAGCGCATCCCGACGCCCGTAAAGCGCGGCCGTCACACCATGGCGCTCTCGCCCAGCCGCGAGCTGCTGGCCCTCGAGCACGCGGTGCAGGGCGGTTTCGAACTGGTCGTCGTGCCCCTCGCCTGAACCTCTCCCAGGACGATTAGTGAAATAATACCAGTATGTTGAATAGTTATTAGCCCGCGCGTCGCGGTCGGTTCCGGGGCGACAACCCCCGGTTCCCGTGTTATCCAATCGAGCGGTGGGGAGCGGGCGCGGCCCGGAAGAACCGCGCTGTACCGGAGGAGGGACTCGAACCCTCATGGACGTGAGCCCACCGGATTTTGAATCCGGCGCGTCTACCGATTCCGCCACTCCGGCCCGGCCGAAACGCCCGCAGTCATTAGCACGGCGCGAAGGAGATGACCAGATGCAGAAGCGACGCGTGTTGATTCTCGGTGCCGCCGGGCGCGACTTCCACAACTTCAACATGTGCTATCGCGGCGATACTTCCTGCGATGTCGTGGCCTTCACAGCGACACAGATCCCGAACATCGACGATCGCACGTACCCGCCCTCCCTGGCCGGCGCGCTGTACCCGAACGGCATCCCGATCCTTCCCGAGGAGGATCTCGAGAAGGCCATCAAGGAGCGGAAGGTGGATCTGGCGGTGATGTCGTACAGCGATCTACCGTACGACACGGTGATGCACCTCGGTGCCCGGGTCAACGCCGCCGGCGCGGACTTCGTCATGCTCGGCACCCGCTCCACCTTCGCCATCTCGTCGAAGCCGGTGGTGGCGATCACCGCGGTGCGCACCGGGTGCGGCAAGAGCCAGGCCTCGCGCTTCGTCGCCTCGCGCCTCCGGGCCGCGGGCAAGCGGGTTGTGGCCGTGCGCCACCCGATGCCCTACGGCGATCTGGCGGTCCAGGCCGTGCAGCGGATGGCGAGCCTCGAAGACATCGACAACTACAACTGCACCATCGAGGAGCGCGAGGAGTACGAGAAGCACGTCGAGGAGGGCGGCGTGATCTACGCCGGCGTCGACTACGAGGCGATCCTGCGGCGCGCCGAGGCCGAGGCCGACATCGTGCTCTGGGACGGGGGCAACAACGACCTTCCCTTCTACCGGCCCGACCTGTGGATCACCATCGCGGATCCGCTTCGCCCCGGCCACGAGGAACGCTACTACCCGGGAGAGGCCAACGTGCGGGCGTCGGACGTGCTGGTGGTCAACAAGGCCAACGTCGCCGCGCCCGAGGACGTGGAGCGGGTGTCGGCCAACCTGCGGCGCCTGAACCCACGGGCCCAGGTGCTTCGCGCCCACTCGGTGCTGTCCGTGGACCGGCCCGAGATCATCTCCGGAAAGCGCGTGCTGGCGGTCGAGGACGGCCCGACCCTGACCCACGGCGAGATGACCTTCGGCGCGGCGACCCAGGCCGCGAGGGAGCACGGCGCCGCGGCCCTCGTCGATCCCCGGCCTTGGGCCGTGGGCGGGATCAAGGAGACTTTCGAGAAGTACCCGAAGGTCGGTGCGCTGCTTCCGGCCATGGGCTACTGGGACGAGCAGGTCCGCGATCTCGAGAAGACGATCAACGCCGTGGACTGCGACGTTGTGGTGATCGGCACGCCCTTCGACATCGGGCGGCTGGTGAAGATCGAGAAGCCCGTGGCGGTGGTGACCTACGCCCACGCTGATGTCCCCGGCGAGCCGGGCCTGGCCGGGGTCATCGATGACTTCCTCGCACGGTCGAACGAAAAAGACGGCCGATGATCAGCTCCAGCGACATGAAGCGCGGCGTGCTGCTCGAGATCGACGGCGACCCCTGGCAGGTGGTCGACTGCACGTTCCAGACTCCCTCGGCCCGCGGGGCCAGCACCCTGACCAAGGCCAGGATCCGCAACCTGAGGACCGGGGCGGTGTTGCAGAAGACCTGGCGTGGCGGCGAGATGCTGCAGGAGGCGGACTGCGAGAAGCGCCCGGTGCAGTTCCTCTACCGCGACGGCGACGATTTCGTCTTCATGGACCAGGAGAGCTACGACCAGTTCACCCTCGGCCGGGACGTGATCCGGGACGACGCGGGCTATCTCACCGAGGGGCTCGAGTGCCGTTCGATGCTGCACAACGGCCAGGTGATCAACGTCGAGCTGCCGACCACGGTCGAGCTCGAGGTCGTGGAGTGCGCGCCGTGCATCAAGGGCGCCACGGCCCAGGCCCAGCTCAAGACCGCGAAGCTCGAGACCGGGATCGAGATCCAGGTCCCCCCCTACCTCGAGTCCGGCGAGCGCGTCCGCGTCGACACCCGCGACGGGCGCTTCGTCGAGCGCGTGCGCTAGCCCGCCCTCCGGTAAAAAAGAAACCGCGTCCTCCGGCGCTCGGCTTCCCCATCCCCCCGGCCCCCTTCCCTGCGAGGGAAGGGGGAGATTGCTTCCCTTCGAAGCCCCCCTTCCTCGCAGGAAGGGGGGGTGGGGGGTAGGGTGAAATGGTCGAGCGAGACTCGCACATCTTGGTCTGCGAAGGGCGGGTGAGCAATTCAGTAGTACCCGACAGCCGCGAACCCGACCCAGTGCCGCAGGCTCGCCGGCGCGGTGAAGCCCAGGCCCGGGACGCCGGGATCGATCGGCCCCGGATCCAGGGTGGTGCCGTAGCGCAGCAGGATGCCCCGGGGCGGCAGGCGCCCCGGCGGGTGCGGCAGGCGGTGCAGCAGGGCCAGGCCGAAGGGGATCGAGAACCGCCCGCACCAGGTCACGCGGTACTCGTGGAAGTCGTCCCGCACCAGGGCGCGGGAGAGGCTCTCGAGGCGGGACATTTCGATGCCGCCGACGAGGTGGTCCTCGATCAGGGCCAGATCCCGCGCCACGGCCAGGTCATAGCCCTCCTGATCCACACCGAAGTCGTCGAAGCGCTTATCACCCCAGCCCTCGTCGCCGTAGTGGACCGAGTCCGAGGAGATCAGCACCGCCACCCCCTCCCCCAGGGCCAGCCCGCGGCGCTCCATGGCCGCGCCCAGGACCGCCGCGACCCGCGCCGACAGCTCGTCCAGGCGCTCGAAGGACATGTACGGGACCAGCACCGGGAGGATCTCGACGCCGCGATCGAAGTGCTGCAGGAAGGGCAGCAGTCCCTCCACCGAGTGCTCCACGGTGTGCAGGCCGTCGTGGACGATGGCGTCCGTCGGCTCCAGGCCGGCCAGCAGGTCCTCCCGCAGAGGCGAGACGGGCACGTCGCCGTGGGGCCCGCGCCAGGCGTCGAAGGAATCGAAGACCAGCTTTCCTTCCACCTCGGGGAAGTCCCGGGCCTTGTGCGCGACGCCGACGACGACGACGTGCTTCGCCCGGATGTGGGGGAAGACGTGGACGTACACCGGGGCGGCGTAGCGGTAATCGTCGTGGGGCGAGATGGCGCCGGCGAAGGTGTCGTCCGGCGTGACGCCCTTTGCTTGCGCGTTCTCGGCGAAGCGGTGCTTCTCGTTCTCGAGGGCCAGGTCGATCACCGCGCCGATCCCTTCCGCCGTGTGCGTGTAGCCCACCATGTCCACGGGCTGCCGCACGCGCCGGGCCGGGGGCGCTGCGTCGGCGGCCCCGCTCTCTGTCTCGGCCTTCGCCGTCCCGGTCTGCGCCGCCCCGCCCCCGCCGCAACCGATCGCGACCAGCGCCGCGGCGAGAACGACAAGCCCGTGCCTCGTGATCGCCATCTCCACCTCCGGGTCGATGGCGGAGCATAGCACGAACCCGCGATCCTTTTCGTCGAGAGCCTCGAAGGCGACGCGATCAGTCCGAAGAAACTTTTTCTGTGCCTCGAAAGGTTCGGAAACAGTGCGAAGAAACTTTTTCTGTGCCTCGAAAGGTTCGGAAACAGTGCGAAGAAACTTTTTCCGAGCCTCGAAAGAGACGCGGACAATCCGATCAATCTCCTGGGAAGCCTCCAGGTCGCCCCCGGAAGCGCGCTCCCCGACGGTTGCGGTCGACCCGGTTCGTCTCGCTTCCGCGCGGCGGAGTGTCCAGGGGCAATGCGATTACTTCTTCTCTCGCCCTCTTTTTTCTGGATCTGGCACTGTTTCTATCCTTGTCCAGCCTTTTGCTGGCCTTCTTCTCGCAGAACAGTGGCCCTTTGTTTTTTTCAGGTATTCCCTTTTAAGATCGTCATCAGTTGCCTGGCTTTGCTCTCCGGACAGACCATCAGTGGTATCTATTGCTAAACCCGAGGGAGCAACAATCATCATGTGAATGGATACCCCGCCTTCAATATGCGAATCCCACTCTCCCCATGTACCTAAGTAGACTGCATTCTCCATTTCTTTCATGGCAACGCCAAAACACTCTCGTTCTTCTCGAATGTGCATCGGCCATCCGGGGCGCCCGTAGCAGTGCAGTCTCTTCTCAATGAACAGTATCGCTTTCCCTTCTTTTTGTTCTTTCGCCTCCACCGCAGCATTTTTGGGAACAATTAGAGTCTTTCCATCTAGAGATGGCAATTCGGCCTTCTCGAAGGAAACACCATTTGTAATCATGTTCCAAGGACTCTCCAACTCCAGTACCCACTCCTCGGCCTCTGCAGAAAAACCTGAATCCGAACCCTCACCAGACGACCATTCTCCACTTATGCCACTCTCTTTTTTGGTTCTT
>CAYZAI010000213.1:0-8441 GCA_964476305.1 uncultured Myxococcales bacterium
CGACAGCGCTCGTTCATCCAGGGGTTTACCGTGCCGCAGGCCGTGCATTGCCTCGGCTCGCGGTCCTCGATCGTCACGTTGCCCGTCATCCCATCCGCCGCATCGGCCGTCCGCCGAGGACATGAAGGTGCAGGTGAGGCACTACCTGCCCACCAACCTCGCGGCAGTTGATCACCTGCCGATACCCATCGGCGGCGATACCCTTCTCGCGGGCCAGCCTCGCTGCTGTCCAGAGCATGTGGCCGAGGAGCACCAGATGCTCTTCGGTGGCGTCGTCGAGGGTCGGGATGTGCTCCCTGGGCACCACGAGGAAGTGCACCGGCGCGGCCGGGTCGATGTCGTCGAACGCCACGAGTCGCTCGTCCTGGTGCAGCAGGCGCGCCGGGATTTCTCCCCGCGCGATCTTGCAGAAGATGCAGTCCGGACTCTCCATCGTCGCCTCCCGTGTCGGCTGGAACCGGAAGGTATATAGCCGATGCCCTGCAGCCTCACAAGCCGTCCAGAGGTCGGATCGGAGCGTCGGATCACTCCACGCAGGCCATCAGACCCTGGTCCGGATCGTAGTCGCAGGTCCGCTCGCCGCAGGGGACGCTCGCCAGCACACCGCCCTGGCAGAACCAGACCGTGGCCGCATCGCCGTCGCAGCAGCCCACTTCCTGGGCCTCGGCGTCGCCGAGATCGGCGCAGCTCGCCGGAGGATCGGGGTCACACGGCCGCGCCTCGAAGTCGCCCACCACGGCCTCACAGGAAAGGAACAGTACCGATATCGCGCCGAGCAGCAGCAGTGTCGTCCGCATCCTAGAACCTCCCCTGGATCGCGGCCCCGCCCAGCGCCGGCACCACCAGCAAGGCGGTCTCGTTCTCGCCCCCGCTTTCACTCTCGCCGCCCTCCGGCAGCAGCAGCAGCACCGCCCCCGCCACCGCCGCCGCCGCCCCCACCCCGATCAGCACGTCCGCCGCCAGCGCCATCGAGCCCAGCGCGTCCACCTCACTGCTCCGCGCCGGCGAGCACCCGCCGTCCGGGCACGCATCCTCGAGCTTGCCCGACTGGGCCAGGGCCACACCCCCCACAACACCCCCGGCGATCAGCACCGCCGCCCCGGCGCCCAGCGTGACCCAGCCCCAGACCTTCAAGCCGCTGCTACCGCTCCTGTCCTCGGACAACGGCGCCGGCTCGGGACCCTCCATCGGCTCCTCCCCCGCCTCGTCGCCCTCCGGGTGGGGGCCAGATGGCTCGGGGCCCCTTCCCGCCATCGCAAAGCGCAGCGTCTCCACCATCCCCCCCGAGACCTGGATGTCCTGGGTCAGCAGCACCTTCCCGTCCTCCAACAGATCCACCCTGTGCTGGGTCCCCACCGTCACCATCAGCTTGCCCGGCAGCGGCGTCGTCCCCCGCTCCAGGTCGTCGACGCGCACCTCGAGTCCCGCCGGCGCCTGAACCTCGATATAACCCACGAGGGGCCGGATCTTCGCCAGCTCGGCCAGCACCTCCACCCGCCGCTCGTCCTCGATGTCATCGCCGCCGTCCACCAGGTAGCGCTCGAACGCCACCAGCGCCAGGTCATACTGCCGCGCCGCTGCCCGCGCCTGGCCGACGTTGAACAGGAGCTTGTACGACGGCTTGAGCGAGAACGCCTGCTCGAACGCGTCCGCCGCGGCAGCGAACTGCTTCTGCTCGAAGAGCTTCACACCCTGCTGAAATGCCGCTCGTGCGTCGTCCGTAGGCCCTGCCGCCACCGCCCCGGCCAGGACCAACGGCAGCAGGACCGCGAGCGGATGCAACATCCAGAATCGTCTCATCGCTCCTCCTTCTCGTCTCACCTCGCGCCGATTGCCGAGCAGCCGCACCCGTGGAGCGCCGACGTGCCGTCCATGCGACCGCCCGCGTCCGGGCTCGCGTCCGTGTCCGCGTCCGTGTCCGCGTCCGCGTCGGTATCCGTGTCCGCGTCGCTGTCCGTATCGCTGTCCGTGTCCGCATCCGTGTCCGCGTCCGTGTCGGCGTCCGTGTCCGTATCGCTGTCCGTATCGCTGTCCGTGTCGCTGTCCGTATCCGTGTCCGCGTCCGTGTCCGCGTCGCTGTCCGTATCACTGTCCGCATCCGTGTCGGCGTCCGTGTCGGTATCCGTGTCGGTATCCGTGTCGGCATCCGTGTCGGCGTCCGTGTCGGTGTCCGTGTCCGCGTCCGTGTAACCCGGGATGTCGACCTCGATGTCGTATTCACCAGCCGAGCCCAGCCCCACTCCCTCCACCACGATGTACACCGTCTCATCCCCTGTCGGCTCGTAGGTCAGCGACTCCGCCATTCCCGTCCCGCCGCTGTTCTTCGATGCCAGACAGTCGATCAGCTCCTCGCAGGCGGACAGTATCCGGATGGCCACGTTGAATCCCTCGTCCGGCGTCACGGTGACCACCACCTCGTAGCCCAGCGGTACGTCGATCACGTACACGATGTCCGCCGCGGGCTGGTCGTCGCCACCGCACGACCCGCCGTAGGTCGTCAGGTGGCTGTCCCTCCCCTCGGTCGTCCCGTGCTCCGTGTACGGCATGGGCCACGCCTCCACCGCCGCCTCGCAGCTCCCCAGCTCGAGACCCAGGCAGAACCCGCCCGGATAGCAGACCTCCTCCACCGTCAACGGGTCACCGTCGTCGCACTCCTCGTAGCTCTCCAGCAACTGCTCATCGCAGGTGTCCGTCCCCACGCAGTACCGGTCCAGGCACGGTTCGTCCTCGCACGTGATCGGGTTGCCCCCGCACACCTCCGCACCGCACACGTCGCCCCATGTGCACGCGTCCCCGTCGCTGCACCCCGGAGAAGCCCGCCACGCCCAGGTCCCGCCCACGTTCGTGCAGTGGTACAGCACGTCATCGCACGTCGCCGCCATGCACATCACGTGGTCCCCGTCCGTGCAGACGAACGCCTCCGCGCCCCCGCACGTCCCCACCGCCCCGTTGTCGCCGCATCCCGTGCACGCCGACGATACCGTCAGAGTGTTCGCCAGGCACACGTCGCCTCCCCCGCAGCTCCCTGCCACCGTGTAGCACCCCTGCCCGTCCGAGCACATCGACTGGCAGCACCCGCCGGCACTGCACGTCTCCTCGTACTGCGGGTCGCACGCACACGAGTCCTCGCAGGCTCCGAAGCCGTCACAGTGCAGCGCACAGGTCTCGGCGTAGTCGTACCACGACCCGGAATCGCAACCGCTCGCCGCGCACGTCTGCTCCCCGCACTCCACCTCTGTGCCCAGCGGCGTCTCCGCGCAGCTTGCCGTCCCGTCACACGCCCGCTCCATGCACGCGTCCGAATCGCACGAGAGCGCCGTGCCCTGGCACACTGACCCCAGACACTGGTCCGCATGCGTGCACGCCTCCCCATCGTCGCAATTCTTCGACAGGCGCCACTGCCAGAAGCCGCCCGCGTTCGTGCAGGTGTAGATCATCCCGCCGCAGCTCCGCGTCTCGCATGATGTCAGCTCGTCGCACACGTGCTCGGTCCCCTCGCACCACCCCGTTGCGTTCGCCACCCCGCACCCCTGGCACGTCCCCCCCACCGTCATGACATCCGACTCGCAGGCGTCCGCGCACAACGCCGCGGACGTCGAGCACCCTTCCGCGTTCGAGCACACCGCCTGGCAGCATCCGCCCGCACCGCACAGCGTCGGCTCGTACCCGCAGGTGCAGGCCGCGCACGAGCCCAACCCGTCGCACTCCCGGTCGCAGGTCGCCCCGAAGTCCCGCCACTGCAAGCCCACACACACATCCGCCGGGCAGTCCTCCATCCCACAGAACTGCCCGCTGTCCACCGGGATCTCGTCGCAGCCGGACGTCCCGTTGCACGACCTGGTCATGCAGGTGTCCGACTCGCATGTGGCCTGGGTGCCAGAGCACATCCCGCCCGAACACATGTCGTCGTAGGTGCAATCATCCTCGTCGTCGCACACGGCGTCCGTCCGCCACCCGAAGATCCCGCCAGCGTTGGTGCACCGGTACTGCAACCCGCCGCAAGTCACCTGGGAGCACAGTGCCAGCGCATCACAACCGTGGTGGGTGCCGCTGCACGTCCCCTCGGCATTGTTCGCGCCGCAGCCCGAGCAGGTCCGCCCGACCTCGAGCCCGCCCAACTCGCAGATGTCCGAACAGACATCCGCCTCGCTCGCGCATCCCGCCGCGCCACAGGTCGCCGCGCAGCACTCGTTCCCCGCCCCCACGCCGCACACGGTTTCCACCGGCGTACACGTGCAACTGTTGCACGTTCCCGAGCCGTCGCAGTACCGGTCGCACTGCGCATCGAAGTCCTGATACGTCAGGCCGTCACAGCCGTCTGCCTGACACTGCGACGTCCCGCACATCGTGGTTTCGTCGGGATAGCTCTCGTCGCAGGCGGCGCTCCCGTTGCATTCCCGGTCGACGCATGCCGTATCGTCGCAGGTCACCACCGTCCCCGAGCACAGGCCTCCCGAGCAGGCATCTCCGTAGGTGCAGGCGTCGCCGTCGTCGCACGCCGCCGCCGTCCGCCACTCGAAGATCCCGCCCGCGTTGGTGCAGCGGTACTGCAACCCTCCGCAGGTCACCTGGGCGCACAGCGCGGTTGCGTCGCAGGCGTAGTAGGTTCCACTGCAGATCCCGACCGCGCCGCCCGTTCCGCAGCCCGAGCAGGCCATCCCCACCTCGAGTCCGCCCGACTCGCAGACGTCCGCGCAGGTGCTGGCCTCGCTCGCACACCCCGTCGCACCACAGGTCGCCACGCAACACTCGTTCCCGGCGCCCACGTCGCACGTCGTCTCCACCGGCGTGCACGAACACCCGAGGCACGTTCCCGTTCCGTCGCAGGTCCGGTCGCACGACACGCCGTAGTCCCGGTGCACCAGGCCGTTGCACGAGTCCGGTGGGCACGGGTCCGCGCCGCATACGACGGTCCCGCCCATGTAGGTCTCATCGCACGTCGATGTCCCGTTGCACTCCCGGTCCACGCACGCCTCATCCGCGCACTCGATCGTCGCCCCCTCGCAGGTCCCCGCCGAGCACGCGTCGTCGTAGGTGCAGGCGTTGCCGTCGTCGCACGCCGGGTCCAGGAGCCAGCCCCAGCCGTCCACCGGGTCGTCCAGGCAGTAGTACAGCGACCCATCGCAGCTCCGCTCCTCGCATTCCGCGTTCGTCACCTCGTCGCAGGTGTAGCTGCCGCCCGCCTCGCAGGTCCCGTCCGCCCCGGGAGCCCCGCAGCCCGTGCAGTTCTGCCCCACCTCGAGCAGCGTCGCCCCGCAGGTGTCGCCGCCGGCCCCGCAGATCCCGGGAACGGTCCGACACCCCAGGGTCGCGCTGCACGACGCCTCGCAGCAGTCACTGCCCGCCACGCAGGTCGTCGTCGTTGCCGTGCACGTGCACGTCCCACACGCGCCTCCGCCCGTGCAATGCCGCGTGCACGTCGACGGGTAGTCGTTGAAACTCAGCCCCGAGCAGAAGTCCGCCGGGCAGCCCGTCGTTCCGCACTCCGTCGTGTCCGGAGCGGGTGTCTCGGTGCAGCTCGACGTGCCGTTGCACGCCCGCGTCATGCAGGTGTCCGACGTGCAGGTGATGGCCGTACCCTGGCAGACACCCCCGGAGCAGGTGTCGCCGTACGTGCAGAGGTTCGAGTCGTCGCACGCCGCGCTCGTCCTCCACTCCCACGTCCCGCCGTCGTTGGTGCAGCGATAGGTGACCCCACCGCAGCTCGCCGTGACGCACGAGTTCGCCGAGCCGCACGCCAGGGTCGTCCCGGAGCACGTGCCAGTCGCACCGTTGTCCCCGCACCCGCCGCAAGTCCGGTTCACCTCCAGGCTCGCCGGCCCGCAGACGTCCGCACATGCTCCCGCCGATGTCGAGCACCCGGTGGATGCCGAGCACTCCGACTGGCAACAACCCCCGGCCGTGCACGTCGTCGTCTCCGGCGCACATGTGCAGGTGTCGCATGCCCCGCTCCCATTGCAGTGTCGTGTGCAGCTCGCCGGGTAGTTCCACCAGCCGCCGCCAGAACACGTGTCCACCGGGCAGCTCCCCACCCCGCACTCCGTAGTATCCGGGGCCGGGGTCTCGGTGCAGGTCGACGTCCCGTTGCACGTCCGCGTCATGCAAGTGTCCGACGTGCAGGTGATGGCCGTGCCCTGGCACGTGCCGCCCGAGCAGACGTCACCGTACGTGCAGGCGTTGCCGTCGTCGCACGCCGCCGCCGTTCGCCACTCCCATGTCCCGCCCGCGTTGGTGCAGCGGTAGGTGACCCCGCCGCAGCTCACCGCCGCGCACGAGTTCGCCGGGCCGCACGTGTGGCTCGTGCCCACGCAGGTCCCCGTCGCCCCGGCCGGCCCGCAACCGCTGCAGGACTGCCCGACCTCCAGCGTCGTCGCCCCGCACACGTCCGCGCACGTCCCCGCCGAGGTCGAGCACCCCGTGGACGCCGAGCACTCCGCCTGGCAGCAGCCACCGGCCGCACACGCCGTCGTCTCCGGCGTGCACGTGCACGTGTCGCATGCGCCGCTCCCGTCACAGTACCGCGTGCAGCTCGCCGGGTAGTTCCACCAGCTGCCCCCGGAGCACGTGTCCGCCGAACAGCCCGAAGTCCCGCACGTCACCGTGTCCTCCGCCGGCGTCTCGGTGCAGCTCGACGTCCCGTTGCACGTCCGCGTCATGCAGGTCTCCGAGGTGCACGTGATCGGCGTGCCCTGGCACGTCCCCGCCGAACATGTGTCGCCCCACGTGCAGGCGTTCCCATCGTCGCAGGCCGCGCCCGTCCGCCACTGCCACGTGCCCTCGGCGTTCGTGCAGCGATACTGGATTCCTCCGCAACTCACGGTGGCGCAGGAGTTCCCCTCGTCGCAGGTATGCATCGTCCCGGAGCATGTGCCCGCGGCACCGTTCCCACCGCACCCACCGCAGGTCCGGTTCACCTCCAGGTTCGCCATCCCGCACACATCGGTGCACGTCCCTGCGGCCGTGGTGCACCCCCCCCCCGCACTGCACTGGGCCTGGCAGCAGCCCGAGGCCGTGCAGCTCACGTCGCTCGATGCACACGAGCACGAGCCACAGCCGCCGGAGCCGTCGCAGAATCGTGAACAGTCCGCCGGGTAGTCGTGCCACAGAAGCCCTTCGCAATAGTCCGCCGTGCACGCCGTGGTGCCGCAGACCGTCGTGTTGTCCAGAGGCGTCTCGGTGCAGGCAGACGTGCCGTTGCACGAGCGGTCGATGCACGCCGTGTCGCTGCACGTGATGGCCGTGCCAGAGCAGGCCCCCCCGCCGCACGCATCGCCGTAGGTGCAGGCGTTGCCGTCGTCGCAGGCCGTGCCCGTGCGCCACTGCCAGGTGCCGCCGGCGTTGGTGCAGTAATAGGTCGTCCCGTTGCAGGAACGGCTCTCGCACGTCGGGTGGGTCGTGGAATTGCAGGTGTACGTCGCGCCCCCCGAGCACGTGCCCAGCGCGCCGTTGGCCCCGCAACCGGTGCAGGAGTTGCCCACGGTCAGCGTGTTGGCCAGGCACGTGTCCGTCCCGCCGCACGACCCCGCCACCGTGTAGCACCCCGTGGCGTCCGCGCACGCCGGCTCACAGCACCCCGCGCCCGCCGAGCACGTGGTGGGCGTGTAGCTGCACGAGCAGGTGTTGCAGGTCCCGGAACCGTCGCAATAGCGCGTGCAGTTCGCCGGGTAGTTCCACCACGCGCTCGTGCCGTTGCACACGTCTGCCGAGCATGTGGTCGAGCCGCAAGTCGTCGAGGATGACTTGTACGTCACCGTGCAGCTCGACGTGCCGTTGCACGTCCGCGTGGTGCAGTCGTCCGAGGTGCAGCTGATCGCCGTCCCCTGGCAACTCCCTCCGGAGCACACGTCGCCGTAGGTGCACTGGTTGCCGTCGTCGCAGGAGGCGTCCATGCGCCAGGCCCAGGTTCCGCTGGCGTTGGTGCAGGTGTACGTCATCCCGTCGCAGTCCATGATCTGGCAGGCGTTGGCTGACGTGCACGCGGTGCTCGTCCCCGCCGAGCACGTGCCCGTCGCCCCGTTCGCTCCGCAGCCGTTGCACGACCGGTTCTTCGTCAGCGTCGCCGTCGTGCACACGTCCCCGCAGGCGCTGGCCGTGGTGAAGCAGCCGCCCGGCTGCGCGCAGTCCGGAACGCAGCATCCCCCGGACGTGCAAGAGACATCGGAGGCCGTGCACGTGCAGGTGTCGCAGGTCCCGAAGCCGTCGCAGTAGCGGGTGCACTCCGCCGGGTACCCGTGCCAAACCAGCCCGTCGCACCAGCTCTCGTCGCAGATCACCGTGCCGCAGGTCTTCGAGGCCGGCTCGTAGACCTCGGTGCACATCGACGTGCCATCGCAGGTCCGCGTCATGCAGTCGTCCGAGTCGCAGGTGATCTCGGTGCCCTGGCAGACGCCCCCGCTGCACACGTCGTCATAGGTGCACGCGTTCCCGTCGTCGCAGTCCGC
>CAYZAI010000214.1:0-8438 GCA_964476305.1 uncultured Myxococcales bacterium
ACAACGCCCCAGGCCCCGTCCCCCGAGCCGCCAGGAGTCGTATAGACGTTGCAGGTTACCGGCGCGTCGTCCCCGGGGATCATTGCCGACAGGAAGTAGTTGGTCTCGACTCCAGTGAAGACCACGTCGATACCGGAATAGGTCTCGCGGGCGTCACCGCTGTTCCACGGCTCGCGGTACGTGGCCTCGCCGTGGTGGCAGATGCCGCGCAGCAGGTTCGGTTGCTTGGAGAGGAACCCCCCCGCGGCCTCGGAATGGTGCTGGTAGCCGGTCTGGACGACGCCGGGCAGGAACGAGATCCGCTGGTCGCCGGTGTTGGTCACCTGCACCGTGAGCCAGAGCTGGTACGGTCCGGAGTCGCGATCGACCTCGAACTTCTTCAGGATCGCGACCGGCTGGTTCGGCTGCGAGTACCGGAACACGATCACGTCGGCGCTCCGCTCGACGATCTCCCAGTCCGCGTCCGGCAGCAGCCCGTCCAGGCCCTTGAAGATCTCGAAGCGCAGCGGCGCGTTGAGCTCGAAGTCCGGGTTGGTCGTGACCAGGTCGACCGGGTCGAGATCCTCCGCGTCTTCGTCCCTGAGGCCGGTCTCCCAGTCGCGCGGGTGCTCCTGGAACTGCTTGTGGAGGAGCTGGAAGCTCTGCAGCGAGGCCCCGCGGGTGGTGAAGACCGCCCGGAAGTCCTCGGTGGCGAGGCTGTGGACCACGGGGGCGGGTCGCTCGCCGCGGGCCTCACGGGCACGATCCTCGGCCTCAACGCGGCCTTGCCGGGCATTCCGTGTCTTTTCCTGTTCGGCCTGGCTCCGCTGGGTGGCCTGCTCCCGGGCGCGCTGCTCGTCGTAGTCGGGCTTGTCGTTGCTGCAAAGCTTGAACAGCCCGAAAATCAGCAGACCCACCACCACCGCGACCAGTATCTTCCAGTCCATCTCAGCCGTCCTTGGACCGTGCCGCCAGCGGCGGCGGGTCGTATCCGTGGCCGCCCCAGGGATGGCAGCGGGCGATGCGCTTCAGGCCGAGCCAGGTGCCCGCCACCGGGCCGTGCTCTGCGATGCAGGTCGCGGCGTACTCGGAACAGGAGGGAGCGAAGCGGCAGCAGGGACCGAACAGCGGTGACAGCAGGAATTGATAAAACCGGATCGCCAGGATCAGCAGGCGCCGCAGCATCGCTACCGGCACTCCCGGGAACGCTCGATCCGGCGGCCGAGGTCTCCCAGATCGCGGAAAATCTCCGCCGTGGTGAGCGAGAGCGCGGCGGACCTGGGGATCACGACGACATCGATCCCCGCGGGAACAGCAAGGAGACGCCGTCGGAAGGCTTCCCGCACCAGGCGCCGGGCCCTGTTGCGGACCACCGCGCCGCCCAGCCGGCGGGTCGTGGTGATGCCCACCCTCGCCCGGCCGCCGGTTTCGATGAAGAGGGCCAAGAACGCCCGGGTTTGCACCTTGCGGCCCCGGCGCTGAACAGACAGGTATTCCGCGCGATTCCTGAGACGCGCGCTCTTGGGGAAGCGTTCGTCGGCGGGGCAGGCCATCAGCGGGAAGGTGCGCGGCCTACTTCTTGTAGGTGGTGGCGGCGAGGCGGCGGCGGCCCCTGCGCCGGCGGTTCGAAAGCACCTGGCGGCCACCCACCGTGGACATGCGCGCCCGGAATCCATGCTTGTTGCGGCGCTTCCTGCGGTGTGGCTGGTACGTCCTCTTCATGGTGGCACCTCGATTCCGATTCCGCGCGGGCCCGAGAGCGGCCCGGAGCATTCGAGCGCTGGAAAAGACCACATGGGTGGCCGGCTGTCAAGTCGAATGCCGCGGCAAACGCGGCGCCAGTCTCAGGAAGCGCGGGGATCGAGAACGGCGTCGATGCGGTCCAACAGGCGGCGGGCGAAAGTCCGGGCGGCCTGCGCGATGCGCTCCCTGCCCTCTTCGGCTCGCCCGAGCTCGTCGAGCAGAACGATGGCGACCATGGCCAGGGCCCGGAACTCCTGCTCGGACCGCGGGCCGCGGCGCTCGATGGCCTTGAAGCGACGGTCGATCTCCGCCGCGAGCTGTTCGACGTGCTCCACTCCGGCATCGGAGCGAATCTGGAACGAGTGACCGCCGACCGTGATCGTGACGGGTTTCATTTCCGGCAGTCTACCGGCGTGCCGTCGAAGGGTCAATGCCAACTCCCCCTCGCGCGGACCTTGTTGTTGACTTTGGCGAAATCGTACTTAAACGATGCGTTACGTCCCATGTCGCGCAGGCGAGACTACTACGAAATCCTCGGCGTGCCTCCCGGAGCGGACGCCAGGCAGATCAAGCAGGCCTACCGCAAGCTGGCCCTCGAGTTGCACCCGGACCGGAACCCCGGCAACCCCGAGGCCGAGGAGAGCTTCAAGGAGGCGGCCGAGGCCTACGACGTGTTGTCCAACCCGGAAAAGCGCGAGATCTACGATCGATTCGGGCACGATGGGCTACACGGCCAGACAGGTTTCACCGGGGTGGACGACATTTTCACCCATTTCGGTGACCTGTTCTCGGACTTCTTCGGCGGCGACCTGTTCGGTCGCCGTTCGCGTCCCCCGCGGCCGGCTCGCGGCGCGGATCTGCGCCACGATCTGACACTTTCCTTCGAGGAGGCCGTCCGCGGCGCGAAAAAGAAGATCGAATTGTCCCAGCTCAGGCGCTGCGGGACGTGTTCCGGCAGCGGTTCCCGGCCGGGCAGCGATCCCCAGTCGTGTCCCGTCTGCCATGGACACGGCCAGGTCGTGCAGCGCACAGGTTTCATGACCCTCACCACAACGTGCCCCCAGTGCCGGGGTCGAGGGATCCGTATCGTAGATCCCTGCGACACGTGCGCCGGGACCGGGCTCGCGCCCCACGCCCGAACCGTGACCGCCACCCTGCCTCCCGGGGTCGACACGGGCATGCGGTTGCGCCTCGCCGGTGAAGGGGAGCACCCCGAGCACGGCGGCGAGCCGGGGGATCTCTACGTCTTCATCACGGTCCAGCCCCACGAGCGGCTGGAGCGACACGGCAACGACCTGCGCTGCTCGATCCGGGTTCCCTTCACCAAGGCGATCCTCGGCCACCGGCTGAGGCTGCCGCTCGTCGATGAAGAAGTCGACATCGAGATCCCGGCGGGAACCCAGCCCGGTGACGAGATCCGTCTCGTCGGCAAGGGCATGCCCTACGTCGGTCGCCGGGGCCGCGGCGATCTCGTCGTGACCGTGCAGGTCGAGCTGCCACGGGAGCCGGGGGAGACCGAGCGCCGACTGCTGCAGCAGCTCGACGAACTGGACCGCGGGGACTGAGACCCGGTAGCCGGTGTGGTCTAGGGTGCCGGGGGTTGGATCTCGACGGTCTGGAGGCGGATGCGGGAGCGATCCGCGATACCCAGGCCCAGCCGCTCGGCGATATCGATGAAGCGCGGCGGTCGGCCCGCCTGGGCCAGAGGGCGCAGGCCCGCTTCCGCCCTCAGGCCCTCGATCAGCTCGTGGGTCACAGCGTCCAGGGCCACGGGATCGGTGCTGGCGTAGATCCGATCGTGGACCGCATGGCCGGCTCGGTTGTACTTGGGCCCGCCATCGAAAAGGACGGCGGAGCCGTCCGCAAGGTTGAGGCGCACCTTTCCGCGGATCTCCTCGCTGGCCCAGAGGTGGGCGATGGCCTCGTTGACCACGCCGTGGTTGACGTGGGGCTTCTCGACGATCCCGAAGGTCATGTTCTTCATCGCGCAGGTCACGCCGGCCAGGTCGTGGTCCTTGATCGGCGGCAGGTTGATCACGGCCGTGGCCCAGCGTGAGAACTCCGAGAAGCGGACCCTCGCCGGGCCGGCATGGGTCCATTCCCGGTCGTAGGTCCCGTCGCGGTGGGCCACCACGCGCATCCGCCCCGTCGCTTCGGAGAGCGAGTAGCGCCCGCCGTTCATGTTGCTGGCGAACATGTCGAGCACCAGGATGTTCGCGTCCGCGACGCCCGCGTCGCGGATGGCATCCGCCACGGCGAAGGTGACCTCGGTCGAGGTGGAGGCGAAGCGCGTGCCCAGGCAGTTGATCTTGAGCAGCACGCGGTCCTCGGGAGAAACGAAATGCAGCCACGCCCGGCCAGGGTCGGTTTCCCCGGTGAGGGTGCAGACGGCTCTGTCCACCGCCAGACGGGAGAGATCCGCCCGCGGGAACGGACCGCCGCGGAGGCCGGGGCAGTGGATTGCCACCACGTGCCCGGGCCCGGTGAGCGGGACATCGGCCACGGCCGCGGTCATGGCCGGACCCAGCACCAGGGCGCCCGTCGCCGCGGCGCCCAGTCCGATCGCTTGGCGTCGCGTTATCCGGTCACTTCCGATCGGCCGCTTCCCATCCATCGGCCGACAGCATACCCGCGCCCGGCCGTCGGGCAAGAGCATGGCGTCAGTGCAGGGCGTCGATGGTGGACCTGGCAGGCCGGGTTTGGTAGTGTCTCCCGTCGTGAACGACAC
The DNA here is from genome assembly GCA_964476305.1 of uncultured Myxococcales bacterium. Lineage (GTDB taxonomy): Bacteria > Myxococcota_A > Polyangia > JAAYKL01 > JAAYKL01 > CAYZAI01. The sequence goes on from CAYZAI010000214.1 coordinate 4,451, forward strand.
AAAGAAGATCCTCGTCATCGAAGACGAGAAGGACATCATCCTCGGCCTGAAGGATGCGTTCGAATTCGAGGGCTTCGAGGTCCGCGCGGCCGAGACTGGCGAGAAGGGCGTGGATCTGGCCACGGAGATGGCCCCGGATCTGGTGATCCTCGATCTGATGTTGCCCGGGATCAACGGCTACCAGGTCTGTGATCGCATCCGCAGGCTCGACAAGGCGATGCCGATCCTGATCCTTTCCGCCCGCTCCCAGGAGAGCGACATCATCCGCGGCCTCGAGGCCGGCGCCGACGACTACGTGACCAAGCCCTTCTCCGTGGGCGAGCTCCTGGCCCGCGTGCGCACGATCTTCCGCCGGGTGGAGGCCTTTTCGCGACGGACCTCCAAGGTCGTTTCCGTGGGCGATGCCCGGGTCGACGTGGACGCCCGCACCGCCACGGTGGACGGCACAACCACTGATCTCGGTTTCTACGAGACCGCGATCATCGCGCTGCTCGACGAGCGACGCGGGATCCCGGTTTCCCGCGACGAGATTCTCGACGCCATCTGGGGCGTGGATCGGAGCCCCACCAACCGCACGGTGGACAACTTCATCCTGAAGCTTCGCCGCAAGCTCGAGGAGAGCCCGGCCAAGCCCAGGTTCATCCTCACGGTTCACGGCCAGGGCTACAAGCTGGCCTAGGCGGGCCGCCACTCTGTCACAATCCCGGCCTATCGAGTTGTCACCGGGCGGCCACGGGACTAGAATCAGCCCGGCCGAGCGTTTTTTTACGGCCGCTTGCCGCGCCATCATCGGGACGGGCGGGCCCCGGCGCCAAGCGACAGATTCACTCTTGGGGACGAGACTAGGAGTTCGCAGATGTACGAGACGGATGACTTGAGCAAGGAGTTCGAAACGATCGGCGAGGGAGAGGAAACGGCCGACGAGCGGGCGGACGACAACTACGACGAGCGGTTTCTCGACGAGGAGCGGGACAAGGTGCCGGACGGTGGCGAGCCCGAGGAAGGAACGGGCGGGCCGGTGTCACGTGTGGCCGTGGACTGGGTGGAGCTCGAGGGCGCCCTCGAGAACAACTCTCCCGAGCTTCACAGCTTCCTGAACAAGGTCACGGGCGACGTGATCCGGGTCTTCCGAGGCAGCGAGGACGCCGAGAATCGCCTGCGGGAGATCGAGGTCAGCAACGAGTACGTCTACGTCGAACCGATTTCGTCCCGCGAGCAGTACCGCTGGATGGAGGAGTTCATCGAGGAGGTGCAGGAAGCGGTCCTCAAGGACAAGCTCAACATCGCCATCGACGGCAAGGGGGCGTTCCGTCGGTTCAAGGACGTGCTGGTGGGGTATCCCGTGGACCGCGAGGCCTGGTTCACCAAGCGGGCGATCAAGTTGCGGGCCCACATGACCGAGTGGCTGGCCGCCAAGCGCATCGAGCCGACAAACCTCCCACCCTGGGAGATGGAAGGCGGAGACGCCGACGGCGACGGTCGATACGAGATCGAGAACCGCGCCCGTCGCGAGGGCAGCGTGGACCTGCGGCAGATCGCCCACGAGCTGATCGACATGATCTCGTCCAGGGAATTGCCGAGCGCCGTGGCGTTCCTCGAGTTTCTGCGTTCGCGCCGAGGCGGAAGGCGGCCTCGGCCCGTCTGAAGCCAGGAGAGGCATCGCCTTGTTGCGGCTATCACGATCTGGCCTGTTGCCGTTCGTGCTCCCGACCGCCATGGCGCTGGGGGCTGCGGCCCCGGTTGCGGCCCAGGCCCCGCGTACCGCACCATCCGGGGCCGTGCTCGTGGACGGGCTCGCTGTCCTGGCAGGGGGCGGCCCGGCCGAGGAGGACGAGGCCACACCGATCTCGGTGAGCCAACTCGAACTCGAGGCGGATCTGCTGCTGATCAGGCGCCACGGCCAGGACTGGATCCGGGTCGCGGCGGACGACCAGTTGCGGCGTCAGGCCAGGCGGGTGGCCGCCCTGGTGCGGTTGCTGGCCCGACAGGCCCGCCAGATGGGTGAGAGCGTATCCGACGAAGATCGCGAGGCCGTTCTCGTCTGGCTCGAGGAGAGGGCAGGCGGGAGCGGCGCGATGGACGCGCTGCTGGCCCGTCGCGGAACCGATCGCTACGATCTCGCGGCCTGGGCCGAGGACGCGCTGTTGGCCGAAGCGCAGGTCGCCTTCATAGCGGATCGCTCCGATCGTTCGGAAGATCGCGGTGATTCCGATCGGGGCGCGAAGAACGAGGAAGGGCCCCCGCAGGAGCAGGGAGAGGCGAGGCGCACGGCGCGGGCTTGGCATACCCGGGAGGCGCTGGCCGAATGGCTGGCCGCGACCCTCGAACGGGCGCTGCTCCGGCTGCTGCCATGAGCACGATCTGGAGCGACGAACCGCAAATGGTGCCGTGGGCCCGGGTTTCGTTGCGTGGCGCGAGCCCGGAGGATCTGGACTCGGTGATGGACATCGAGCGCGCCTGCTTCTCGTCGCCCTGGCCGCGCTCGGTCATGGCCGAGGAGATCCAGGGTCAGGGCTGCTCGCGGGTGGAGGTGGCCGAGGAGACCCAGGGCGTGACCGGATTCATGATCTACTGGGTGGTCCCCCCTGAGGCACATCTGATCAACCTCGCCGTGGCGCCCTGGGCCCAGGGCCACGGGGTCGGCCGAGCCATGGTGGATCGCCTGCTCGCCGTGGCCCGGGACGAGTACGTCAGCCAGATCTTCCTCGAGGTGCGCGCGTCGAACCTGGTGGCCCAGCGCCTTTACAGGGGGATGGGTTTCGAACAGATAGACGTCAGACGCGGCTACTACGCGGACAACGACGAGGACGCCCTGGTAATGTACCTCGAGCTCGGCTAGCCCCGGCGCGGAAAGGAACGAGACGGGTTGGCGTTCGCTCTCTCTCTTTTTCTCGATCGGCATCCGCTTTCCGTAGCCACGCTGCTCGACGATACCGCGGGGGAGATCCGACAGGGGTGAATATCCTAGGGCGTTCCCGCATCGCCGGCGTCGGCCGCGTCGAGCAGGGCGCGGATGGCCGAGAGGTCGGGGGCCTGCACCGGCGAATCGAGGTCCAGGCCTCCGCCGAGGCCGATGTCGTCGAGGTTCACGGGTTGGCCGCGAGCCGGCACCGGTTCCGGGCGACCGAGGCCCGCGGCGGATCGGGGATCCTGGTGCACCAGGGTCGTCGCTCGCTCGCCGGGCAGGAGCAGCCACGCCGCGCCGGCCACGTTCCAGACGTCCGCGTCCCGGGCCTCGTCGCCGAGCCGCGTGCGGAGCGTCATCGCGCGGCGGGTGGCCGGACCGAGGCGTTTTTCCAGATCCCGGCGCAGCCGTGTCTCCTCGCCAGCGGGGAAGACGAAGGTGACGCTCGCCAGGCGGCCGTCGACGAAATCGCCCCGAACCGAGGCCAGCGGCGAGGAGGACCCGCTCCCGGCCTGCAACAGGGCGCAGCCCTCGAGATCGTGACCGGCGGCGGTGCGCTCCACCATCACCTCACCGCCCGGCTCGATCACCTCGACGGTGGCGCGCGGCGCGCACGCGACGCGGACGGCCACGTCCTCGCCGGGGATGCCCGCGAGTTCGCCGAGAGCCACCCTGAAGGCCGTCACGTCGGCACCGAGGGCCACTGCTTCCCACGGCAGCGGAGCCCTGCCGGCGCGGGGCTCAACCGGGGGTGGCAGGCCGGCCGCCGGGTCGCTGGCCTCGCTTCGGTCCGAGCAGCGCTGGCAGCCGGGCGCCGGAAGTATCACGAAGAGGGCGAGCAGGAGTGGTGACAGGCGTCCCATCGCCCGGGACTCTAGCCGCTTCGCGCGGTGTGGACAATCCCGCTCGCCGGAAGTCGGGACCAACGAAAAAGCCCCGGAAAAAGGACCTTGTACGTCCGGGTCGGCCGCATATAATGCCTCCTCCGCGCGGGGCCGCGAAGACGGCGGCGGCGGAGTTGAAAAGCCGGGGCCGTAGCTCAACTGGGAGAGCGCCGCGTTCGCAACGCGGAGGTCGTGGGTT
>CAYZAI010000215.1:0-8415 GCA_964476305.1 uncultured Myxococcales bacterium
CGTCGGACCAGAGTGCGGTCCAGTATCCGCCGGCGACACAGAACAGCGCCAGCGACACACCCACGGCCGTCCGCCGGCCGAAGACGGCCGACGCCGTGCGGAAGCCCGCCACCTTGTCCGCCTCGTGGTCGATGGCCTCGTGAACGAGATGACCGGCGGAGAACAGCAGGGCGAAGAACATGGCCAGGGCCACGGCCTCCGTTCCCGGCTCCGCCGCGACGGAGTACCCCATGAGGAAATGCAGCGTCTGGGTGACGAAATGCACTGCGGTGCCCGCGAAGGGCACCCCCTTGAGGCCGATCCGCGGCCAGGAATAGGCGAGCCACAGGGCGAGCGAGACGGTGCCCGCCAGCGCCTGCTGCCAGCCCAGAACCGAAAGCAGGCTGAGCGCAAAGCCGCCGAAGAAACCCATCAGGACGAGCTGGGATCGACCGCTGATCTGCGCCAGCGCATCCAGTCTGGCGTTGTGTCGATCGCGGTCGCGATCCGCCCATGCGTTGAAAACGTAGATGGAAGAGAACAGCATCAGGATGGACGAGAGGAAGATCGCGGCGCGAGCCAGGAGGGCGCAGCCCGGCGCGTCCACTCCGAAGACCAGACCGGCGACCGCGAACCCGCTCATCAGCACGACCTCTCCGCTGCGCAGGGCCCTCAGGTAGCGCACGACCAATCCACGAGCACGAGCGCAGGCTCCGCGGCCCGGGCCGCGTGCGGTCTCGACCGCCGCGCCCGGTGCCGTGCCGGAAGGGCCCTCGAGGGGCAGCGCGATCCCCTTGCGACAGGCCAGGCCCGCAAGACAGGCCGGGACCAGGAACGCGGCGTAGAACGCGCATACGCCGCCGACGTACGCGACCGCGACTCCACCGTCGTCGTCCAGGCCGGTGATAGCCCGGAAGCGCGGCAGGATCTCCCAGTAGCCGATCGCCTGGAAGACCGCCTCGATGGTGTGCGCCTGGAAGACCGCGCCGAGCACTACCACGGCGAAGACCACCCAGCGCAGCGCGCCGGTCGATCCGATCCGCCGGGCCGCGGTCGCCGCGAGCGCGAGCGTGCCGGCCGCGAACAGGCCGGCGAAACACAACACCGCCAGGGGAATCCCGGTTCCCGGGATCACGGCGAGGGAGATGGGGTAGCGGGCGGCCAGCACCACCCGCTCGTTCCACATCTCGAGCAACAGCGCGACAGCCATGGCCGTGGGTACCGCCGCCCGCTGGGCATGCCAGAGGGCGCCCTTGGCCGCGACGGCACGCCAGACGACCAACCCGAGGGCGACGTACACCGCCGCCTCGAGCACCAGGATCCGGATGGGCATCGGTGACACAATCATCCCATCCCCGCTACCAGAGGGCCAGGGCCGAGAGGTAGAGCCCCGCTCCTCCGAGCCAGGCGACACGGGTTCCGAGCCACAGCGCGATCACGTAGTAGGCCAGGGTGCCGATGCTGCCGCCCAGGATGTCCGCGGCAACCAGGCGCGGCACCCGATGGGCCGGGGCACGGGCCAGGCCCCGCGGCAGGAAGAGCCCCATGGCGACACCGAGCGGCAGCGCCCTCGCCGCGACGACCGCGACCGCCGCCACCCCTCCTGGTGCACTGGCGACGGGACACGAGGACGCGATGCCGAGCCCGAAGGCCAGAATCGTGATTCCGGCGATGGCCGGCCGGCCGAGACGCGGCGACAGCAGGGCGCCCCCGGCATAGCCGACCGCGATGAAGGCGAAAACCGCCGCGGAGGTGGTGTAGTACCCGCCGAGCGCCGCCCTGGAGGCCACCAGCGCGTTCATCTCGGAGAGGACGAACGCGATCCCCACCAGGCCGAAGTAGGCCGCCTCCCGCCTCGGCCGCGAGCGCAGGACGAGAACGGCGAGAGCCAGGGCCAGCAACCCGATGGCCGAAACCAGCGCGGGCGCGACGAAGGGAAGCGGCCGATAGACGAACGGGCTGTCGTCCCGGGCCGCCATCGCTTCCCTCGCACCGGGTTCGCCCGGGTCGAAGCGCTCGATGTCCAATCCCCCGGCCTCGATGTGCTCCCGCCATCCGGCCACCACGGACGGGGAGCGGGACGCCGCGACGAGCTGGTAGCGAAACGGGATGATCCCGTCGGCATGGCCTTCGTAGGCGACGGCGTGTGAGCCCGGCTCCAGTCCCGCCACGACCTTCTCGGCGAAGTCCCTGCCCGCTGAGAGGAAGAACAGCAGGACGCCGCGGTCCTCGAGCCGGCGGAAGGCCGCCGCGATTCCCTCGGCGGTGTACAGGTAGCTCTCCGTGCCGACGATCTCGCGTTCCCTGTGCGCGACGTTCAGGTCGGCCCCCTCGTAGACGATGACGTCGAACCCGTCCCCGTCACTGTCGAGGAAGGCGCGCCCGTCCCCGGCGACGACCTCGGCCCGCCCGTATGGTCTGCCCAGCGGATCGGCCAGCCGCTCCGCGGCGAGATCCACGACCAGCGGATCCAGCTCCACGGCGACCACGCGATCGGCTCCGGCGCCGAGCCAGGAGATGCCCTGACCACCCCCGGTGCCGATCATCAGCACCGCGCCGCGGATCCTCCCGTAGACGTGCCTGCGGACGTCGAAGTCGCGCCTCGACTCCGGATCCACCGCCCACTGCTGCACGCCGTTGTACACGCCTGCGACCAACCCGCCGTCGGACAGGACGAAGTCCACCCGGGCGTAGGGCGACCACCCTCCCCCCAGCCTCTCGGAGTCGGTGAAGCCGTCCCACAGGCGCAACGGGGGGCGGGCGGCTTCGAAGAGGCGGTCCCCGGCATCCACCGACGACGACGCCAGGATCGCGACGGCCAGCAGCATCGCGCCCCGCGGCCGACGCACGACCGCGGCCAGTCCTGCCAGCGCCGTGGCCAACAGCGGGCCCGCGATGCCGATGGCGCCGGCCGCGAAGGCCACCCCCGTGTAGGCCGCGACGAAGGCCGCCCCCTCCAGCGCCACGAACGCCGGGATCCGGCTCGGGGACGTTGCCGCCAGCCCGCCGAAGCAGGCCGCCGTCATCGCGCCGATGGCGGCGAAGACAGGGATCGTGGTCGCCACCGCGGCGATCGCCGCCTCGTTGTACCAGTGCCACGACGCCGCATTGCCCAGCCAGAACTGCGCCACCGTGGCCGCAACCATCGACGCCCCGGCGAACGTCCCGACCGCCCCGAGCCTGTGTCCGAGCCTCCGGGCCATCAGGGCGCCGGCCCCGGCCGACGCGATGGACAGTCCCAGCATCAGAGGAACCACGGCCGCCACCGGCAGCGGAAACAGGCCGGAGACCAGCCGCGCGGCGAGGCACTGGTAGGCGCCGTTCATCGCCGCGAAGACGACACCGACCGCGATCCAGGAGCCGGCGTCACGCACCGGCGTCTCGCGATCGCCGGTCATCTCAGCCCGCCGCCAGCAATGGCGGGGTCAGCGCCGCGGCGAGGAACAGGTGGACGCTGACCGCGAGCAGGCACACCTGCACGGCGGTGTCGGACGATCTGAGCCCGGCCACCGCAACCGCCGCGACCACGGCCACCGCTCCGAGCGCGCCGGCAGCCGGCACGGCCCCGCCGCCCGTGACGACGAGCAGCCAGACCGCCGGAACCAGCAGCGTCCCCAGCACCACAAGCGCCGTGACGAGGCGTGGCCACCCGCCCCGAGGTCCCGGATCCGCACCGGCGAGGACGAACACCGTGGGGATCCCGCCCGCCCCATCCGCGCCGTAGTCCTTCACGTCCTTGACGGGCGAAGCGATGGCGAACCCGAGGAAGGCCGCGATGGCAAACGGGAACGCCGCGCCGCTGGCTTCGGGGCCTCCGCCACCGTAGTGCACGCCGTAGAGCAGGCACGTGGCCGCGGCCAGCCCCTCGACAGCGTACGGAACGAGGGGCAGGTGCTTCAGCCGGATCCCCGGAGCGGCGTAGGCGATCCAGATGGCAACGAACAGGCCGACGAACGCCACGCCCCCGGGGTCCTGCGCCCCCAGGCGCCAGAGCACGAGCCCGTGGAACAACAGCGCGAGCGCCAGGTCGTGCCTCCCCACCGGCCGGCGACGCCCCCCGACGGCGTCCGACTCCCGGTCGAACCAGTCGTTCTGCACCAAGGCCATCAGGCCGGCCAGGAGGATGACACCCGCCGCGAAGGCCGCCTGCCCGTGGTGGCCGCCCGCGAGGCGTACACCCAGGGCGGCGAGCCCGGCAAAAGGCAGCGCGTGGACGAAACGCCGGAAGGAGGGTCCCACCCGGTGCCACCGGACGGTCACCCAGAGGGCGATGCCGCCGCCGAGGTAGAGCCAGTCGAGCGAGTCGGAATACCCGAGCCATCCCTGGTGATGCGCCAGGCGTGCCAGGGCGGGAATGCCCATCGCCGCGGCCTGCAGCGCGGCCCAGGCACCGACCGCGGCCAGCAACCCAGTGATCGCGCTGGACCGGACGATACCGGCGTAGCAGCCGACGAGCAGGATGGTCACCCAGACGACGAGGCTCTCCCCGAGCATCTGGTACGTGGAGAAGAAGTGCCAGGTCCACTCGTCCGGGTAGATGTACCAGCTCCCGGGCTGCTCGTACCCCGCGAGCCTGAGCAGCCAGTCGATGGCAGGCGGCAGCCAGCCGAGGAACAGGCCGAGAGCCACCGCCGCCGAGTGTCTCGAGGATCGCTCACGGGTGGCCGCCGCCAGCACCGCCGTCATCGCCAGCTGCAGGAAGAGATAGCAGAGCAGATAGTTCAGCAGCGGCAGCCGGAACGGCACCTCCCGCGGGAAGGCGAACCGCTCGGCGATCCCTCGCCCGGCGGCCACGATGGGCGCGGCCAGGACGAACACGAGCGGACCCATCTCGACGTCCGCCAGCGCCCGGCAGAATCCCACGATCCGACCTGTCCGTGTCATCGCGTCGCTCCCTTCCGCGCGGCGCGGAAGAGATACCACGCACCGAGGAGGATGGGCACCGCGGACAGGAGCTGCCCCGTCGTGAAGGCGGACTCAACCTCCCGAACCGTCTGGGGCTCCTTCAGCAGCTCGATGGGCAGCCTCCCGCCGAAATACGCGACGCCGAAGATCCCGGACAGCAACCCCACGGGCCGCCGCTCGCCCAGCCTCCATTCGACGGCCAGGACGAGGAGCAGCACGACGACCAGCAGCAGCGCCTCGTAGATCTGCACGGGGTGCCGGCAGAGGTTGCCCGAGTCGTAGTACATGAAGCGCACGCCCCAGGGCAGATCCGTGGGCCGGCCCATGATCTCGGAATTCAGGAAGTTGCCGACGCGCACGCAGATGGCGCCCACGGTGGCCGACGGCACGAAGCGATCCAGGAGATCCAGGTAGGAGATCCGGTAGCGCCAGCCGGCGACCAGGAACACCAGGAGCATCGCCGCGAAGACGCCGTGGCTCGCGAGCCCGCCGTGCCAGAACCGGAGGATCTCTGCGGGCTGGGCCAAGTACTTCTCGGGATTGTAGAACAGGACGTGGCCGATGCGCCCACCTGGGACCACGGCCAGCGCGCCGGCCAGGTTGATGCGGTTCAGGATCCGGCGATCGTACCCGCCCCGACGGGTCTGCCACTGCCACAGCACCGTGCCCGAGGCGACGGCGAGGGCGAAGCAGACCACGTACCAGCCGATGGGAAGCGGGCCCGCCAGAAAAAAGAGCCTTCTCACGTCTTGGAAAAAGCAGCCGTCCAATGACCGAACGCTTTCTCAGGGACAGGTGATGTCGATGGTGCCCACGCCCCGGTTTCCGCCCAGGCCGTCCACGGCCACGAAGACCTTTCCGTTGGCCGGTGCCGTGCCGGAGTAGGTGCCCCCGGTAGCCACGGCGCAGGAGCCCGTTTGCGGAGAGCACGGGCTGGAGATCACGAGCAGCTCGAGATCCGCTCCGGTGGTGGATGCGTCGGTGGTGAGAGTGATCGTGAACGCGACGCCGCTGTCCAGGCGGGTCACGTATATCCTGTCACCGCCGTCGTAGTCGCCCAGGCAGTCGGTCCCGTAGTCCGACACGTCGTTGTTGGCGGCTCCGGTATAGACCTCCCATGAGCTGGCCTCCTCCTCACCCTGCGGGTCGCAGGCGAGCACCGCGGCCTGCCCGGGGTAGCTGCCGGACATCTCGAACGAGCAGGAAGGGTCGTTGCCGCCGTCGTCGATGCACACGCCGACCCAGGTGCAGAAGTTGTTGTCGCCGTCGAGGGGCATGCAGGCCGGATCCTCGCCGAACGCGCACTGCCCGGCCAGGCAGCGGTACACGCCGTCGCCGCCGCACAGATCGCCCTGATCGCAGAACGTCCCGTCGCTCGCGAACACCGGGTCACCGCACGAGACGTAGGTCTCGCCCTCCTCGCACTCCTGCCACATGCAGTCGCTGCCCGTGCCGCAATAGGGCTGTCCCGCCTCGCAGCTGCCGGCGACGCAGGTCTCGAGCCCGTTGCACTGGGAATCGTCTGGGCAGGGGGTGCCCTCCTCGGCGTCCGTGATGTAGCAGGGCTCCACCTCCCCTTCGTCACAGGCGACCTGCTCGCACTCGCCGGCGACGAACCCCGTGCAGGGCGGCACCACCGGCACGCAGGCGCCGACCACACATTCCTCGACGCCGTTGCAGACCAGCTCGTCGGCGCAGTCCACGCCGTCGAGCAGCTCCACATCGCACGAGCCCGCGGTCTCGGGCTCCACCGGCTCGGTGCACTCGCCGTCCCGGCAGGGATCCGCCAGCAGGCACGGGATCGTCTGTACGTCGACCAGGCAGTTCCCGCCCTGGCACTGCTCCTGGCCGTTGCACCAGCTGTCGTCCTCGCACGGGGTACCGTCCTCCACGACCGGCCCGGTGCAGATCGAGCCCGCGCACACGTCCTCGGTGCACACGTTGTCGTCGAAGGCGCAGGGTGACCCGTCCAGCACCAGGCCGCAGGTTCCCACGTCGCACACGTCCTGCGTGCAGTCGTTCCCATCGGGCGTGCAGGGCTGCCCCGTGAGCCCCGGGTGGCTGCACACGCCCACGTCACACATGTCGTTCGTGCACTCGTTGTCGTCGCTGGCGCAGGCGATCCCGCTGATCGGGAGGCCGCAGCTCCCTTCCCCGTCGCAGAAGTCGTTGGTGCACTCGTTGCTGTCCGGCCCACAGCTCACGCTGCTGCCGAGGTTCGGGTGGAGGCACGTGCTGTCGTTGTCGCAGTAGTCGGCCGTGCAGTCGTTGCCGTCATCGGTGCAGGCGACCCCCCAGGCCAGGGGATCGTGGAGGCAGGTGCCCTCGCCGTCGCAGTAGTCGGCCGTGCAGTCGTTGCCCTCGTCCTCGCAGGAGTACCCGTACCCGAAGCTCGGGTGCGTGCAGGCGCCCAGGCTGCTGCAGATGTCGTTGGTGCAGCTGTTGTCGTCGCTCTCGCAGGGCTGGCCGACCTGGTTGGGGATCCCGGAGCACACGCCCGCCAGGCAGACGTCCTCGGTGCAGGCGGTGCTGTCGTAGTCGCACGGCGTGCCGTTCAAGGGCAGCCCCTTGCACTCGCCGTCGTCACAGACGTCTTCCGTACAGTCGTTGTCGTCGAAGGTGCAGGGCGTGCCGTTCAGCACCTCGTCCACGCACACGCCTTCGTCGCACGTCCCGCCGGTGCACTCGTCCGGATTCTCGTCGCACGGCACGTCGCTGAGCAGGACCACGACGCAGTCGCCGTCCTCGCAGGCGGCGCCGGTGCAGGGGTCGCCGTCGTCCGGGCAGTCGGTCAGGGGATTGACGCAGTCGCCGTCCGTGTCGCTGTCCGAGTCGGCGTCCGTGTCGCTGTCGGCGTCCGTATCGCTGTCCGAGTCGGCGTCCGCGTCCGTGTCGGCGTCCGCATCCGCGTCCGTGTCCCCGTCGCTGTCCGCATCCGAATCGCCGTCGGTGTCGGCGTCCGTCGCGGCCGCGGTCTCGCAGGCGCCGTCGATGCAGACCTCGCCGAGCCCGCAGTCCGCGGAGGTCTTGCACTCGTCGCAGGCGCCGAAGGCGATGACCGCCAGCAAGGCCCTAAGGAGCACGGTCAGGACCGACCCTCGGTCGTTGGTATCGATGATGGGGCTGCGCATCGCTATGGACCTCCTACCCACGTTCCGCCGACCTGGGCCGCGTCGAGGTAATTGGTGATTCGTTTCAGGCACGTCATGCCGGCGGTGTAGATCGGCTCGCCCTCCGCGTAGTAGGAGACGTTGTCGCACTGGACTCCCGCTCCGAACGTGCCGGTGCACTGGGTGTTGTTGGTGCAGGACAGGTAGCGGGATCCGGACAGGCCGATCATCCAGCCCGCGACGTCCAGGATCCGGTCCCAGGCGGTGCTCGTCGTGGGCTGTTTGTAGAAGAAGGTCATCCTTCCGTCCACGCGGATGATCACTTGAAACTGAAGGGAGTCGTTGATCGACCCGATGTTGTTCGCGTTCCGCGAATCGAGGACGGCGTTGAGCCCGTTGAACGAGATGACGCGCGCCGTGG
>CAYZAI010000216.1:0-3775 GCA_964476305.1 uncultured Myxococcales bacterium
CAGGTTTCCGTGGGCGTCCGGTCCCCCCTGGTCCCAGGGGTCGTTGACCACGATGTTCCGCTCGTTGCTTTCCAGATCCCAGACGACAATATCGAGCCGTTCCGTGATGCCCTGGATCCCGGCTCCGACCACGGTTTCCGGCCGCGGCGGGTTGGCGGCCATCCACATGGCACCGAGGTAGCTCGGCTCCACCTGCTGCACACCGGCATCGGGGTTCGTAACGTCGTATTTCCACAAGGTGTCGCCATCAATACCCATCTGAATGTAGCTCGCCCACCTAGTACCATCGAAGGCCTTGGCATCGATAGTGGGGCCGGCCAGAAAGACGTCCTCCTCCAAACTATCAAGGTCAATGGCCTTCAATCCACGCTCTCCAGGCCCTGCCCCCCCCCACTTCGCAATGACATGCGAGGTTCCGCCCGAGCAACTGCCTTCCGCAAAATTGTTGTTCGTGAGTTGGGCCTCCTCGGTTTCCGAGGCCCCGATGGAAAAGGCTTCCGAAGACCATGTGTCAAGCTGATCCGTTTTTCTTTCGAAAAAAACCTTTTCCCCGAAAACAGATGGGTTGTCAATCGTCTGGGGATACGGGCGGCGCAACAACTCGAACTGCTCTCCCGTGGATAGCCGGTGAATCATCAGCACATGTTGGGTCCCGTCCAGAGTTCTCCATGTAAGATAATCATTATCCATTGCTTCCCGAGCAGTCCAACCGTAGGAGTTTTCAGTGCATGGCGTGATCAATTGACATCCCACGGGCAGATCTGTGTCCCCGTCCCCGTCGGTGTCCGAATCGGTATCCGAGTCGGCATCTGCATCCGAGTCGGAGTCGGAATCCGCATCGGAATCCGCATCCGCATCAGAGTCCGAGTCGGCATCGGCGTCTGTATCGCCGTCCGTGTCCGAGTCTCCATCTGTTCCGGTGGTGGTGTCCGTGTCGTCACTCGCGTTGCCGCTGCACGAGGAGCAGGAAGACCAGGCCAGGGCCGAGATCCCGACTGCGAGCAGGACGATCAGGATCTCGACGCCGATGTCGAGCTTGCCGTGGGCCACGTGTCCTCCCTTCATCCCGCTGCGAGACGAAGCCGATTGTACCACGCCGTCCTTCGCGGCGGAGTAGAGATCGACGCCGCCGCACAGGGTGCCCACGACCAGCAGCCCGGCAGCTGCCGACACATCGACCACGACGTCTTCGACCGGGATGGTGTCCACCCAGACGGGATCGGCCGGGTTCGGCCGGTCGATTCGAGCCGCTCAGGTCGGGATGTTGCCGTGGCGCTTGGGCGGAAGCTCCTCCTCCTTGCCCATGTGCGACTTGAGGTGCCGGTAGAGCTTGGCCCGGGTCTCGCTCGGCCGGATCACGGCGTCGACGTACCCGCGCTCCGCGGCCCGGGAGGGGTTCAGGAACTTGTTCTCGTACTCCTCGACCTTCTGGTTGATGGCCTGCTGCTTGTCCTCGGCGCCGGCGATCTCCTTGTTGAAGAGCACCTCCACCGCGCCGGCCGCGCCCATCACCGCCACCTCGGCCGTGGGCCAGGCGAGGTTGACGTCCGCGCCGACGTGCTTCGAGCTCATGACGATGTAGGCGCCGCCGTAGGCCTTGCGCAGGATCACGGCCAGCTTGGGCACCGTGGCCTCGCAATAGGCGAACATCAGCTTCGCGCCGTGCACGATCACCCCGTTGTGCTCCTGGCCCGTGCCCGGCAGGAAGCCCGGGACGTCCACCAGCGAGATGAGCGGGATGTTGAACGCGTTGCAGGTCCGGATGAACCGCGCCGCCTTGCGCGAGGCGTTGTAGTCGAGGACTCCGGCCATCATCGCGGGCTGGTTGGCGACGATGCCCACCGGCCGGCCGCCGAGCCTGGCGAAGCCGACGACGATGTTGCGCGCCCAGTTCTTCTGAATCTCGAAGAACGTCCCGCGATCGAGCACCTCCATGATGATCTTCTTGACGTCGTAGATCTGTTTCGAGCTCTCGGGGACGATGGTGTCGAGGATGGCGACGTCGCGATCGATGGGATCGCCGGTCTCGACGTACGGCGGGTGCTCGAGGAAGCTCTGGGGCAGGTAGCCGAGCAGCTCGCGGACCCCCGAGATGGCCTGGGCGTCGTCGCGGTAGACCATGTGGGCGACGCCCGTGGTCCGGCCGTGGACGTCGGCGCCGCCGAGGGTCTCCTGATCGACCTCCTCGAACGTGACCGTCTTGACCACCTTGGGACCGGTGAGGAACATGTAGCTCTGGTTGCGCACCATCACGACGAAGTCGGTGAGGGCCGGCGAGTACACCGCCCCGCCCGCGCAGGGGCCGAGCACCATCGATATCTGGGGCACCATGCCCGAGGCCACGACGTTGCGGCGAAAAATCTCGCCGTAGCCGCCGAGGGAGTCGATGCCCTCCTGGATCCGCGCGCCCCCCGAGTCGTTGATGCCGACGATGGGCGCCTTGGCCCGCATCGCGAGATCCTGGACGCGGTTGATCTTCTTGGCGTGGGCCTCGCCGAGGGAGCCGCCCATCACCGAACGATCCTGGGAATAGGCGAAGACCACGCGGCCGTTGACCTCGCCCGAGCCCGTGACCACGCCGTCGCCTGGGATCTTCTTGTTCTCGAGGCCGAAATCCGTGGCCCGTGTCGCGACCTGGGCGCCGATCTCCTCGAAGGTCCCCTCGTCGAAGAGCAGGTTGACGCGCCGGCGCGCCAGACTCTCCCCGTTGGCGACCACACCCTCTATCCTCGGTGTGCCTGCCGCGGCGACATCTGCCGCCACCTCGGCATCGACGGGCTTCCTGCGCAACTCGGCCGATGGCAAATCGAACATGGGTTCGTCCTTTTCTTCCCGATGATCCCCGGAGAATTTGAACAGACTCGTCCGTACAAGGCCTTAGCAACATTCGCACCACACCTGGTGCCGGGGCCCTTTACTCCGCCAAGGAGGCGGAGGCAATCGCATTTTTCTCCTTCCAACGAAAAACAAGGAACCCGATTTTTCCCGGTTCCTTCGCACGGTCGGCTTCGCGGTGCAAAGCGCTCTTCGCACACTCCGGGGTGTTCCGCTTGCCCGGTGGGCGGCAGGGAGGTAGTGTCAACGACGGAAGACGAACGGAGGCCAGCCATGACCCATGGACGACTCGAGGCATTGACGGCGGTGGCGCTCGTCACCACTGTCGCAGGGGCGGCCCTCGGCCAGCAGACCGTAGCCCGTTGGGACTTCGAGGACCAGGACCTGGTGGTGGACGAAGGCGCGGGCACCCTGGCCAACAACACCAGTGCGACGGTCACCTTCCCGGCCGGGAACGGCAGCGTCGAGGCTGCGTCATCCAGCGACTGGCCCACCTCCGACGCCTCGACCGAGGCCGGGAGCTGGGAGATCGCGGTCAGCACCACGGGCCTGACCGGGATCGCGCTCTCCTTCGCCGAGCGGCGTTCGACCACGGGCATCCGGACCTGGCAGGTGTTCTACTCGACCGACGGCCTCTCCTTCACCGCGGTCGGCGATCCGGTCGGAGTGCCGGACGACGAGAACTGGCGGGAGCAGGCCGTGGACCTCTCCGCGATATCCGCCGTGAACGACGTCGCCGATCTCGCGCTGCAGATCCGGGGCTGGGACGCCGAAGGTACCGGCGGCACCTGGCGCATCGACGACCTTCTCGTCACCGCGGCCGATGCCGACACCGACGCCGACACGGACACGGAGACCGACACCGACACCGACGCCGACAGCGACGACGACACCGAGGCGAACGCAGGAGCGGCGTGGCGGGCCGGCGCGGAGCCCGAAG
>CAYZAI010000216.1:3785-8407 GCA_964476305.1 uncultured Myxococcales bacterium
GATGCCGACACGGACGCCGACACCGATGCCGACACGGACGCCGACACGGACGCCGACACGGATGCCGACACGGACGCCGATACCGACTCCGATACCGACACCGATACCGACACCGATACCGACACCGATACCGACTCCGATACCGACTCCGACACGGACACCGACACCGATACCGACACCGACACCGACACCGACACCGACACGGACACCGACACCGATACCGACTCCGACTCCGACACGGACACGGATTCCGAGACCGACAACGACAAGATCAGCATCGACGACATCGAGGACGACAGCTGCGGCTGCCGCGCCGTGGGCCGCCCGGCCGACGCCCGGACCTGGTCCTGGCTCGTCCTGCTGCTGGGCCTGGTCCGCTGAACACCCTCTCGACGGGAGTTTTCCGAAGATGAAGTACCACTGCCTCGCCTGCGACCACGAGTTCGAGGCCGATCCCGGTCCGAAGAAACCGCGCTGCCCGCGCTGCATGAGCATCCACGACGTCGAGCCGGCCGGTGAGGGCCCGGGCCAGGCCGCCCCGGCGCCGAGGGGCAGGTTCCCGCGCACCGCGCTGCTGCTGCTGCTCGCCGTGGCCGCAGCGGTCGTGGCCTACTACCTCTTCGTCGTGCGAACCCCAGGGGATGGCGAGGCCGGGAGCCCGGCGAGCGCCGAAGACCTGCTGGACCGGCTGGCGAAGCTCGGAGTGCCGACCGAAGAAGCCGTCGCTCCCTTCGCGGTGACCGACGGGGTGCGGCACTTCGCCGAGAGCCTCGCCGGCGGTGCGGACGGTCCCGAGGCCATGGGCAAGCTCGTGGGTGGCATCGGCGAGTTGCGCAAGGGTGGGCGCTTCACGCCTTTCCACCAGCGGTCCGTTCGCGCCGATCCGCCCCTCACCGCCGACGAGATCGTGAAGGTCCTGGAGGGTGACGGCCCCGCCCGGGCGCTCTCGAGCTACGAGCTGGCCTGCCTGCTGCTCGCCTCGGCCCGGGCGCTCGAGATCGAGGACACGCACATGGTCCGGATCCACTCCTTCGCCGGGGAACAACGCCCGGCCGATCCCACCGGGCGCTACGGCCGCTTCGGCGTGGCCCTCGACGGGACGGACGGCAAGGAGCCCGAGATCTACGAGGCCTTCGAGCTGCGGACGGGAGCCGCCGCCCGGGGTGACCTCGAATCCCTGTCCGAGACCGCGGCCGTGGCCCCGTTCTACAACGAGCGCGCCCTCGCGGCCCTGTTCCGGCGCGAGACCGCGGCCGCCCATCGGGCGAGTGAGCTGGCGATCAAGCTCGACGGCGACGCCGCGGCATTCCGAGCCGCCCGGGGCCTGATCTTCATCGCCGGCGGGGCTCCGGAAGAGGCCCTGGCAGAGTACGAGAAGGCCCTCAAGCGTCGGCCCGACGCGGTCAACCACGTGCTGCTGGCCGACCTGCTGATCAAGCTCGGCGACACAGGAGCCTCGCGGGCCGAGGGCGAGGTCCGCTCGGCCATCGAGAAGATGCCGGACTACGCCCAGGCCCATGCCGTGCTGGGCCAGATCTACGCCATGCGCCGCGAGGTCGAGACCGCCGAGTCGGAGCTGGCCCTGGCCGAAAAGCTCGATCCGCTCTCCCCGGAGGTGGCCATGGGCTGGGCCATCTTCCACATGCTGCAGCACGACAACGCCGAGGCCATCGAACGGGCCGAGCAGGCGGTGCGCCTCTCGGGCGAGGCCGTGGACGCCCTGCTGGCCCTGGCCGGGGTCTACCGCCAGACCGCCCGGTTCGGGCAGATGCGCGAGACCCTGGCCAAGGTCCTGGCCAAGGTCGACTCGCCCGAGATGGCCCGGGAGCTCGAACGGATCTTCGGCTTCTCGCCGGGGAACGAGGTCGCCAGCGACGAGGACGCGGGCACCGGTGGAGAGGATTCCATGGCGGGCGGCGGCCTGCCCGCACCGACACCGGGCAAGCTCGAGCTCCAGCTCGGCGGCCAGGGCTCGCCGCTCGGCGGGCAAGGCTCCCCGCTGGGCGGTGGCGGCCTCGGCGGCGGCCTGGGCGGCGGCGGCCTCGGCGCCCCGCTCCAGGGTCAGGGCCTGCAGCTCGACGGCACACCGTGAACCACACTTTTCGCATCCCGCCGGCCTCTGCTATACTCGCTCCCATGCGACCCTCCGTGCATCGCCTCGCGGCCCTGCCCCTGCTGCTGCTGGCCCTGCTGCTGGCGCCGCGTCCGGCCGCCTGCGCGCCCCGCGCGAGCGACGACGAGGAAGACGAGGGCGGCGGACCGGTCAACCCCTACGACGCCGAGATGGTGGCGGACCCGGCGCTCCGCACCCACGGGTGGATCGCGCTTTTCACGGGGTTCGGGCTGCTGGCCGGGGGCGCCGTCACCGGCGGGATTGCGCTCCACCTGGATTCCGAGCTCGAGGGCGACTGCGCGGGCGGTCTCTGCCCGCCCGACCGGCATGAGGATCTCGAGACCCGGG
This sequence comes from uncultured Myxococcales bacterium, assembly GCA_964476305.1. GTDB lineage: Bacteria > Myxococcota_A > Polyangia > JAAYKL01 > JAAYKL01 > CAYZAI01. The sequence continues at coordinate 6,247 of CAYZAI010000216.1, forward strand.
ACGCCCTGGCCAGATCCTCCACGTTGCTGGTCGCCTCGGGGTTCGCCTGCACGATGATGGGGATCCTGATCCTCGCCGCGTTCGCTCCCGACGTCGAAGAGGCCGAGCCCGCCGGCGGCGAAGGTGACCAGGCCAGGATGTCGCCCCGGCTGCGCTTCGGTCCGGGCTCCGCCTCCCTCGAGGTGCGGTTCTGATGGGCGCTCCGTCCCGTCTCGCCTCGGCGGCGCTGCTCGCGCTGGCTTCCGGCTGCGGGCTGATGCTGGACGACCTCGGCGGCGGGGTCGATCCCCCGGACGCCGCGGACACGGCCACCGATCCGGACGCCGGGACCGAGCTTTGCCCGGGCTACGAGGGCTATGACGTGGAGTGCTGCACCCTCGACGATCCCTGCGGCTGGGCCGCCGACGGCTACTGCGACTGCGAAGGGACCTGCGATTGGGACGCGCCCGACTGCGGCGACCCCGACGGCGGCCCCGACGGCGGGGCGAAATAGCCGCCGCAAGGCAGGCTACTTGAGCTGGCTGTCCTTGCTGCCGCGGCGGTTGTACATGCTGGTCTGCCTGTCCTGCTCGTCGCGCTCGCTCTGGCACCGCACGCAGCAGCGGACCCCCGGGAGCGCCCTCCGCCGCGCCTCGGGGATCCGCTCGTCGCAGTCCTCGCAGAACTCGAGGCTCTCGCCCACCGGCAAGCGGCTGCGGGCGCGCTCGACCGCGGAGGCGACGCTCGCGTCGATCTGGTCCTGAACGGCGCCGTCCGGCGCCCACCCCGTAGCCAAAGCCCGCGCCTCCTTCCGTCCGGCCGCCTGGGTCCGGTCGCACAGAAGCATAGCACAACCTCGCCCGGGCGCGGGGATCAGTCTGTGGCCGAGACGAACGGTGTGCTGTGACCGCGGATGACCCGCATCTCCACCCGCGCGTCCTCGATGTCGATCTCGACCACGTCCAGCGAGTAGAGCTGCACCTCGCCCGAGCCCCAGGAGTACTCGTCGATCCAGGCCTCCGGGATCAGGATCTGGTCCGCGCCCGGGTCGGGCCGGCACACGATCCGGGAGTCGTCCCAGTCCAGGTTGAAGTGCAGCGCCAGCACGACCGAGTCCGCACCATTGTCCGACCACTCGAAGAGGTAGTTGCCGTCCCCGTCCGCGGGCTGGGGCGACTCCTCGTGCATCTCCGGGATCGGCGAGATCCCGAGCGGCGCCTCGAACGCGGGCACCGCGCCCGCCGGGTCCGCGACGAGCGCGACCTGGAACCCGCCCGGCACCAGCCAGGCGGGCAAAGGGTTGTCCGCGCTCCACTGGGTGCGGTGGTCGGCGGCGTAGGTCAGGCCTTCGAACTCCACCTCGAGCACGTCGGGCCAGTCGCCGCCGTTGCCGACCCGGAACGCGCCGCCGTCGAGCTGGTCCGGGGGCGGATCCTCGGGGTCCGACGGGAACCCGGAGCAGTAGTAGAAGTCGCAGGCGACCCCGTCCGGCGTGATCCGCGCCTCGACCCAGGAGTCGTCGTCAACATCGTAGGGCTCCCCGTAGACCGCCGCGGTGAGGGTCAGAGTTCCGCCCTCGTCGACGTCGGTGGTGTGCTGGACCAGGCTGATATGGCCGAAGACATCGTAGTCACCGTCCGAATCCGAATCCGCGTCGGTGTCCGCATCCGCGTCGGTGTCCGCATCCGCGTCCGCGTCCGCGTCCGATCCCCCGTCTGCCCCGCCGACGTCCTGCATCCGGTTGCACGCCGCGGCCAGCAGCACGAGAGCGAACAGCATCGCGATGGTCGGCGACCGGGGACAGGCCGGACAACCGGTGAAAGTCGACACCAAGCTCTTTCGCGACATCAAGGATACCTCGGGAAACACGGTACAATCGGCGAAGGATCGGGTCAATCGGAGCACCCTGGAGTCGGAGCACCCTGGAGTGCCCTGGAGCACGATCGGCGAAAGATCGGGGGGACGGACGCCGTCCTTGATTCCGGCGCGGCGACGTCATAGACTGCCGTCATTCACAGACAAGGATGGGATGCCCGGTTCCCAAGCCGAGAGAGGAGATCCCGAAATGCGCCCAACTTTCAAGAACCTGTTCACCTTGCTGTTCGTCGGCCTGACCGCGGGGTTGTTCATCGCAGTTGTCGCGGCAAGCTGCTGCAAGAAGCCCAAGGACAAGACCGCGGAC
>CAYZAI010000217.1:0-8402 GCA_964476305.1 uncultured Myxococcales bacterium
ACCGTGTCTCAGTTCCAGTGTGGCTGATCATCCTCTCAGACCAGCTACCCGTCGTAGCCTTGGTAGGCCGTTACCCTGCCAACAAGCTGATGGGCCGCGGGCTCATCTTCCGGTGACAGCCGAAGCCGCCTTTCCCCACCGAAGTGGACGTATGCGGTATTAGCACCCCTTTCGAAGTGTTGTCCCCCGCCGGAAGGTAGATGACCCACGTGTTACTCACCCGTGCGCCGCTGTACTCGCCCCCGAAGGGACTTTCTCGCTCGACTTGCATGTGTTAAGCGCGCCGCTAACGTTCGTTCTGAGCCAGGATCAAACTCTCCAGTTCAATCTTGGTGTCGTCGGAATTCTTCGAGCCTCCGACAGGCTCGTTCGGGACCCGTCATCTATCTTGCTGCTCGGTTGTCAAAGACCGAACCCGCTCGAGGTTGTGGGCCTCGAGCAAGAAGCCTCGAAAATACATCTGGAATCCTAGGTGGTCAACGGCTTTCGGGCTTTCGACCACCTCGTCCTTCGAGGCGGAGGGCTTTATACGCACCGGGGTTGACTGCGTCAAGAGATTTCGCTTTTTTTTTCTTTTTTTTTATCCTGAGCTTCAACCTGTTGAATTTCAAAGACTATTTGACCTGCGAAAGGTCCGGGAAAAGCGGGGTGATCCGGGTTTCGGAATAGCCGTCGATCTTCCCAGGTCCAAGAAAACGCGCTAGGGCTGTCCTGGAGCACGACCCCGCGATCGGGACCCGGGCGCCAAGGAGAATATCGATGAGGATTTTTCGAACCCTTTTCACTCGCACTCTCGCGACCTGCCTCTCCCTCTCTTTGTGTGCCGCCTTCGCCGCAACCGCGGAAGCCCAGGGCGCCCCGGGCGCGGCGGAGATCGTCGGCAAGGTGCAGCAGTACTACGCCGGCGTGAACGACTACCGCTGCGAGTTCGTTCAGACCTCGGCCCACAAGCTCTTCCCGGGCCGCCTCGAGCGCGCCTACGGCAAGCTGCTGTTCAAGAAGGGCGGTCTGATGCGCTGGGAGTACTCCAGGCCCGAAAACAAGCTCTTCGTCTGGGACGGCAAGCAGCTCTGGATCCACGAGCCGGAGGTACCCCAGGTCTTCCAAGGCACCGCCGATGCGGAGCGCCTGCGCAAGGGGCTGGCGTTCCTCACTGGCGAGGGGCGCATCCTCGAAGACTACTCGGCGAAGAAGCTCGACGCGCAGAAGTACGGCTTCGCGGCCAGGGGGCACGTGGTCAAGCTGATCCCGAAGGCCAAGGGCTCGCCGTTCAAGCATGTCGAGATCTACGTGGACCAGACGAGCTTCCGCGTCGTGCGCTCGGTAGTCGTCGACCACGAGGGCAACCGCAACCGCCTCGACTTCGACAACCCCGAAACCAACCCCGGCCTCGACGCGGCGCTGTTCTCGTTCACGCCGCCTCCCGGCGTGCCGGTGATCAAGGCCGAGTAAGGAAGTTCCCCCTGCGAGACACGGGCGAAAACGGCGCGCGCGGCGCCGGCGGGCCGCGGACGACCTCGCGGGACGGGGCACGAGCCGCCGACGCGCTGGTCTCCGTCGCCAGGCTCGGCAGCTACGAACCCCGCGAAGTCGACGCGGCGCTGGAGCGGGTGCTCGAACCCCTCGGCGGCCCAGCGATCTTCGCCGGGGCGAATGGCGAGGTGGTGCTCAAGCCCAACTTCCTGCTCCCCCGCGAGGCATCCCGGGCCGTGTGCACGCATCCGGAGATCATCCGCGCGGTCGCGCGGGCGGCGACGGCGGCCACCGGGCGCAGGATCCTGGTCACGGACAGCCCGGGTTACAGCACGGCCACGGCATGCGCCAGGCGCCTCGGTCTCGGCGGCTCCGAGCCCTTCACGGTGGTCGACGCGGACGACGGAGCGGAGACATCCCCGCCCGGGGCGCGGTTCCACCGGCTGTGCCTCTCGAGACGGATGGTCGAGGCGGGCTGCCTGGTGAACCTGCCCAAGCTCAAGACCCACGGGCAGATGGTCATCACCGCCGCGGCGAAGAACACCTTCGGAGCCGTAACGGGCATGGAGAAGGCCCAATGGCATTTCCGCGCCGGGAAGGATCCGCTGTCCTTCGCCCGGCTCCTCGTCCACATCCACGAACTGGTGGCGCCACGGGTCAGCATCCTCGACGCCGTGGTCGGGATGGAGGGCAACGGCCCGGGCTCCGGAACCCCGCGCCTCTTCGGCGCGCTGATGGCCTCGACCAATGCCCACGCCCTCGACGCCGTGCTCTGTCGCGCCCTGGGGATCGACCCTGCGCGCCTGCCCACCTTCGCCGCGGCCAGGGAGGCCGGTGTCGTGTGCCCGCCGGATGCCGTCACCGTGGTGGGCATCGATCCCCTCGATCTCCGACCGAGACCGGTCTGGAAGATGGCCCGGCCGCTGCCCCTGCCCCGTGTCGGCTCCCTCGGTCCGCTCCAGCCCGTCGCCGAGCGCCTGCTCTCGCTGCGCCCGGTGGTGAACCGGCGGCTGTGCGTCTCCTGCGGGCGCTGCGCCGAGGCCTGCGCGGCCGGGGCGATCTCGATGTCCGCGAATGGCTCGTCCTTGGGCGCGGGCCTGCCGGCCATCGACCGGGACAGGTGCATCGCGTGCTTCTGCTGCCAGGAGATCTGTCCCTCCGGAGCGATCAGCGTCCACGCCGGCCTGCTCTCCCGCGTGTTGGGATTGCACCGCGGACCGTGATCGGAGTATACGTGGTACCGGCGCTCATCGAGCCTTCAACCCGGAGGGAACAGATGAAGAGCATCGCAGCGTGTCTCTCGGTATCCGTGGTCCTGTGCCTGGCCCTGGTCGCGGGCTGTGACAAGCCCCCGTCCAACTGGGAGTACGTGGACCCCGGCGATGACGACAACGACAATGACAACGACGACAACGACGACAACGACGACAATGACGGCGCCACCGACGGCGACTCGGACGGCGACGCCGACAGCGATGCCGACAGCGATGCCGACAGCGACGCCGACAGCGATGCCGACAGCGATGCCGACACGGACGGGTGCCTGGCCTACTACGAGATGATGAGTCAGGGAACCGATCTGCCCGGCAACTGCTTCCCGGCTGCGACCGCCTGCCCGGGGGGGATATCGAACACCGAGCCCCAGGGCACCTGCGACGAGGGCCAGGTCTGTTGCATCGGCACCGACGTCTGCGTCGCGATGGGCCAGGAGTTCGGCATCAACACGCAGTGCCAGGCCGACTCCTGCATGGTGGGCGCCCAGGTCGGATGCCCGGACCAGGGATGGTGCTGCGCGTCCTGGTAGCTACCCCGCCACACGGGCGGGATCTCACGTGCCTCACCCTCCGCTCCAGCAACCGCCCGACGACCCGGAGGAGGTGCCGCTCTGCCCCCTCACCCCTCCGACGGCGAAGCCGGAGAGCAGCTTCCTGGCTGGCTCCCCGCACTCGGGACAGCGGACGGGCTCGGCATCGCTGATCCGGCGGATGACCTCGAACTTGGCGTTGCAGGTTTCGCATCTGTACTCGTAGAGGGGCATGATTTCGCATCCTTTCCTTTTTGGACCGGGAATGCAAGAGGCGCCGAAAAACCTCCCGGCAGAACCTCGTCGATGGGTGTCGTGAGACCGTTGGGAAGCCGTCCGAGTCCCGGGCACTCCTCGCCGCGCAGGGCGGCCAGGCCCTGCTTGAGCGTACCCTCGGTCTGCTCGCCCACGAGCCTGGCCACTTCCTGGCCGAACTCGTCGATGAACAGGAACGTGGGGACGCCCACGACGCGGTGCCGGACCGAAAGGTGCCTGTTCTCGGGCCTGGAGACGTCGACGGTTTCCACCCGGACACCGCGACGGTCGCACTGCTCCACCAGGCCGGCCATGAGCGGCTTCATCCGCCGGCAGATGGGGCAGCTCTCGGTGTAGATCTCAATCATCCGCGGCAGGGGCTCGCCTTCCGGCGCAGCGGGGCCCGCCGAAGCGCCGGCGGATCCGGTCCCGTCCGGCGGGGGATCCCCGGCGGGAGAGCCTGCATCACTCATGGCGCCGTGGCCCAGGAACACGGCCACGGCGAGCATCAGCACACCCATCGCTTTTTCGATGCGGGGCAACTGCGGGCCGAGCCGTCGCAGCAAGCGGGTGCCCGCCTCGGCAAAAGCGGCGGTGACCAGCAGCGGCAGGGCGAACCCGAGACCGTAGGCGGCGAGGTAGCCGGCGCCGGCGCCCGGGTGGGTCGCGGCCGAGGCCGTGAACGTGAGCACCGAGCCGAGCACCGGTCCGACGCAGGGCGACCAGCCCGCGGCGAAGACCACTCCCATCAGGAAGGCGTTGACCCCGGCGAAGCGCGTCATGACCCGGCGGTCGTCGGCCTTGACGACGCGGTCGAGCGCCGGGATGCGCACGAGGCCGAGGAACTTGAGGGCGAAGACCAGCACGACGAGCGCGCCCGCGACCTGCATGGCCACGCGGTGGTCCGAAAGGAAGGCGCCGATCGAGGACGCTCCCAGACCCATCGCCGTGAACACCGCGACGAATCCGAGGGAGAACAGCGCGGCGCGGCCGAGCAGCCGGCAGCGGCCTCCCTCCAGGGAACGCAGGTCGCCACCCGCGAGAGCCGCCAGGTAGACGGGGATCACCGGGAGCACGCAGGGCGTGGCGAACGAGAGCAGCCCGGCCCCGAAAACGGCGGCGAGGTCGAAGATCACCCGAACCTCCTCATCCGTGGGCGGTGAATCCGCCGATGGTCGCGCCGAGGGCCGAGGAGATGACCGGGTTCGAGGTCATGGGACACGCCCCGCTGGCGCAGCCGACGAAGGCATAGAAGGCGTAACCGACCGCGCCGCCGACCAGCACGCCGAGAGCGACCCTGAGCCACCGCCGCCTGGCGGGATCGATCCGCGACCAGGCACCCAGGAGACGGGCCCGCATCACGCTTCCGCCTCGACGGGCCGGGCGTCGAGGAGATCCTCCTCGATGATCTCTTCGAAATAGTGCTGCCCGCGCATCCCCACGACGCGCTCCACGATCGCCCCCTTCTTGAAGAACAGGACCGTGGGAGTCCCGCGCACGCCGAGCTTCGCGACGGCCCGCGGCCCAGCGCCGACGTTCAGCTGCGCGACCTTGACCCGGCCCTCGTACTTGCAGGCGAGCCGCTTGATGGTCGGCACCAGCGCCATGCACGGCTGGCAGCCATGAGACCAGACGTCGACCAGGACAGGCAGATCGGACTTGCGGACCTCGGCATCGAAGTTGCCGTCGTCGAGCTCGACGGGCTCCCGTTCGCAGGCGCCGTCGAAGCCGAGCCAGCTCAGTATGCCCATCTCGTCACCTCCGTCTTCCTGGAGTCCCGACCCGACTTGATGTTACGGCCAAAAAGACAATTCACAAGGCGATGGACTGGATTCTCCGCCCGATGTCCGTCTCCGCCTACTCGGGGGACAACTGCACGCGGAAGGCCGTCGCCGTGCCCGGCGCCCCGGCCGTACCCGACGCGCCCGGGGCGTAGCCGCCCGCACCGCCGCCCGCCGCTGCCGGGAGCGGGTCCACGGTGTTCTCCGCGGCGAGGGCCTCCAGGTAGGGTCCAGCCCCGAAGGTGGGCGCCAGGACGTGGAAGCCGGAAATCGATCCGCCGCCGCCGCCGCCGCCGCCGCCGCCGGTCCCGCCGGCCCCACCGTCACCGCCCTTGCCCCCCTGGCGGGCACACCAGAAATTCCCGGTCCCTCCGAGCCCTCCGGGGCCGGGCGCTCCGCCCGCCAGCCCCACGCCCCCGGCCCCGCCCTTGCCCGCCTTGGCCGGAATCACGCGCACGCCGCTCGCTGTCGGGCCCTGGAGGCTCCCGTCGAGGATGATCAGCAGGCCGATGGAGCCGCCGCCGCCGCTCCCGCCGGTCGCCCCGGGCGCGCCGCAACCGCCGGAACCGCCGCCGCCGCCCGCCCCGCCGAGGCGATCACTCGAACCCCCGGAGCCGGACAACGCGTCGTAGCCGTTGCCCTGGGTGCCGCCACCGCCCCCGCTGCCGTCGACGCCCGCCGTCCCCCCGGCCCCGTCCCCGGCCGCCCACAACCCGACGACCATGTCCATCGTGGCCGCCGCCGCCGTCGCCCCGGCGCCGCCGGTGCCGTTCCCCCCCTTGCCGCCTGCCTTGCCGTTGCCTCCGGCACGCCGCAGCGTCGGGTTGTCGTCGCAGAAGCTGGAGCCCCAGATCGTGGTGGGCGCGTCATAGGTGATTTCGCCGGGCTCGCCCCCTGCCGCCCCGATTCCGGCGGAGGCCGCGGTGTTGGGCACGGCCGCGGCCCAGACCGCCTCCCAGTCGCAGGTGTCGCCGATCATGTAGTCGCTGCATCCCCCATTGCCGCAGGGCTGGCCGATGGAGCACCCGCTGGCCGGGCACGTGGAGTCTCCACCGTCTCCGCCGCTGACCGACACCTGGGTCACGGGGCAGGTCTTCGCGCCCCCGGCCCCGCCGTCCCGGGTCACGCCGCTGCAATTCATCGACCAGGCGCTGACGCCGCCCTGCCCGGTCCCGCCTGCCGCGCCCGCCAGCTGCGACGGCGGGGACACGCCCAGCGCGGCCAGGATCTGCGCGGAGGACGTCCCGGGAACGCCGTCGGCCCCAACTCCGGCCTCGACGACCAGGTCTTCGAACACGAGCTCAGGCCCGCAGAAACGGACGAGCACCGCCGTGGAACCGCGATCGGGCGGCAATCCGTCCGTGGCGGCGAAGGTCAGGCCGCCGACCCGGGTCTGTGCCTGGATCTCCTGTGCCACCAGGGCCGGGTGACCCGCGGGGCCGGACTGGTGCTCCACGCGCACTCCGTAGAGATAGGAATCCCGGGCGCCGAAATCCGATCGGTAGCCGCCGAAGAGCGAGACCCCGTCGGCCAGCACCACCTGCTCGTCGTAGTCCCCCTGCGCCACCACCACCGTGCGCCCGTCCGGAGCGGCCAGCTCGATCCCCTGGCCGATGGTGAGCACCGGCTCCTCGAGGGTGCCCGGGTCAGCGTCGTCCCCGGTCTTCGCGACGAAGACGAACCCGTCCGTGGGATCGACGGTGCCGTCGCAGTCGCCGTCCACACCGAAGGCGCCCGGCGGCCACGACGCCGCGAAGAGCTGGCACTCGCAGCCGTTCAGCAGCACCTCGTCGATGTCCGCGAAGCCCGGCACGCACGCGTACTCGCAGCCCGGGCCCACCGGGCCCGCGACGCAGGCGGCGGACATGCTGGCGTCCGGCGGCAGGCAGGGGTTGTGGCACGAGCCGCAGTGCTCGTCCGAGACGTACTCGCCGTCCACGAGGAAGTCCTCGTCGGTGGCGCCGTCGCAGTCGTTGTCAAGGGCGTCGCAGCTCTCCGCGTGGATCGCCTGGCACTCGCCGAGGGCCGTGCCGTCGCAGGACTGCAGGCCCGGGCAGCGCAGATCGTCCGCGGGGCTCTCCACCCAGCAGCCGAGGATCGTCCCCGCCTGGTCCGGCGTGCAGGCGCACGAGCCGCTGAGGGGTGCGCACTGGCCGGCGTCGCCGTGAGGCAGGCACCCGAAACCGGCGGGACAGCCGCCATCCGCCTGGGGATCGCAGGACGCGCCGCAGCGCCGATCGCCGCCGGGAAGCTCGAGACAGGCGGCGGCCGGATCCGCCAGGGCGCAGTCCGAGTCGTCCTCGCAGGGCAGGCAGACCACGGACTGGTCCGCGGCGCAGTAGGAGTCGCCGACGATGTGCGTCCCGTCCGGGCAGGCGGTGATGGCGCAGCTCGCGGCGCCGCCGTCCGTCCGGCACTCGACCGCCGAGGCCGTGGGAAAGACCTCGGCGCAGGCGACCCCGCAGCGGCCGCAGTTCTCGACGCCGTCGTAGAGGCCGTCGCCGTCGACAAAAGGATCGTCCACCGCGCCGTTCATGTCGTCGTCCAGCCCGTTGCACTCCTCGACCGTCCCGCCGGCGCCCCTGTTGCAGCCGGCCAGGACCAGCGCGAGGGCCAGCCCGGCCACCGCGCTCGCGGCGACGTCCCGACTACTGGACCAGCACATCGTGCACCTCCCCGGCGGACCCGTCGCCTCCCGCCGCGCTGCCGCCTCCACCGAGCCCGCCGGCTCCCGCGCCGCCCACCGCGAACCAGTTGTCCGCGAGGTAGGTCGCCTCCGCCCCGGGGAAGCTCAGCCCGCCGCCCGCGAGCCAGATGCCGACCGCCGACCCGCCGCACCCTCCACCGCCCCCGCCCCCGTTGCCGCCGGCACCTCCCGAGCCGCCCGATCCGCCGCCGGCAGGGCCGGCCAGGGTGGGTGTTATCAGCTCCTCGGGCTCCAGGCTCCCGCCCGCGCCCCCGGCCGATCCGAGACCGCCGGAGCCGCCCTCGCCGCCGCGGCCGCCCGCGCCGCCGGCGCCGGTCAGCACCAGGCCCACGCCGATCGCCGGCGGGCCGGACGCCGTGGCCGGCCCGAACACGTCGGAGAC
>CAYZAI010000218.1:0-8356 GCA_964476305.1 uncultured Myxococcales bacterium
CGTCACGCCGCAGTACGATCTGTACAACACCGCGCCCGCCAACCAGTTCGCGGTGGCGGTGTCGAACACGACCGAGTTCGCTACCAACGTGACCATCACGCAGGGAGCCTCCACCGTGACCACCACTTCGGTCGCTGCCGGCAGCCTCCAGGTGATCTACCTGCCATGGGTGAACGCACTCACCAAGGGGACTGGGCCCAGCGCGGTCGTGGCCGACGGCGCCTACCGGCTGCGGACCGATCAGCCTGTCACGCTCTACCAGTACAACCCCATCGACTCCACCACGACCAACGACGCCTCGCTGCTGCTCCCGGTGAACGCCTGGCGCAGCGACTACATGGTCGCCTCGTGGCCGCACTGGAGCTCGCTGCCGGGCTTCTACGCCGTCGTGGCGCACCAGGACGGCACCGATGTCACGCTGACGCCGTCCGACACGGGAGGCTCCGTCCAGGCCGGCGGCGGGGTCGCGGCCGACGGCACGGGGACCGTCGCCCTGGACGAGGGGGACGCGCTGCTGGTCTTCACCGCGTCGGGCGACCTCACCGGGACCCGCGTGAGCGGCAGCAAGCCGATCCAGGTCATCGGCGGCCACAAGTGCACCAACGTGCCCGCCAGCATCACCGCCTGCGACCACCTCGAGGAGTCGATGTTCCCCATCGACTCGCTCCAGACCCAGTACGTGATCGCACCGCCGGTCCAGGTGCCCACCGACACCCTCGAGAAGGCGCAGATCGTGAGGGTGATCGCCACCGAGGCGGGCACCAGCGTCACCTTCGAGCCCGACCTGGGCCTGGACCAGGTGCTGGCCGACGCCGGGGACTTCGTCGAGCTGAGCATGAGCACGAGCCGCTTCGTGGTGACCGCGGACCACAAGATCCTGGTCACGCAGTACATGGTCGGGCAGTCCGCCGGCTACGGCACCAGCGATCCGGCCATGGTGCAGGCGGTCAGCCCGGGCCAGTGGCGCGACAACTACCTGTTCCACGCCCCCGCGTCCTGGACGGCCAACTACGCGGACATCATCGCCCCGACTGGCGCGGCCGTGACCCTCGACAGCGCCGCGGTGGGCACGTGGTGGCCCATCGGCGCGACCGGCTACGTCGTCGGCCACGTGCATCTCTCGAACGCCAGCGGAGGCAACCACACCATCACCGCCGACCAGCCGGTGGGCGTCTCGGTCTACGGCGTGCAGAGCGCGGGCAGCTACTGGTACCCGGGCGGCGCCAACCTGAACGTCGTCTCGGACTAGCGTCTCGAAGCGCCCTCAGGGGGGGGCTCCTCGCCGCCACCCTGCTCACGCGAGCCGTCTGGCGGTTCCCTACTCGATCGGCACCTGGTTCAGCAATTGCACGCCGGTCATGTCGCTGTAGGTGTACGGCCCCACGCCGACCGGGATGGTGACGTAGGTCTCGGACACCGGATCGAACTTGAACACCGAGTCCTCGTTCATAGACACGATCCAGACATAGCCCTGGAAGTCGATGCCGATGCCGATGGTGGCCGGCGAGAGGATCCCGCCCACGTGGAAGGATTCCTCCAAGGTGAAGGCGTCCTCGTCGAACTTGAGCAGCCAGCCGTTGTTGTCCGCCACCCAGACGTAGCCGGCGCTGAGGCCCACGCCCGTGCCCGCTCCCCGCGGGAAGGTGTAGATCTCGGAGATCGTCAGGCTCTCGGCCGTCTCGGTCGCCGGGTCGAACCGCGCCACGCGGTTGCAGCCGGAGTCGCCCGTGGCCCAGACGCGACCCGAGGTGTCGATGGTGATGCCGTAGCCCGCGTCGACCGTGTACGTCTCGATGTCCAGCGTGTCCATGTCCAGCCGGTGCACGGCGTAGGCCGCGGCGCGATCGACGAGCCACAGCGCGCGGTCCGCGGCCACCGCGGCGCCGTACGCGCAGCCATCGATGGCGATCGTCTCCGTGATCTCGCCCGTGTCGCCGTCGAGCTCGAAGAGCCAGTTCTGCGCCCCGGGGTGCTCGAGGCTCTCGCAGGTGCCGATCCAGACGTAGCCGCCCAGCCCGGTCTCGGGATCCTCCTGCCCGTCCCAGGCCACGGCCCGCGCGGCGACGACCCCTTCCGGGAGGGGGGTGTGCCAGAGCATGCACTCGTCCTCGCCCCAGGCCCGGACGTCCTCCGGGCCGGCGGACGTCTCGATGGTCTCGCTCGAGTCGGTATCCACGCAGTCTTCGACGCTGGCCGCGAACTTGGTCACCGAGGCCGGGACCGACGCGTCGTAGGTCACCGGATGGCGGCGGTTGAGCACGACCATGTCGCCGTGGCGGTTGACCGACGTGCGGGAGGGGTCGCCCTCGGCCACCGCGCCGAGGGGGCTCGTGACGTAGCGCGCGACCTCGATCTCGGCCATGGTGTCGATCTTGGACAGGGTCCCCTCGCCCGTGTTGGCGATCCAGATGTAGGAGAACTTCACGTCCGAGGTCCCGGTATCCGTGTCGGCATCGGTGTCCCCGTCCGAGTCCCCGTCCGAGTCCCCGTCCGAGTCCCCGTCCGAGTCCCCGTCCGTCCCGGTGCCGGAGTCCGTGTTGCCGGGCTCGCCATTGCAGCCTTCGCACCCGACCGCGAGGACGGGCAGCAGGACCGCCAGCGCCATGAGCATCCGTCTCGAAGTCGTCATGTCCACCTCCTGATCCCCGGCCCTGCCGGGCCGGTAGAAGCATCCCCTCCCGGGGGGGCATTCAACCGTGGTCTCGTCCGTGAACCCGTCGATAGTGTACAGGATCGTGTTTTTCCTGCACGCAAAGACGACCATCGGCCGGGTGCAATGGGAAGACGCGGGCTGGGTCGTCAAGTCCACCCCGCCCCGCAAAAGTCCTGCGGGAGATCCCTGGGGCTGCTATCATCGGCCCAGGGAAGGTGAGCCATGCAGACCAGAGGTTTCTTCGTGCCGGTGTTTTTCGTCGCCCTCTTCGCGACGGTCACAGGGTGTGGTCAGGACGGCGGCGGCTCCGCGGACGCTGACAGCGACGCCGATACCGATGCCGACAGCGACGCCGACGCGGATGCCGACAGCGACGCGGATGCCGATACCGACAGCGATTCGGACACCGGCACGGAGAGCGGGCCGTCGACGGATTGCCCCCACGCGGGCGACCCGGGCCCGGGCCAGTACACGATCCCCCTGACCTTCGACAACCTCGATCGGAGCTACATCCTCCACGTACCCCCCGGCTACGACGTCGCCGAGCCCACCCCGCTCGTCGTGAACATCCACGGCCTGTCCTCCACGGCGAACCAGCAGATCCTGTTCTCGCAGATGAACCCGGCGGCGGACTTTGCCGGCTACGTCGTGGTCTACCCCCAGGGCATCGGCAACTCCTGGAACGCGGGCCTGTGCTGCGGCGACGCCGCGAGCAACGACGTGGACGACGTCGGCTTCCTTCGGGCCGTGGTCCACGACGCGGCCACCCGGGCCTGCATCGATCCCCACCGGATCTACGCCACCGGGATGTCCAACGGCGGGCACATGTCCTACCGGCTGGCCTGCGACGCGGCCGACCTGTTCGCCGCGGTTGCCCCGGTCGCCGGGGCCAAGCTCGTGCTCCAGTGCGCACCGACGCGCCCGGTGCCGCTGCTCGCCTTCCACGGCCTCCAGGATCCGATCGTGGACTACGATCTGGACGTCCCCTCCATCGAGTCCTGGGTCGGGACGAACGGGTGCGACCCGACACCGGTCACGACCGGGCACGGCGGATCCCACTGCGACGAGTACTCCGGTTGCGACGAAGGGGCGTCGGTCATTTTCTGCACGATGGACCCGATGGGCCACTGCTGGCCGGGGGGCTCGAGCATCGCCTGCATCGAGGCGATCTTCGGGGCGTACAACGACGATATCGACGCCAGCGCCTCGATTCTCGAGTTCTTCGGAGGGTTCGTCCTGCCGTGACCCGGGCGCCGACGCCCGACGAGAGGAGGATGAGCATGGTTACCGTGAAGATGCGAATCACCCTAGCCGCCCTCGCCCTGGCCCTCGCCGCCGGCTGCCAGGGGACCGGGGACGGCAGGACCGGCGACGACGACGGCACCGCTCCCGACGGGGACACCGACGCCGACACGGACACCGACGCGGACTCGGACGCCGACGCCGACACCGACCCCGGGGTGGAGTCGTACATCTGGATCGCCAACACGGGCGAGGGCACCCTCTCCAAGGTCAGCACGGTCGCCGCGGTGGAGGTGGCCCGGTACATCACCGGCCCCTACGGAACTGCGAACGATCCCTCGCGCACCTCGGTCAACCGGCACGGCGACATGGTGGTCACCAACCGCAACCCCAACCTCGTCTCCAAGCCGTCGGTGACGAAGTTCGCCGCGAACGAGGCCGACTGCGTCGACCGGAACGACAACGGCATCATCGACACCTCCACCGGACCCGGGGACGTGAAGCCCTGGCCCGAGGACGAGTGCATGCTGTGGAACACCGAGATCGGCCCCCCGTCGGGCGGCCGACCCACGGCCTGGGACGGGCAGGAGGACCCGGACACGGGCCTGGGCGGCCACGTCTGGGTGGCGACGTGCTCCTGGGGCATGGCCGCCAACAACGTCTACCGTCTGGACGGGGACACCGGCGAGATCCTGGCCCAGGGGCCCGCACCGGGGGGCTGCCCTTACGGCGGCGCCGTGGATGGCAACGGCGACTTCTGGTACGTGAACAACTTCACCGGCCCGAGGATCGTGAAGGTCGACAAGGAAACGATGATGACGACGGAGTACCCCATCGCCGGGATCGGGCTGTGCCACTACGGCATCGCCGTCGACGCCGACGGCCGCGTCTGGACCGGCGGGAACCTCTGCGTGCGGCGCTTCGACCCCGACGACCTGTCCGAGGTGATCACGCAGGTCGGTTCCGGCTGCCCGGGCTGCACCATGCTGCGGGGGATCGCCGTGGGCCGCGAGATGAGCGGCGGCTACGTCTGGGCCGCGGACTCGAGCGGCAGCATCATCAAGATCGACCAGGCCACCGGCGCGTTCGTCAAGGCCATCCCCGTGGGCGTGCCGGACACCATCGGCGTGGCCATCGACTTCGAGGGCCACGTCTGGGCCGTGTCGCAGGGCGGGAACGAGGCCTACAAGATCGATCCCGCCACCGAGACCTTCACCACCGTACCCATCGGCGCGGGACCCTACACGTATTCGGACATGACCGGCGTCCAGCTCGAGAACGTCGTGGTCCCCGAGTAGGCCAAAACCCCTCTCAATCGAAGGCGACCGGGTAGCGCACGATCATCTCCGGGCCGTCGAAGGGCGGGAACCGCAGCGAGCGCACCAGCCGCTGGATGCACGCGCCGCACTCTCCCGTGATCATCGTCCTGGTCCCGGACAGGTTCACGCGGGTCACCGCGCCGCCGGAGGCGATCCCCATGCCGATCACGACCCGGCCGCTGGAGGGCGCGTCGGGCGGCATCAGCACCAGGCAGCGCTCGATGCCGCCGAAGATCCGGTCGATGCCCTGCTCGATCTGCGCGTTCGACAGCTGCTCCTCGCCGCCTCGCGAGGCGCCGTCCACCGCGCGGGCGCCCTGGCCCAGATCGTCTCCCGCCACGCCGTCGCCGTCCTGGTATCCCTTCGCCGCTTCCGCCGCAGCCCCCCTCGCCTTGCGCCGCGCTCTCTTCGCCCTCTTCTTCTGCGGCGCCGGAGCCATCTCCTGTGCCGAGGCAGCGGGCGTCGGGGCGATGGCGGCGGTCGCTTCTTCCTGCGTGAAGATATCCACGTACCCCTGCCCCTGGGCCCAGAGCAGCCCGATCCCGATGACCAGCGCGGCGAGAAACCCCGACAGGAACAGCTTCATGTGGACGGTTCTACCAGACGGGCCGGCGCCCGCAAGCAGCCGTCCCCCTACTCATCGACCTGGTCGATGGCGCCGTACTTGCTGACGTCGAAGGCGAAGCTCTTGTCGCCCGACTCGATGGTGACGCGGATGGTGTCCTCGTTTATCCGCTCGAACCGCACGGTCGCGGTCTTGAGGGTCTCCGCCGGGCCCTTGAAGGGCGTGGTGAGGACGTAGCGCCCCTGCTCGGGCACCGGGTCGATCCAGCGCAGCTGCACGTCTTGGATAGCGAGGCTCCAGTCGCCGCGCTCCGAGGTCCACTCGCGGCCACCCTCCACCCGCAGGCCCACGGCCAGACCCTCGGGGTGGGCCCGCTGGGTCCGCTCGCCGCTGCCCGTGACCGCGAAGCCGTCCGAGAGCCGCGTCCAGTCCAGCTCGTGCTCCACGTAACGGCTCCCCTCGGCCGAGCTCCAGGTCACGTCCGCCGCGCCGCTGACCGAGACCCGCTCGTTGGCGAGGTCGGTCCACTCGTGGTGCACCGCCAGCATGCCGTCCGCGGCCGAGACGACCTCGATGGCGTGGGTCCCCTCCCAGGTCTGGCCGTGGTACTCGCACTCCAAAAGCGGGTGGGCGCCGTACTCGATGGTCAGCTGCGCGCCATCGAGTGTGATCTCGGCACAGGGAAGCTGGCTCGAGACGAACTCCCGCAGCTCCTCTGCCGCGGCCTCGACCGCCGCGCCGATGGTGAAGTTGGTCGCGATCTCGATGGTGCCCCCGGACGAGGTCTCGGCCTGGCTCGAGAGCGCCACCTCCTCGAGGGCCTGCAGCGCCTCCCGGGCCGTGAGCGCCTCGTCCTTGCAGCCGCCCGCGGCCGCGAGCACCAGGAGCGCCACCGTGCAGATTGCCGTTCGCGTCAT
Organism: uncultured Myxococcales bacterium; assembly: GCA_964476305.1. Taxonomy (GTDB): domain Bacteria; phylum Myxococcota_A; class Polyangia; order JAAYKL01; family JAAYKL01; genus CAYZAI01. The sequence goes on from CAYZAI010000218.1 coordinate 6,697, forward strand.
GGCTCCCTCCTTGCGGATTCGCTTCGCTAAGATCCCGTCCATTGTACATCATCTGCGACCGAGGTCGTGGTAGATTGTCGGCATGAGCGATCCCATCCAGAAGGCGACCGAGCTAATGCGGCGCGCCCGCACCATCACGGTTTTCACGGGCGCGGGCATGTCCGCCGAGAGCGGCATCCCCACCTACCGCGGCGAGGGCGGGCTGTGGAAGCAGTACGACCCCGAGAAGTACGCGGACATCGGCTACTTCCGCAAGGACCCGACCTACTACTGGAGCTTCTTCCGCGACGTGCGCTACGAGGCGCTGGTCCGCTCCGCGCCAAACCCGGGCCATATCGCCATCGCCGGGATCGAGGCCGCGGGTCGCGGGGGCGCTGTGATCACGCAGAACATCGACGGGCTGCACCAGAAGGCCGGCAGCACCAAGGTGATCGAGCTCCACGGCAACACGCGGCTCATCGGCTGCCTCGAGTGCGGCGCTACTTACGAGTTCGACGAGGTCAAGGCCAAGGTCGTCACGCAGCTGCCGCCGCTGTGCGACGCCTGCGGCGGGCTGCTCAAGCCGAAGGTGGTGTTCTTCGGCGAGGCCCTGCCCCCGGGGGCGATGGAGGCCGCGGCCGAGGCGGCTGCGACCTGCGACCTGCTGCTGGTGGTGGGCTCGACGCTCCAGGTGTTCCCCGCGGCCTCGATCCCGCTGGTGGCCAGGCGCGCCGGTGCATCGATCGTCATCGTCAACGTCGGGCCCACGGCCATGGACGAGCTGGCGGACGCCGTCATCGACGCCCGGGCCGGGGAGGTCCTGCCCGGGATCCTGGGCGGTTGACGTGGTATGGTGGTCCCGCTCGAAGGAGGTGAAGCCGATGAAGCGCCTTTCCCGGATCGCGTGCTGCCTGCTGGTCCCGGTGCTCGTCTCCTGCACGGATGACGGGACCTCCGGTGACGGGACCGACGCCGATTCCGACGGGGACTCCGATTCCGACGGGGACTCCGACGCCGACGCCGATGCGGACAGCGACAGCGACGCGGATACCGATGCGGACGCGGACACCGATACGGATTCGGATGCCGACGCCGATGCGGACAGCGACAGCGACGCGGATGCCGACGCCGATGCCGACGCCGATGCGGACAGCGACAGCGACGCGGATGCCGACGCGGATGCCGACGCCGACGCCGATGCGGACAGCGACAGCGACGCGGACCCGGTCGAGTGCCACGAATCGGTGGTGGACTGGCCCGCGGACTGGGCCAGCCTCGAGCTGGAGGTCCTGGCGCTGGTCAACGCCGAGCGCGCGGCGGGCGCCAACTGCGGCAGCGAGGGGACGTTCGCGCCGGCCGCGGCGCTGTCGATGGATCCCTACCTGCAGTGCGCGGCCCGGGTCCACAGCCTGGACATGGGCGAGCGCGACTTCTTCGACCACGACAGCCCGGGCGGGCCCCTGGGCGACGATCCCTGGGAGCGCATCGCCAACTCTGGCTACCAGGGCTACGCCACCGGCGAGAACATCGGCGCGGGCTACGGCACCCCCGAGGCCGTGGTCGCGGGCTGGATGGACTCGGACGGCCACTGCGCCAACATCATGGGCGCGGACTCAAACGAGGCCGGCGTGGGCTACGCCACCGTCGACGGCAGCGAGTGGACGCGCTACTGGACCCTCGA